>NZ_JANURN010000019.1:0-5951 GCF_030249855.1 Helicobacter zhangjianzhongii
ATCCATTCTTACCCCTTTTATAAAAACGCCCAAGATTCTACCATAGTAGGATTTTTAAACTAAGGGGTAAGATGTATTGCCTAGAGAAGCTGCAAAGAGAGCTAGCCTACTTTTTTGATATGGATTTGCGCGAGCTGCCACGCGTGCAAGACCTGCTTAAACAAAAAGGCTACACCCAAATCCAAAAAGGCGATGAGATTATAAAGCTAGAGCCTAGCACCCCAAACCAAAAGACACCCTACACCGACACGCAAGGACACACACACCAAATCCCAGCCGACATCGCGCAAAAATGGCTAGAGACCTTTGGGCTTAAAGACTTGCAAGAATCCTACACGCCACAATTTAGCGAGCAAGTAGCACAAGCCCTAGAGCCGATCTTGCAAGGCGAGCAGATAACTTTAAGCGCAAATAGTTTAGTGAAGCTAATCCAGCGCGATAGAGCGGAGTTTTTACCCTATATCAAAGAGACTTTAGAGACACCAAACGCAGTGGTGAGACAAGTCGATGGGGCGATAATTTTTGCTAAAGACTATAGAGATGAAAAGCTAGGCAAGTTTTTTGCAAGTGTAAGTAAAAATGATAATGGCGAGTGGGTAATCTCTAGCAACGCGCCAAAGAATCTAAATAATTTGCAAAATAAAATTAAAGAGGGCGGAGAAGTTTTATACAGCGACTTGCCCGAGCTTCCAATAATCGCTAAGCCCGATTTAACCGCTAAAGCGTTGAATAGCGAAGCAAATCTAAGCGACATTATACCACACACCGCGCAAGAAAAGCCCAAGTGGAGCAAAGCAGACCAAAAGGCGTGGAAAGCCGCAAAGCTCGCAGAGACAAGGGCAAAAGCACAAGAGCTACAAGCAAAGCTACAACCCATCTATGATGAAGTGCGCCCCATCATCATAGAAGCCCAAAACATAGCAAAGACCAAAAACCTAGAGAAAAACGCCGCCGCGAAAGAAAAATACGATGAGCTGCATAAAAAAGCACGCCAAATCGCAACCCCAAAGCTAGAGCAATTCTACCCAGAGCTAGAAAAGCACGGGCTAGAGACAAGCTTGAAAGACTTTTTTCACCACCCAGAAACAGCGCAGATACAAGTAACCCCTATGCAAAACAGCAACCTAAAGTGGAAAAACAAAGAGCGCGGCGAGCAAGGGCTAAAAGGCTCGGCAAAATACCGCGAGCAAGCCTTAGAAAAGCTTAGTGAAAAAAGCTATATCGATAGGCTAGAGCCAGCCACCAAAGCAGAGAATCCACTCACACAGCTACACGGCTTGAAATATGAGATACTAAAAGACTTACACAAAGCAAAGCGTTACGCAAAGCAAGGCGGCACAAGCTATGAGACATACACACGCTACGCCAGCCGTGCAAGCGATGAGCTAGATATAATCGAGCAAGCCATAAGAGAGCTAAAAAATGCGATCGTGCCAAAGCCCAAGCGAGCAGAGCAGGTGCGAAGCAAGGTGCAAGACTTCATAAAATGGCGCGATGAAGTGCGCTTTGATGTAGATTATTTGCTAGGGCTTGAGAGTGATGGCACAAGGCACGCCCTAGAGTATCTGCGCGATCTCCCCACGCCTACCAAACACCACGCAAGCTTTGTCAAAGACTTGCAAGAGCAGATCCACAAGCACTTTGACACAGACCCTACACCACCGACACCGCCAAGCACACCCACGCCAGCAGACACGCCAAAAGTGGATTCTAGCGAGATAAAAGAATTAAGCACAAAAACCACAAGCAAACTCACTAAAGAACAACTAGAAGCCCTACCCCTAGCCACACCGCAAGAATATGGCGAGTTTTTAGAAAAAATCGCGCAAAAAGACTACCAAAACGCCCCAGAGATTCTAAAAATCGCAACACTAAATAACAACTTACAAGAGCTTATAAACAACAATCACAGCGCAGGCGTTTTTATCACACGAGCTAGGGTAGGACACATCAGCGAAGCTAGAAAAAGCGAGTATGGGCAAGCACTAACACTAGAGGAGCAAAAGCAAATCCCAGAAGTCATAGCCCAAGCAAAAGAAGCCTACGCAGATGATAAAAGTGGCTTTATCATACCTTTTGCAGATAAAAATAATGGGGAAAAAATAAATCTCATCATACTTGATAGCGATAATAAAGGGAATTTTCTTATCACAGCAAAGAAAGTCAATAGCGCAGAACTTAGCAATCCAAAATACAAAAAACTAGCAAGGGCAGGAGTCGAACCTGCTACCACTACTCCACCTCTAAAGACAGAGCAAAAGCCTACCGAAGCTATTTCACCTGCTAGCGATGAGATTATACCACAACCCACGCCACAAAACTTTATAAAAGACTTTGAAACAAATAACCCAGACATAATTAAAACACTTAAAAATATCCAATCATTTGAGCCACTATATCACTATAAAGAATCTATGAAGCTTTTAGAATCCTATGCTAGCCAAATCATAGCCACAGAACACCCACTTATAAAAGGCTATTTAAAAGAGCTAGAATTACAATTTACAAACTACATACAAGCTCTGGCTAATCAAAGAATCACAGGAGGCTTTCTAGGCACGCACACATACAGCCAAGCCCAAGCGCATACCAACACTACACAAAAATATTCACAAGCACTTAAAAATATGGACGATCTTATTAAAGCCGCACGCAAAAAAGACTACATTTTTAACACCCTAAACGCAAGTGATAACGCGCTAGTTTTTACCACCGCCACAAGCACAGGAGAGCCACGAGTAGCGATAAGACTAACTAGCCAAGATTATAAGCTACAAAAATCCCTAAAAAAGCTAAAAATATCCTATAACCCAAACTACAACCAATACCAAACCACCATAGAAAACTATCACGCGAGAAAAGAAGCAATACAAGATTTACTAGATTTACAACTACCAGAGATTTCCAAAGCAGAGCAAGATAATATTAAACAACAAGCCAAAGCACATAGTAAAGCTTTGCATAAAACCAACCCTTTTGAACAAGCTATTGGTGATAATGTAGAGAAAACCGCTAAGACAGCACCCGCTAGCGATTCTACTAAAGGGGTGGATCTCTCTTTAAACTCTAGCGAGATTATGCCACCTACCACACAAACACCCACCACACAAAAAGGGCTTTTTGATGAAGCGGATTCTAGTGCTACCACCCCGCCACAAAAAGAGCCCACGCAAAAAGGGAAAACAGATTTTAATATGCTAGTGCTAGAGTCGTGGAGCAAAGACAACGAATACCTTAGAGATATACTTGATTTTATAAAAGCAAATCCACTAGCGCAAAAAATCGACTCACAATTAACTGAAAAATGGGGATATGATAGCGATGTGCCACCTTTGGTAGTATTTGATAGTGCTTTATTGCTGAAAGATAAAGAAGCGTTTTTGCAGACAAAAGACCCACTTACCCCTAAACAAATGCAACGCTTTAGAGAAAAGGCGGAAAGACATTTTGCAGTGGCTCAAAAATATGGGCTAGATCTTGATGGATTTTATGATTTTGCTAGGGAGTGGAGAAAAGTAGTCAATAACTACCAAAATTATGGACATACTAACAGAAAAAAGATAGAGACTAGCCTAGATTCTAGCACGCCCACACCGCAAGCAACACCAAAAGCGGATTCTACCCCAAAGGCACTCACCCCCCAAGAAGCCACGAAGCTACTAGAATCAAAGCAAGGTGCGAGACTACCGCAGGAGCTTGATATACAAAGCTTTCTAAAAAGCCTTGAAAGCGTGGAAAATAAAGAAAACTTCATCGCGCATTTACAGAAAAAAGGCGATGCCCAAAGCAGACTAGCCTACTTGCACATCGTAGAGCCGACCCTGAAGCACCCAGACATAGAGCTGACAAAAGGCGAGCGAAAAACAAAGATCAAGGTATTTAACGATGGGGAGAATTTTTATAGCTTTTTGATAGCGGATTTCCAGGATAAAAGACTCTTTACATTTTTGCCCAAAGCACGCAAGGGATATATAGAATCAAAGATAAAAAACGCTGACCTTATCCATACTTTTACCAGCCAAGCAAGTAAAGACCAAGAGCCGAATGGACTTGCAAGGGAGAGTATAGCACAAGATTTGCAAGACACGCCAAAAGTGGATTCTAACGCCTTGCTAAAATCCGCGATGAAAAAGTTTGCCTACGATGAGAAAAAGGCAAAAGACTTGCTAGAGTGGCATAAAGACTCAAGCCCCTTGACAAAAGATGAAAACGGACTGCCGAAGGTGTTTTATCACGGCACAAGTAGCGACAAGGTCTTTGAAGTATTTAATAAAGACAAAATCCACTCTGGCTATGGATTTTGGTTTGGAGATGATATAGCAGATAGAGCTGTGAAAGAAAACACCACAGGCAAAGCCCCTATCATCAAAGCATTTTTACAAATGAAAAAGCCCTTTATATTTTCAAATCAAGGCATTACCGCCCAAAACATAGATGAATATGCTTATATCACAGGAATTTCAAAAAAGAGAATCACAGAACTTTATGAAGCCAAAGAGGCGTTTAATACTTTAGAAAAAATGATACAAAGAGACACGCAGGCGGATTATGTATGGGCTGGGGCGGTAGATTATTTTGAGATTGAAAAAGGCGGCAAAGAGTTAAATATTTTTGATTATAGGCAGTTAGATTTAAGCGATCAAACTATTGCGTTTTTAGATCGTATGCGCACAAAAGGCATCACGGCACGGGGAATTGATATAAGCCCTACAAGACAATATGAAAGCGCACAAGAAGCTAGAGAGACCCTAGAGAGACTCAAAGAAAAGGGCTATGATTCTATGGTATATGCAAATAGTGAATTTGTAGTCTTTGACTCCAACCAAATAAAACACATAGAAAACAGGGGCGTAGAGAGTGAGAGTGGGCGGAAGTATTTTAATGACTCTAGTCCCAATATCTTTCACAGCAATCCACACTTAGGAGCGGGACTACTAGGCGGGAGCGTGGCAGGAGTGGAGCAAGATGAAAATGGGCAGTGGAGATTTAGCCCCGAGAAGTTTGCCCTAGGACTACTCGGCAGCACAGCTGGGAGCAAGGCAGTATCTAGCGGCAAATACGCTATAATGCGCAGAATGGAAGCAAAGAAGCAAGATAAAAGACTTTATAATGTGTTTAAGGCGATAGATTCTAGCGCGAAGTATGGTAGCAAGATGAATCTAATCGGCAAGGAGAATCTAAACGCAGAAACACTAGCCTACGCACTAGCGAGAAATAAACGCTTTGCAATCAATAAGCTTGATGAAAAAGTCGCAAAAGAATTGGGCTTCAAATATCCCCAAGATGTCCGCAGAAGCATAGACCCAAACAATGTCGCACATACACTTAATAGACACGGAGAGCAATCTAATTTAGTGAAATTTAGTGGTCAAAAGCCTGTAACGCTTGATGAAATAGCAAAATATCAAGACTATGCCGACAACGCAACACATAAAGGCATAAGTATAGGCAAACGCCAAGAGACAGCAAGCATAAGCGCAAGACAGCTAGATGGAGAATTTTATGTCGTGGTAGAGCAGATACAAAAGGGACGGAACGAGCTGGGATTTAAAACAATGTATTTTGAGAGAGGAATTTTAGATGATGAGAAGTTTAATAAACTGCTAAAAAAATAAAAGAGTATTGAACGCTTAAGGCATAGCCCGCAAGTCGCCTTAGTTATGAGCTAAGACTTGCTTAGATAAGATTCTATCAATACTCTTTGGTCGCAATTCTACCCCCTAGAATCTTAACCCCAGCTTTACCCCTTTTTGTGTGCTTGTGTTTAGTGAATAATCACGCAAAAACACAAGGGCAAAGATGATTTACACAAAGCCGCCGCTATCCTTTATGGGAAATAAGAAAAATATGCTAAAGCATATCAAGCAAGTGCTAAATACTATGAGAGCAGATGGGGAGATCGATGGGGAGAGCATATTTATCGATGTGTTTGGCGGATCTGGACTTGTCGC
>NZ_JANURN010000002.1:0-289693 GCF_030249855.1 Helicobacter zhangjianzhongii
ACCCAAGAGAATGTCTCTATCGCCAATGCTAGCTCACAAATCTCACAAGATGTATCAGGGATTGCCAAGGCGATATTAGATGATGCAAACAAGAAAAAGGTATAGCCACAAGCGATTCGCTCTTGGGTAGGCATTTACTTGATTGCTAAAATTTTGGGGCAGTCATTACCGCTTAGGTAGCTCCTGCCCCAAAACAAGCGCAGCGAAGTTTCTTTAGTAATCCACTCTCCCACTAGAATCCACTTTTTGACTTGCCGCGTTTTTTCCGTCATCTCGAGCGAGTGAAACGAGCGCGGCGATCCATAAAACAAACCCAGAATCTAGTTTTGCAAAAGTGGATTCTAGGATTTAGCTCAAAAGTTACATCTCTAGCCTCAAGCCAGCACGCCCTTTTCACAAAGTCTTAAGCACAACTACATCTACGCAAACACAGCTAGATTCTACTACAAGCCCCAAAGTATCTGCTATAATCGATCATCATAAATTCAAAGGAGTAGCAATGGCGATCAAAAAGGTAGTGCTAGCATATAGTGGTGGGCTTGATACAAGCGTGATTTTAAAATGGCTTGGCGATACTTATGGCTGCGAGGTGGTAACCTTCACCGCAGATATTGGGCAAGGGGAAGAAGTCGAGCCAGCACGCGCCAAAGCCTTAAAGCTTGGCATTAAGGCAAAAAACATCTTCATAGAAGATTTGCAAGAAGAATTTATCCGTGATTTTGTCTTCCCAATGTTTCGTGCTAATGCGATTTATGAGGGGGAATATCTGCTAGGCACAAGTATCGCACGCCCATTGATCGCTAAAAGACTTGTGCAAATCGCGCAAAAAGTCGGTGCCGATGCGATCGCGCACGGCGCGACAGGCAAGGGGAATGACCAAGTGCGCTTTGAGCTAGGGGCGTATGCGCTAGACCCGGAGATTAAGGTCATAGCTCCGTGGAGAGAGTGGGATCTAAATAGCCGAGAAAAGCTCCTAGCCTATGCCAAAAAGGCTGGAATCCCCATTGAAAATGCGAAGAAAAAGTCCCCCTACTCAATGGACGCAAATCTCTTGCACATCAGCTATGAAGGGCAAAATCTCGAAGACCCAAGCCAAGCTCCAGAAGAGAGTATGTGGCGGTGGAGTGTCAGCCCTAAAAATGCCCCTAATACGCCTGAAGTCATCACCATAGAGTTTGAAAACGGCGATGGCGTGGCGATAAATGGCAAAAAGCTAAGTCCTGCAAAATTCTGGCAAAAGCTCAATGCGCTAGGCTCTAAGCACGGCATAGGCAGGCTTGATCTTGTGGAAAATCGCTTTGTGGGTATGAAATCGCGCGGCTGCTATGAGACTCCGGGCGGTGCGATCTATCTAAAAGCACATCGAGCGATAGAATCCATCACGCTTGATAGAGAAGAAGCACATCTCAAAGATGAGCTTATGCCGCGCTATGCGAGCCTTATTTATAATGGATTTTGGTTTAGCAAGGAGAGAGAAGCCCTGCAAGCTCTCATCGACACCACGCAAAAAAGCGTGAATGGACTTGTCCGCCTAGAGCTGTATAAAGGCAGTGTAATGGTGCTAGGGCGGGAGTCTAGCAACTCGCTCTTTAGCGCGGCATATAGCACCTTTGAAGAAGATAGCGTCTATGATCAAAAAGATGCCGCAGGCTTTATCAAGCTCAATGCCCTGCGCTTTATCATCGCGGGCAAAGCTCACAAAAAGTCTAAAAAATCCACCAAAAAGCTTGATAAATCAGGGGCGAAAAAATCAGGCAAAAAAGAATCCAAAAAGAAGCAAAAATAATGCATAAAAATCTCGCGCTTGTGCTGGCGTTTTTACTCTGTGGCTGCGGCACGGTCTATACGCCAGGCAGTGCCACAGGTATGGCAAGTAGTAAGAAAACAGGCATTGGGATTTGCAAGAACTTTTTCTACTTTTTTGACTTTGGGGACTGCACGATCGCAGCGGCTGCACGCAATGGCGGGATAGAGAAAATCGCTACCACAGATTTCGCTCGCAATGGCTTCCCCTATATTTACACCAAGCGCACGACAATTGTTACAGGTGAGTAGAATCCACTAGAAAACCCTTTAGCTAAGTGTTGCGGAGCTAGAATCCATAAAGGCGCGGAACTTTAGCTCTGCTAGATTCCAGTCTTCTAGCGTGTCGATGTCGTGGGCTAGGGAGTGGGGCAGCACAATGGGGCGAGAGTGCGGCGCGAAAATCGCTAGCTCATCGTGCCACGCCCACACTCGCCCGAAGTAAAACTGCCCTGCATCGTGATAAATCCTAGGGAGGTCTTGTGAGCGTTTGTGATAATGCTCGGGGAAAAGCATAGTGGGGCTACCTTCATCAATGACAAAGCTTCTATAAGGATTGTAGCTATACTCTAGTGCGCCAAAGCTATATGCCGCGCTAGAATCTAGCAGAGCCTGCAAGCCTTGTGCAAGAAAGCTTGCTTGCAAAAGTGGGGTAGTGGGGTAGATCACACAAAGCACATCGCTAGAGCTAGAATCTAGCCCTAGCTCTTGTGCTGCGTGTGCGGCGACAGCGGCAGTGGGCGTGAAGTCATCGCTTAAAGAGCTTGGGCGTAGGAATGGGATTTCTGCCCCATAGCTTTGGGCAATATCGGCTATGTGCTGTGAGTCCGTGCTAACAATCACACGAGAAAAAAGCTTGGATTCTAGCGCGGTTGTGATAGGGTAGGCGATGATGGGCTTGCCGCAAAAGGGCTTGATATTTTTGCGCGGGATTCTCTTGCTTCCGCTTCGCGCAGGGATTAGGGCGATGATCTTTGGCGCGCTAGTATGTGAAGTATCGGTATTTAGCGCGGTATTTGAGGTGATATGTGGGGCGGTGGTGCGCAAGGGCTAGAATCTAGAAAGGAAATTCATCTTCTATGGCTTGTGTGCCATCTTTTTTGTGGTTGGTCTGTCCGATCGCGCCGATACTTGTGTAAGCGATTTTGGAGTCTGCGATAAACTTTGATGAAATGCTATTATCGCGCTCTATGTCATAGGGGCGGATCACGCCGCTAATGGTTACTAGCCGCTTTTCACCATCGATTAGCACTTCATTATGCCCATAGACGAAGTAGTTGCCATTTTCTAGCACTTTTAGGATTCTAGCGGTTATTGAGAATTTCAGCGCGTCATTGCGGCTTTGCTGTCCGCTGCCCTTGAAGTTGGAGTTATCGGCGGTTTTTTGCAGGGTGTAGTTGGTCTGGTTGTTGAGATCTTGGGTGTCTTTGGCGGCTTGCTCATCGCTGCCGTTATAGCCTAGCACAGGGGCGTTGATCGCGCCACCGCTTGTGCTTGTGTAGTCTTTGGAGCTAGAGAGAGAGGCATTGGAGCTTTCATCGATGTTTATGGTGATAAGATCATTGGGGCGCATAGCTCGCCTATCGGCAAAAAGTGGGCGATCGCCTTGCCCAAAGAGTGAGCCTGCTTGAGCTGGAGCTGGGAGGAACTCCTTGCTAGGCATTTCCTCGACATAATTTGGGGGATTGAAGTCGATCTCTGGGCTTAGGGCTTGGGCTAGGCTTAGTGCGCTAGCTAGTGTGATTAGCGCGGCGATCGCGCGTGCCTTGCGTGATGGGCGGAGCTGGATTCTAGGGCTTTTGGCTGTGTGTGCTGGCTGTGTCCTTACAATGCTCATTTAGGCTATCCTTAGTGGTGTTTGGTAAGGATTGAAGCAAAGGGCGTTCCACTCACTGCGCCAAGCCTTAGCGAAGTATATGCTATGATTGCGCGCTTGTTTTATGTAGGAGGTAGTTATGGGCAAACGCGGATATATATATATATATATTAGTAGTTATTTGTGTCCTTTGTGGGCTGGGGCTTGCATATAGCATTGGGAGTGTGCAAAGGAGTGCGACTTTTAGCACGATCACTTTAGATATAGAGCGCACGCTAGCTAGCAACTCCGCAGTCAAAAAAGCTGATGAATTTGCTGGGGTTGATGAGTTTGCCTCTTATGCTAGGGCACAGAAATTTACGCATTTTATTTATGTATTTACATTTGTGCCTAGTGGCAAAATTTTCACACATAATCGCCTTTATGCAATGCGTGCTATCGCACTTGATCCACATATAGAGTCTATCACTTTTGCTAGAAAGGGGGTAGGGCAGTTTGTAGCAGGCTCGCTTCTTGCACCAAGCGTGCTGCAGGGCTTGAGTGAGCAGGGACTCATCTACACACTAAGCATACAGAAGAAATTTTACAGGGCTGTGGCGATAGGCTTGCTCGCGCTACTTCTTATAATGCTTTTGCTCCAAAGTAGCGTGCGTGTTTATCTAGCTAGAATATCGCATATACCCACACTTTTTAAGCCTAGTGATAGTGTGATATATGTGTATGATTATAGCCTTACACAGGCTCTGCGACTTAGGTGGGATTTCCCCACAATCGCGTTTATCTTGTATGTGGTAGGGCTTAGTGCTTTGATCGCTTCTAGGGCGACTTTATGCGCACTTGTGGGCGATGATTGGATTTATAGCTCTACTTATCCGGCATTTTATAGTCCGCTGGATTTTACGGGCGTGCTTCAAGGGTGGTTCTGGCAAAGGGGGCGACATATCGCTGATGTGCTGATGGTAGCAAGTATGCGCCCCTTTGGCGAAGTGCTAGTAAGCTTTGGTGTAGAAGTTGTAGCGGCTTTTAAAATTATGGCGGCGTTTTTTAGCGTGTGTGCGTATTTGCTTATAAGCTGTATGGCTAGCGTGCTTGTGTATTGGATCAATCAAAGGCGAGATTTTAGGCTGATTTTTGTGCTGGTATCGCTTGTGGTATTTGTGCTTTTTACGCTTATTAACTTTGTCAATATGGCGGCGTATGTGTGGAGTGCTGGGGTGGCGTTGCTGGCGTTTTTGCCTGTGGGGTATTATTTTGTATTTGGCAAGGAAGTGCGCTTTAGCCGTAATCTTCCTATGCATATCGCATTTGTCTTTGTGCTTAGCTATTGCGCGTGCTTTCAAAATGAGCCAAGCACGCTATCTATCGCTGGGCTTAGCTTTTTGCTCCTGCTTAGCAGGGGGTTTAGGGGTATTAGTGCTATGGTGTGGTATTACTGCGCATTGCTATGTGCTATGCCTTTTGTCGCTACGCTTTTGACCTATGTCTCTGGCAGGGGGAAATGGCAGCAAGAAATCATACAAGACACCACCACTTTGGGCAATATCAAGTCCTATCTAGCAGAGCTTATTGCAAGCAATCATATCGCCTTGCAGTGGGTGCTGATCGCTTCTGGCGTGCTGCTTATGGTGCTTGCGTGGCAGCATATACGCAAAAGGCTTGCCCCAGAGCTAGCTTTGAGTGCTGCTATGCTGGTAGTTGGGCTTATAGGGGTTGTGGGGTTTAGCGCGATTAGAGTGAATGCCGTGTGGTTTTTGGTCTTGCTCGTGCTTTGCGCACTTTTTGGCGTGGCGTTTTTGTGGCGACACTCTCGTAATGGTGCGCTTGCCTTGGCGGGTAATTTTGGCATTGTGGTGCTTATCTTTACCCTGCTTATTGCTTCAGCTAGAGTGTATGAAGAGTCTTTTAAGAAGTATTATCCAGCGCATAATGCCCCCTATAATCTCATCACTCTTTTTGTAGAAGCTCAAGCAAAAGGACAAGATGAAATCACTCTAACAAGCAAAGACATCGCTTTATACAGCCTTGAGCTTCAACGCCTAAACACCGATCCAAAGGGCTATCCAAACGAGCATATAAGCTATTTTATGCGGCATTATGGCTATACAAAAGACATCATTGCTATCCGCCGCGTGGAGTAGCGCGGCAAGCTTGCCTATGCGCGGCTCTTGTAGAATCTATGTGCTAAACTTGTCTATCTCTTTTTGTATAGAATCTTATTTATTTGTGATGACATCACTATATAAATCAGCGACAAACTTCCCTATCGCCTTACCAAAATAGTTTTTAAAGTTCTCCGCATTCATCATATCACTCTTAGCGTTATTGCATAAAGAGCAGGTAAGCACGCAATTATCAACACTATACCCAGCATTAGAATCTTTACGCTCTATATGTGGTGTGCTATTAAACTTTTTTGAATCTAAAAGCTCCTTAGCAAACACTTTTTTTAGCAATGCAAATTCCGTATTGCAATAATAGCACCTATCCCCTTGAGCTTCATACCAATAATAAAATTCCTGAAAATCTTTGAATCCAAACTTTATGCCTTGTCTTTTAGCACTAGATTGTTTGTGTGTAAATTTACTTTTCATAAGCTTAATATGCTCCATTTCATTGCTATTAGCAAAAGCTTCTGCTTCACTATCGCTAAGGTTATATCTAGCCTTAAGTGTTTTTACACTTCTTATAAAATCCCCTTGACTTGTAAATTTTATATGTTTTTTCACTAGCTCTTGCATATCCATTTTATCCCCTTTAGTAAGTAAAATTCTGCGCCAAAACGCAGAGCGCAACCCTATCACAAAAAAAAAAAAAAACAAGCAGCCACAAGCATAGAGCAAAGCGCGCGCCAAGCACAAAGCCACTTTACTTTGTGTCGTTTGCCTTATAGAGTAGGGCAAAGCAAATGAGCGTGAAGATAAGCGTATCTGCCCCTTAATCTAAAGCCTGCTTGCTATGTAAGAAAGCGTTCAACTACTCTCATCAGGCTTTATTTGCGCGTGTATTTTTAAATCTTAGCTACAATGCTCGCACATAAAGCAAGGAGTGATTATGCAAGCAACAGATCAAGTAAAATCCATTTTAGTCCCGCTGGCTGATGGCTTTGAGGAGATTGAGTGTGTGAGTGTGGTGGATATTTTGCGCCGAAGTGGGATAGAGGTGCTGCTAGCTGGAGTGAGCGGAGCTAGGGCGTATAAAGGCGCGCACGATATAGAGATATTTGCGCCACACGATCTAGCAAAAGTGGATTCTAGTGTATTAGATCGCCTAAGCGGCATAGCCCTGCCCGGCGGGCTTAGAGGGATGGAAAATCTTAGCGCAAGCGCGGAGATTAGGGCAATTTTGCAGAGCTTTGCTAAGGCTAAAAAACTTATCGCTGCTATTTGCGCCGCGCCTATCGTGCTAGCACGCGCCAATGTGCTGCAAGGATATTTTACTTGCTATCCGGGCTGCGAGTCTTCTTGCTATGAGAGCTCTAAAGCCCCAAATCTGCGCTATCAACAAACAAGTGTCCTTACGCACGACTCCCAGATCACCGCTTCTGGTCCTGCTAGCGCGCCGTTTTTTGCCCTAGAGATTGTGTGCTACTTGCTAGGAAGTGATCGCGCACAAGAGGTGAAAAAAGAGATGCTACTAGATATGCCCCCTTCTAATTCGTATGCTATATGATATGGCAGCTCTAAGGCTTGGCAAAAGTGGATTCTAGTGTAAAAGTGGATTCTAGGGATTTTGCTAGCGCAGAAAAAATGGATTGCCGCGCGGATTTTCAATCCGCTCGCAATGACAGAAAAAACAACGCCGATAGTAAAAAAGTGGATTCTAGGCTTAATGCTCCATTTCTGTCATCGCGAGCCGTGTGCCAGCACGGCGTGGCGATCCACAAAGGCGCGCAAGCGGATTCTAAGAAAAATGCTCAAAATGCAAACCCCCTAGAATCCTTGTTTGAACACAACGCTCCAATTTCGTCATTACGAGACACTGCGCTAGCAGTGGCGTGGCGATCCACAAGCAACAACGCGCAAAAACCACAAAAAATGGATTGCCGCGCGGATTTTCAATCCGCTCGCAATGACAGAAAAAACAACGCTTACACAAGCACAAGCACCGCTCGCAATGACGGAGATATTTCGCCTGCGACTCAATATGACAATAAAAAAGTGGATTCTAGGCTTAAAGTCCAAAGTGTAAAAACGCCAGCAAAGGATTCTAGCGATTTCACACAGAGCTACCGCTTCCGCCTATGGCAAAATCGCTGGCACACCTTCGCCAAAAACACTCGCGCTAGAATCTCGCTCTATCTTTTTGCCGCGCTTTGTCTCCTAGCCTTGCTAGCTCCCTTGCTAGCAAACCACAAGCCCCTGCTCATCTACCATAATGCGCATTTTTACTTCCCCTTGTGGCAGAGCTACCCAGAATCCACCTTTGGCGGAGACTTTGACACCGAGCCTGATTATAATGACCCATATATGCAAGAGCTTTTGCGCGATAGCTTTGTGCTAAAAGCCCCTATCCCTTATAGCTATGATACTATCGTGCTAGATCTGCACACCCCTGCGCCCACGCCCCCTTCTCTTAGGCATTGGCTGGGCACAGATGATCAAGCCAGAGATGTGCTAGCGCGGCTTATCTATGGTGTGCGCACAAGCATAGCCTTTGGGCTGATTTTAAGCGCGTGTAGCGTGGTGATTGGCATTGCTATTGGGGGCTTGCAGGGGTATTATGGAGGGCTGCTTGACCTCATCGGGCAAAGGGGGATAGAGGTGTATGCAAGTATCCCGCTGCTGTTTTTGCTCATCATTCTCTCAAGCTTTATCACACCTAGCTTTTGGTGGATTCTAGGCATTGTGCTGGCGTTTAGCTGGATTAGCCTTAGTGCGATTGTGCGCGCGGAGTTTCTCAAAGTGCGCGAGAGCCTGTATGTCAAGGCGGCGCGTGCTTTGGGGGCTAGCGATATGCGGATAATGCTTATGCATATTTTGCCAAATGCCTGTGTAGCGACGATCGCTTATGTGCCTTTTCTTATGGTGGGGAGTATCGGCACGCTTGTTACGCTTGATTTCTTGGGCTTTGGTATGCCTGTGGGGAGTGCGAGCCTAGGCGAGCTACTAGAGCAGGGTAAAAACAACCTTGCCTCCCCGCATTTAGCCCTAAGCGGCTTTAGCGCAGTGGCGTTGCTGCTATCGCTATTGTGCTTTATCGGCGAGGGCGTGAGAGACGCGCTAAACCCTAGCGCACAGCCCCGATGAAGTCTGCCCTAAAGCCTAGCGCGCCTGTGCTATGCGTGCGGGATTTGTGCGCGCGATTTGGGGACTTTGCCTTAGAAAATATATCGCTAGAAGTGTGGGCAAATGAGCGCGTAGGCATAGTAGGGAAGTCTGGTAGTGGGAAGAGCCTTTTAGCAAAGCTGCTTATGGGGCTAGTGGCAGGCAGTGATATACGCGGAAGTATCACGCTACAAGGCATTGAGGCAAATCTCGCCGCCTGCCCTATCAGCTCGCCTCTATGGCGCACGATCCGCGCTAAAGGCATAGCCTATATCCCCCAATCCCCCAAGCTCGCCCTAAATCCGCTACATAGCATAGCAAAGCAGCTAGGTGAAATGTGTGCCTTGCACCTGCCCCACACGCCAAAATCGCACTACAACGCCATTATTGATGACGCACTAGAATCCGTGGGGCTAGAATCTAGCCTAAAGCACCGCCTGCCCCACACGCTTAGCGGCGGACAGGCGCAGAGGGTGTGTATCGCGATGATGATCCTAGCACGACCAAAGATTTTACTCTGTGATGAGCCTACAACAGCCCTAGATGCGCATATACAAAGCCAGATTCTAGAGCTTTTAGCCTCTTTTACAGAAATGGCGATCGTGCTTATCAGCCACGATTTGGGCTTGATGGGGAGATTTGCGGAGAGGGGGTATGTGATGGAGGGAGGGCAAATCTGCGGGCATTTTGGGAGGGATTCTAGCTCCGCAATCTTAGAATCCAAAAGCCCCACTGCAAATCTTAAAATCCTTGAAGAAGACAAACAAGCCGAGTGTGAAAAATCTGCCGAAAATAAAAAAGTGGATTCTAGTAATGATTATTTTGCTGCTGCAAAAATTATGGATTCTAAAGAAACATCGGCACAGCCTAAGCGGTATCCCTTGTTTTGCCACGCCGCTGCTACCACAGCGGCTCGCAATGACGATAAAAATACCGATACGCAAAAAGTGGATTCTAGGGATAACGCCCAAAATGTAGAAAACTCCGCACAGGATTCTAGGATTTTTACCCAAAATGCCCCAATTTCAACCACGCCACAGGCGGAAGGATTTTGCGATGATTTTGGGGGTTTTCAAGGCGGGGGCGAAGGGATTTTACTCGGCGTAAATGAGCAAGTCCCCGCCGCAGAATCCCCCAAAAGCGCGCAAAAAGCCAACGCCGATACACAAAAAGTATGCCTACGCTTGCAAGATTTTGGCGCATATCACACGACTAAAGGCTTCTTCACAAAGCAAAAAATCCCAGCCGTGCAAGGCATCAATCTAGCCCTAAAAATGGGCGATAGTGTGGGCATAATTGGGGCTAGTGGGAGTGGAAAGTCTAGCCTAGCCCTTGGGATTTTGGGGCTAGAGGGGCAGCTAGGTGAGCTTTGTCTCTATCCCACCGAGTCAAAAGATCCGCTCATCTACACGGATAAAAGGCGCGATAGGGCGTTTATCTCTATGGTGCAAATCGTTTTCCAAGACCCTCTAGCCGCGCTTAATCCGCGAATGTGCGTGCTAGAGATCGTGCAAGAAGCCCTGCAAAGCCAAAATGCCAAAAAATCTAGCCCCCTACAAGCTATGCAGATTTTAGAGCAAGTGGGGCTATCTAGGGCGTTTGCCTACCGATATAGTGCTACTCTTAGCGGTGGAGAAGCCCAAAGGGTGTGTATCGCTAGGGCGTTGGCAAGTGGGGCTAGGATTTTGCTGCTTGATGAGCCTACTTCCGCACTTGATAAAAGCACGCAAAAAGACATTATCACGCTACTTTTAGACCTGCAGCAAAGGCTTAATCTAAGCTATCTTGTCATAAGCCACGATCTTAGCGTGATAGAGGCGATGTGTGATTGTGTGCTGGTGCTAGAATCCGGGCAGGTGATAGAGCAAGGAGAGCTTGCGCAAGTCTTTAGCGCACCTAGCCACCCTTATACGCAGGCGTTGCTTAGGGCTAGGATTTAGCTTGATTTGCTCCGTGGGGGGAGAGAGCTATGGAAGCGGGGCTTGCAGGGCAGCGCGGATTTCTTGCCTATCATCAAAATGCCGCTTTTCATCACCGATGATTTGATAAGTCTCATCGCCCTTGCCTAGCACCAGCAGCACCCAATCTCCTCCTAACCCCTCCATTTTTGGCTCCCCTTTCTTTAGCTCCTCCATTTTTAGCTCCGCTACGGCTTTTTGTATGCTAGCACGCCGATCAATATCAATATACACGGGCTTTTTAGGATCTTTGGGTATGCCTTGTAAAATATCGTTGATAATGCGTGTAGGATCTTCACTGCGTGGATTATCGCTTGTGATGTAGAGCTTGCTTGCGTATTTATACGCCACTGCGCCCATTTTGGGGCGTTTGGTGGGGTCTCTATCGCCTCCAGCCCCAAAGACTACGGCGATATTTTTGCCTATAAAGCTTGTAAATATCGCTTCCATACCATCGTGTGTGTGGGCAAAATCCACGATGATCAAAGGATCTTTGCTTACTACCTCCATACGCCCCTCCACACCGCCAAAATGCTCCAAATGCTCCGCGCAGGATTCTAGGGGCTTTTGGGCGATGAGCTTGACACAAAGCAATGCGGCTAGGATATTGTAGAGATTGTGCTTGCCATATAGGGGGGCTTGTATGATAGCGTGCTCTAGAGAGTCTTTAGCTCTGCTAGCTGGGGTATAGGATAAATGCGCGGTGATGGCGTGATCTAGGCTATAAGCGTTTGGCTTTAGGTGGGCGTTTGCTTCTATGGCATAGGTGTGGGCGTTGTGGCGATTATAGCTAGCGTGCGGCTCATCGGCATTGATGATTTTGCAGCCATCATCGCTAAAGAAGCTATTTTTCACGCGGATATATTCGGCTTGGGTCTTGTGGTAGTCTAGGTGGTCGCTTGTGATGTTGGTTAGGATTTTTATAGAAAAGTGAATGCCAGCAATGCGCTCTTGCACGATCGCGTGCGAGCTTACTTCCATAATCACAAATGCACACTTCCCAACCATAGCCAAAATCTCATACAGCTCTAGCACGCAAGGCGTGGTAAGCCCCTTTGGCTTAAGCTGCTTGTCATTAGCAAACACTCCGCGCGTGCCAACTAGCGCACACGAGTAGCCAAGATCAAGCAAGAGTGAGTAGATAAGCGCGGCGGTCGTGGTCTTGCCATTGGTGCCGGTTATGCCGATGATTTTGGGCAGTGGGGCAAAAAGCTCTGCTAGCTGCTTTGCTTCTATGCTGGGGTGATCTGGCGTGAAAGCCGCATTTAGTGGCGTGCGGACAAAGAGTGTGTGAGAGTCTAGCTCTCTGCTATCATCGCTTAAATGCGTGTAGGCTGCGCCTTGATACACGCAAGGCTTAGTGATTTTCACTTATGACCTGCGATATGAGAAACGATCTTTTCTGCTTGGGCGATCGCCATAGCCACAGACGCCCCAGATTTAAAGCCAATATCCCCAGCGATAAACACGCCTTGCACAGAAGTTTGCAAATGCTCATTCACTATGGGGAGATTGTTGCTATCTAGCTCGATATTGCACTTTTTAAGAAAATCCACCGGCGAAGAGCCGCCAATGGCATAAATCGCGCGGTCAAACACATCGCTACTACCATCGCTAAAATGCGCACAAATCTTGCCCCCTTGCTCTTCTAGGCTCTCTATATCCACGCCTAGTTTTGTCTTTAGCGTGCCGCTTGCTATGACCTTTTCTAGCTCTTGCTTGTTTGTATCATTGATCCTTGCAAACTCGGTGCGGCGGTAGTTTAGCGTGGTATCGTGCGAGGCGCAGAGGTCGATAGCGTATTCCACAGCGGAGTTCCCACCGCCTACGATCAGTAGCCGCTCGCCTGCTTGGATACTAGAGGCATTGTAATTGACTTGGCGCAAAATCGCTGGAGGGATTTTGTAGCTAGGCTTATTGGGCTGCCCCATTTTGCCAATGGTGATAATCGCATAATCCGCGCTTATAGAGTGATTGCCACTTGTGCGGATAAGTAGGCTGCCATTTGCTTGTCTTTGGATCGATTCTACATCGTTGTTATAAGCGACATTGATCGCGTGCTTTTCTAGCAGGCTATCAAACATCGCTAGCGCGCCTTCTTTGTTTGTATCGCTGAAATCTATCGCGCCTACAAGCTCGACTTTATCGCCTTTGTAGTCTCTATCTACGCGCTTACCATCTTTGTAGAATTTCCGCAGTGTGGCATTATGCTCTGCGCCCTTTTCTAGCAAGATGACAGAGAGTCCTTTAAGCGTGGCTTCCACACTTGCGCTAATGCCTCCGGGTCCTGCTCCTATGACTGCTATGGTGTAATGCTCCATTTTTGACTCCTTGTGTTTGGGATTGGGGGTTGCTTGCTGGTTTTGAGCTATGGCATTGGCTAGGTTTAGATCCTCTATACTATCAAATAGCGCGCCGTGCGTGATTTTATGCGCATCATCAAACTGCCCATTACGCAAGCCCCAGAGGAATACCACTAGCCCCACTAGCCCTATCCCTAGTGATACCAGCAGCATAATGGTAATAATAGGGGTATTCATACTAGCTCCAAGAATCTCACAAGCTTTTCTATACTAAGTCCTAACGCGCTGGATTCTAGCCCGATTTGCCTGCGGATATAGCGTTTGTGGAAGCCCTCTATCATCACGCAGCCAGCTTTGCCCACCCACGCTAGAGAATCCACATAGCCTAGCATATCGCTTGGCTCAAATTTGCCTAGCTCCAAGACACACGCGCTTAGATCCACAAAGCTCGCGCGTTTGCTTTGGTAGGCTAGGGCTGTTAGGATACTTATATGCTTGGAATCTTGCAATTCTAGCATATTTCTAGCTTCTTGCTTATCTCTAGCTTTGCGCAGTAGCTTGCCATTGACACTTACCACGCTATCTGCACATAGCACCCCAGAATCTAGCGCGCTAGTGAGCTTGCCCCTTTTGTCCAAAAGTGCTAAAGTGGATTCTAGCTTTTTCATACAAGCGATATAGGCAAACTTCGCAGGATCGCTGATCTCTAGGCTCTCTTCATCAAATCCGCTATCCATTTGGCTAAATGCTATGCCCCACTCTTGCAATATCCGCGCACGCGTGGGGCTAAGGCTCGCTAGGATAAGTGGCTCTCTCATAATCGCTCCTAGATTCTAGTGGCATTTTGGGATCGCTATTATACGCTATGTGATTGTCTTGGCGAGATTATTGGTGGTGCTTTGGTGGTGGTAGATATAAGGCTTGCGTTTTTTTTTTTTTGATTTACTATTGTGATTTGCAAAATATTAAGGAGGGAATATGCGTGTAAAAATCGCGATATTGCTTGCTGGGGGCATTGTCTCTAGCTATGGTTCAGGCTTTAAGCTTACAGAGCAAAGTCTCAATGGCACCGCGCTAAACTCTGCATATATCGCTGGGGCGTATGGCGCGGACTCTAGCTACTATAATCCCGCGAATATGGGCTTTGATGAAGCTAATGAGATAGAAGTTAATGGGACGATGATTTTTATCCCGGGGTTTGACTTTACTACGGCAGGTAGAGATAAAGGGGAAATTTCTACGGGAAATATAGCTGCTTTGGGTCCAAATCGCCCAGCAGGACCCGCTATCGTAAGCGGTAGGGCAAACCCCACGCTAGCCTTTGCGCCAAAGATATTTTTCAAAACCAAGCCTTGGCATATAGGCGATAGCGTGAAAACAAACTTCGGGCTATCAATCACAACGCCCTCAGGGCTTAGTATGGATTGGAGCGGTGAGGGGGGAGAGTTTTTAGACAATGTGGGGATAATGATGATAGAGACAAATCCCGTGGTTTCCCTCACGCTATGGGATCGGCTAGGGCTTGCTGCTGGAGCGCGTATCATCTATGGCTCTGGGGATTTTGATAATACGCTGTATGTGCCTTACACTGCAGAAAATGCTATGGGGCTTGGCTTAAATATAAAAGGCACTACTAAAATTTCCCAATCATCATCGACAAAGGCTTGGGGGCTAGGCTACAATGTCGCACTTACATTAAAACTTACCAAAACCACGACCCTAGCGGCTACTTATCGCTCTAAAGTGCATTTTGATATGAAAGGCAATCTCTCTGCTACTTCACACATAGATGGTGGGAAGTTGGCTGGAAAAGGGACGGTTGATATGCGAGCAAACTTGCTGCTTTCTACGGATTTGCCCGATACACTTAATGTCGCCCTAGCCCAAAGGCTTGGCAAACTTCTCGCAGAATTTACCTATGAGCATACATTCTGGGGAAGTGCGGATATTTTTGAATTTCAATATAGCAATCAAGAATTTAGCAATGCACAAGGCTTTACGCCTGGGTTTGAAAATACCATTATCGCAACGGCATATCAAAATATGGCAGGAGCCGACTACAATGCCGTGGCTATGGGGCGTGGCTGGAAAAATAGCAATGCCTTCCGCCTAGGCTTTACACACTTCTCTACCGAAAATCTCACGCTTATGGGATCACTCGCGCTAGATTTTACCCCTGTGCCGCAAGGCAGAGATACATTTGGTATCCCTGATGCCAACTCCTATATGCTAGGGCTTGGTGCTAGGTATAATCTCTTTGGCGGGAGGGCAGATGTAGGGCTTGCCTACTCACTCGCGCTCAAAGATAATACAAAGAGCTTTATCCAAAGCCAAAATGGCTTAGGGCAGCTGCATTTAGTAACCTTGGGCGCGAAGTATAGATTCTAGTGCAAGCAGATTCTAGTGCAAGGATTTGGTATAAATAGATTCTACTAATAGCTTCAAGGTAGCTAGGATAGAATCGCTTCTACTACATTGCCCTTTTGTCTCTTGCGTTGTTTAAAAAAACCCATTATAAACACATTCATATATCGTAATTATTTATTCTCATAAGGAGTGTAATGCTACCTTTTAGCGATAGTGAGCTGTATGAGCCTGTGCAACGATCATTAGAAAAGGTGCGACCGCATCTTTTGCGCGATTCTGGCGATATAGAGCTACAAGAGATTAAAGGCGGTAAAGTTTATGTGCGCTTGCTTGGGGCGTGTCAAGGCTGCTCTGCTTCGCATATCACGCTAAAGCGCGGTGTAGAGCAGCAGCTTAAGCGCGATATACACCCAGATATGGAAGTAGTAGAAGTTCGATAAAGGCAGAGTATGACCATAATCCCACCAAACCCCACCTACAATCCGCGTAAAAAACGCTTGATAAACAAAGGCTTCAAAGCCCTTGCGGCTAGGGATTTCACCCTTGCGGCGCATTATTTTAACCTAGCTTTAGCACTAGATTCTAGCGATAAACGCGCGTGCATAGGTGTGCTAATCGCGGATATTGCGCAAGACTTCCCCAAAAAGGCTGAGATTTTCACAGAGCTTTACCAAATCTTGCTAGCTTCAGCCCCCCGCGCCCAGCACAATGCTATCCATACGCAAATGCTTGAAATCTTGCGTGATTTTGACACAAGCTTAGATCATATCTCCCACGCCGCACAGGCAGAAGACTCCCTAGAATCCGAGCAGCTAAATGGCATAGCGTATAAGGATTTTACTACGCTCTGTCAGGCAAAAGGCTTTAAAGAAGTGTTTGAAAACTTAATCTTTAGCACTAAAATCATCTTCACCGAGCGCGATGATTTTTATCAATTTCTTAAAGATCTTATCCACTATGGCTTTAAGCAAATCGCACTCACTTATATAGAAGATATGCCACAAATCGCTTATAACAGCGAGATACAAGAGATTTTAAAGCAGTTTTAGTAGTTTGGGTGGGGCTAGGATTTGGGCTAAATGTGGCTCTAGCCCAAAGTGGATTCTAGGGGAATGCCAATGGATTGCCACGCCACTGCTACCGCAGCGGCTCGCAATGACAAAGTAAGCGACTTTCCCCATCATCGCGAGCTGCGCAAAGCGGCGTGGCGATCCATAACACAATCTTAGAATCCCAAGCAGAAAAAACGCACAAAGGGTAGAATCCACTTTTGCAAAAGTGGATTCTAGTAGGGGGATTCAGCTTTTCTAAAGAAACCTGCTTGCGTGCCCCCGCCTCGCACCGCTGTCGCTGGTTTTGGGCTAGAATCCCAAAACGACAAGAAAAAGTGGATTCTAGCAATGCCACAAATTTAAAAAAGCAAGCACAGGATTTTAGGATTTTTACCCAAAATGCCCCAATTTTAACCACGCCGCAGGCGGCAGGATTTGAGATGAAAAATTGTAGTTTTCAAGGCGTGGGCACGCAAGCAGGTTTCTTTAGTAAAAGCGCGCAAAACAAGCGAAGCGCAGTTTCTTTAGAAAAGCCAACACCATTTCTAAGGGCTTAGGCTAGACTTTGATATTAAGCAAATGTGTCTCACCACTAGGGGAGCTAGCAAGTGTGTCTAGGCTTTGAGCCTGCTCACTCTCCTCTTTGTCTTTTTTGCCTTGGTCATCTTGCTGCTCCCATTGGCTATTGCCTTTAGCGTCTTTATCGACTTTGTTATTTGTCTCTGTGGGGCGCACTTCTTGGATCTCTTTGAGCTTGTCTTCAAACTCTTGGGGGATCATATCGCCGCGCTGCATAGCGTTTGCGTGGGCGGCAGAAGTTGTCTGCATATTTTGATTGATATAGGTGATATTACCAATGGGTGAGATTGCCATAATGCCTCCTAGTCTATACGCGATAGCGCAGGCTTTGATGTTTGCTAAAGATCACGCACGCACCGCTTGTGATTTTGACAAATTTTCTCTTTGTATAATCGACTAAAAAGTCCCCTTGCTTAAGCCCGCTTACACCGAGCAAAATCTCACCGGCTTTGTAGATGATAGATTCTGCTAGGGCATTTTTCCCACAATGTATAATCAAATGCGATGAAGGTATATCGCGGATATGCATCCACAAGTCATCAGCCCTAGCGGATTCTAGGAGCTTGATATTTTCTCTCTCATTGCGCCCTATGGAGATTTTCACCCCTTGGATAAAGATCACATAGACTTGATCGTTAGAAGGCTTTTGCCTTTTTTCTATCTTTTTGGGAGCTAGGATCGCAAGGGTGTCAAGCTTATCTGCTCGCGCGATAAATGCCAGCTCCTTGTCTAAAAATGCGATTTTTTCTTCTAAGTTTGTGGCTTCTTTGTGGATATTTCTTGCCTTTTGGGCGAGCTTCTTTGATGTGCTAAAGAGCTTATTGATCGCTTCTTGCGGGGTTTTGCTTGCGGGGAGATTGATATGATAGAGTGTGCCATTATCTGTGATTGTAGCGTGGCTTTGGTAGGGGCTTAGTGTGTGGAGATGAGAGAGTAGCAGGCTTGCTTGGTGATTGAGCGTGCGACTCTCTTGCAAAAGTGCTGTTTCTTTGGGGAGGGTATCTAGCAGGGCTTGCAAGCGGGCTTTGGTGCGTGTGTAGTGCGATAGCAGAGAGTGGCGTAAGGATTCTAGGGCTTTGCTTTGCTCAAGATTGTGTGCTTGTAAGAGTAGCTTAGGTATAGATTCTAGGGCTAGTGGCGCGCATTGGGGGGCAGGCTTTTTGGGATTTTTGGGGATTTTGGCAAGGGGGTAGCCTACTTTGACTTGGCGGTGTGATTGGGCTTGGGAGATATGGCGCAGGGCATCGATAATGATTTGCTCGTGGGTTAAGATGATCGCATTGGTGTGCTTGCCGGTAAATTCACATTGCAAAAATGTGATAGATTGCTTATAGCTACCTTGCTGCAAGAGCTCTAGGCGCAAGATCCTATCATCATCATAAAGCGTGGCGGATAGGATTTTAGAGCGATTGAGCCGTGAGAGTGCGACATCAAAGGGAGCATTGTAGCGTTTGGGGCTTAGGGATTCTGGCTTAGAGTCCTTAAGGGTCGCTTGGTCTTGAGGGGGCTTTTGGAGGTCTTGTGTGGTGTAGGCAAAGCTTTTGCCCCTTGTCATAGCCAGATACACATCAAAGCTCTTTGCCCCTTGGAGCGTGGCGCATAAGCTAGGATTCTGGCATTGGGCTAGGGTAAGCTTTAGCGTCATATCTGCTACGCGCTGCACAAGCACAAGCTTATCAAAGCAGCCTATAAAGCGCGCTAGCGCATCAATCTCTGCTAGGGTCATTTGAGTCCTTGGGGGCTTTAGGTGTGTTATAATGCCATAAATTCCGTGAAAGAAAAGAGATGATTGGCTTCTATCGCTCGGCATTCCTTGGGGATAATGTCATCGCTATTAGGGCGTTATATACACTGCGCAAGCTATATGACTGCCCTATCGTCATCTATACAAATGCCCAAGGTATGCAGATTTTCTCTAGGCTTAATGATGGCTTTGATAAGACTAGGGGCTTTATATGTATCGATACAGAGACTATGAGCAAGCAAGAGCTGCTAGCACATATCAATGCCAAGCAGTTTGACTACTTTATCCTAACCCAGCCTAATCGCTGGCGGTGTAAGCTACTAAGTGCGAGTAATGCTAAGTGTATCATCTCCTTTGCCACTGCGGCAAATCTCCTTAACCCTCGTATCCATAAGGTGTTTTTCTCGCGTGCTTTTTCAGCTATCCCTTATCATAAGGCGTTATTAAAGCTTGTGCGCAAGATTGATCCTACGCGCTATGATAGGGCAGAGATCGCTTATAGCCACTTTTCCTACCCCATAGATGAGTGCGCAAAAGCTCGCGTGCTATCTGCCTTGGATAATGCCTTAGCCAAAGCGAGTAATCTCATCACTATGGGCGATATGCCACCGCAAGCTCGCGTGCAGGCGCAAGATTTTGCACGCATTACTACGCCTATCATTTGTCTAAATCCCTTTGTCAAATCCACACGCATCAATCTCCCCCTAGAATCCTACATCGCAGTAGCACAAGAGCTTGCCACGCATTATCCGCAAATGCTTATTGTCTTGCTGCATTATAAGGGCGCACCTACTATCACACTGCAAAGCCCTATGCCAAATCTCCTAGTCTTTAGCAATGATGACAATCTAGCGCATATCATCGAGCTTTTGCGGCTCTCTTGCTTGTTAATTAGCCCAAGCACTGGCACAATACATCTAGCCGATATGCTGCGCATAAACACCATAGGCATATACAACCGCAAAGATTCTAGGCTCTGGCTGGGTGAGAGTATGCAAAAAGAGCATTTACTCTTGCTTGAAAAGCCCCTAGAGCAAATGTCTAAATACGAGATAGCCACAGCGACACAAGATCTACTAGCCCTAGTCAAATCCCTACTGCCCCTACCCCAAAAGCCCCAAATCTCTCCTGTAAAGAGAGTCAATGACTAGCATACGCCCATCACACACACCGCCCACGCCACATCTCCCAAGCCTTCTGCCACACCTCCCGCCAAAGCCCCTGCTAATCGCCCAAGATCTGCGGCTTTTAAGCATTATGCTACGCGCACATATTTCACTCCAAGACGCCCTCCTAACACTCTCTCACACAAGCCAAAACACAGCCCTATCAAGCGCGTATAAGCAGATTCTAGCCCAGCTGCAAGCAGGGGCTAGCCTGCCTAAAGCCATAGAGCCTTATGCGCATATTTTCTCCCCTATGGGCATAGCCTTGCTTCACTCTGGATCGCAATCTAGCGAGCTTGATAGTATTGTAGAAATCCTAGCGCGCTATTTTCAAACCATCGCCAAAAATCGCGCGAATTTTCTTAAAGCATTGTTTTATCCTATCTTTGTGCTGCTAGGCATTGCAGTGGCATTTATCATCATCGCCCTTTTTGTGATCCCAGAATTTAGCGCACTTTTTGCAAGCTTTGATGCTGTGCTGCCACTTAGCACGCGCACGCTTATCGCAGTATCATCGCTTGTGCAGGAGTTTTGGTGGGGGATTGGGCTAGCAGGGCTAGCTTTACTCTATGTGGGAGTCGTGAGTGTGCGCAAGAAAAATGCCCTTTATACCGCAAGCCTAGGGCTACTTCTACGCGCACCACTGCTTGGTAGATTGCTACTTTATCGGGAGTTGTGGGGGTATTTTCTAGGATTTTTTTACTTGTATCAAGCGCATATTGACTTTGACACATCTCTGCCTATCGCGCTACAAAGCGTGCAAAATCCCACCTTGCAGAGAGCTTTAAGCATCTCTTGCGAGCGAGTTGCTAGAGGTGATGCGCTAGATAGGGCGTTTGCTTCTTGTGCGTATATTGATACAACTCTGCAAAGCTTCCTTGCCACCGCGCAAAAATCCGGTGAGCTAGAGTGCATTTTAGAGCTTTGTGCGCAATACTGCCACGATATGTATGAGCAGCAAATCGCTAGGATTCTAGCACTCATCGAGCCGTTTTCGACTATCATCATCGCGCTTTTTGTCTCGTGGCTGGCGTTTGGGATATTTTTGCCTATTTGGGAGCTAGGGGGGATAAGCCTATGAATCTAGCCATAAGCATAGGCGATAGCAATGGCATAGGCTGTGAGATCATCTTGCGCTCTCTTGAGTGGCTTTTGCGCCAATGTGGGCAGCTGCCTAAGCAGTCCTCTAGCGTGGGGGGAGATTCTAGCCCTAGCGCACTTTGCACGCCTATTATTTGCGCGCATAAGAGCCTGTTAGAATCCGCCCTACAAACGCTACTTACGCGCGGTGGGATAGGATCTAAGCGTGCTAGCCATATCCACTGCTTGCTTGATATGGTGTGCTTTGAGCCTCCAAGCATAGAGCCACCCCCTATCCACATCGCCCAAATCACCGCAGAGAGCGGGGCATATAGCTTTGCTAGCTTTGCTAAAGCCATAGATCTAGCCCAAAGCCTGCCAGATACCGCGATACTCACGCTCCCTATCCACAAAGCCGCGTGGAAGCAAGCAGGGATTAGCTATGCTGGGCATACGGAGTATTTACGCGCACATTTTCAACGCCAAGCCCTTATGGTGCTAGGCTGTGAGGCTATGCTTGTGGCACTTTTTTGCGATCATATTCCGCTAGCACAAGTGAGCCAGCATATAAGCGAGCCAGCATATACAGACTTCTTGCTAGCCTTAGAATCCAGCCTAGATTTCTCTCAAGCCCTTGTGCTAGGGTTTAATCCACATTGCGGTGATAATGGTGCTATCGGCGGAAAAGAAGATACGCTTATACAACGCGCCCTAGAATCCGCAAATGCCACGCTTAACCGCCAAGCTTTTGTGGGGGTGGTCGCGCCTGATAGTGCCTTTACCCCACAGATGAGAGAAAAATACCGCGTGTTTGTCGCGCCCTATCACGATGTGGGGCTAGCTCCGCTTAAGGCTCTCTACTTTGATCAAAGTATCAACATAAGCCTAAATCTCCCTATAATCCGCACTTCTGTGGATCACGGCGTGGCATTTGATCTAGCCTATCGTGGCAAAGCCAGCACGCAAAGCTTTCGCAATGCCGCGCTTTTTGCCCTAAAGCAGCTGCAAATCCCATAAACTATCTCCACGCTAAAGGCATATAATGATCCCAAAGACCTTGCATACAGAATGGATAGAGCTTTTGGCTGATGAGTTTGAGAAGCCATATTTCAGCGAGATTATTAGGCACTATACGCTAGCTAAAGCACATAGTGTGATCTTCCCTCCTAGTGATAAGACATTTCACGCGCTCAATCTCACGCCGCCATCTCGCGTGCGTGTGGTGATTTTGGGGCAAGATCCCTACCACGAGAGCAAAATGCTAAATGGTATAGAGATCCCCCAAGCTATGGGACTAAGCTTTAGCGTGCCTAGGGGCGTGGCTATCCCTCCAAGCTTGCGCAATATCTACAAAGAGTTAGAATCCACTTTAGCTATCCCGCCCCCAAATCACGGCGATCTAACCCAATGGGCGCATAGAGGTGCGCTGCTGCTAAATGCGATCCTTAGCGTAGAGAAACACAAAGCTGCCTCACATAGGCATTTTGGCTGGGAGAACTTTAGCGATGCGATTATTAGCACGCTTTCAACGCACTATCAAGGCATTGTCTTTATGCTCTGGGGCAATTATGCAAGGAAAAAGGCAGCACTGATAGATTCTAGTAAGCACTGCATTATACAAGCCCCGCACCCAAGCCCGCTAGCAAGGGGCTTTGTGGGGAGTGGGGTATTTGTGCAGGCGCAAAATGCGCTTCAAGCAATGGGCAAAGAGCCATTTGATTGGCATCTTGTGTAATCCTGCTTTTGAAAAGTGGATTCTAGGATCGCTGGGCTAGAATCCACTTTTTACACTACCACCTGCGGCGTGGTATAAAACGCCTTTTTTCTGTCATCGCGAGCGGTGCTTTTGCACCGCGTGGCAACAAGCCCCACGCAGTTTCTTTAGAAAACAAGTAAAACGCTCGGCGTAGCCGATGTTTCTTTAGTAATCCACTCTTTCCACTAGAATCCACTTTTTCAAAAGTGGATTCTAGGCGCATATCACTTAGTGTTTAGCGGCGAGGTTTTTGTCTTTTGGGCTTTTGGGGAGTCTTTTTGGTGGGTAGCACAGAGTAGGATTCTAGGCGGCGCAAGACCCTATCAAAGCCTTTAGAGTCATTAGCATAGATCCTAGGAGAGTAGTCATTATAGCTTGGCGTGGAGCTAATGCTTACAGGGATTACGCTATGCACTAGCACGAAATCCCCTAGCTCATCGACTCGCTCCACACCTTTGATAAATGGCTTTTCCAAGTAGGCTTCTTGCGCACACGCATCAAAGCGCAAGTCCTCTATAAACTCACGCCTTTTACGCGCAGAATCTAGCCTTATAAAGCGCGTTTGATAGATCATACTATCTTTATCAGCGGGGTTTTTTGCCCCTCCATAGATGAAATTCCCTAGGCTATACACGATTTTTTTGCCCTTGTATGTCTCTACGCCTTGT
This sequence comes from Helicobacter zhangjianzhongii, assembly GCF_030249855.1. Classification (NCBI taxonomy): domain Bacteria; kingdom Pseudomonadati; phylum Campylobacterota; class Epsilonproteobacteria; order Campylobacterales; family Helicobacteraceae; genus Helicobacter; species Helicobacter zhangjianzhongii. The sequence continues at coordinate 23,557 of NZ_JANURN010000002.1, forward strand.
AAGACATGGGGGTGATGTCCTATCACCATATCCGCCCCAGAGTCAATAGTAAAATGCGCTAGCTCTCTTTGCGCGGCGTTGGGATAGTGCTGCCGCTCCTCCCCCCAGTGGAAGGTGAAAATCACAAGCTCCGCGCCTTGGTCTCTTAGGGCTTTGATCTCTCTTGCCACTTGGGGTTTAATGCCTAGATTCCAGCCTCTATGTCCAGCTAGCCCGATCTTTATGCCATTGACTTCATAGATATGCACAATCCCCTCCCCAAAGACCGCAAGATGTTGCGCGCGTAAATGCGTAATCGTATCTTCAAAGCCTTGCTTGCCATAATCACGCGAGTGATTATTAGCGATATTCATCGCTTCAAAGCCCGCGGTGGTAAGGATTTTGGCATAGTGTGAAGCCCCTTTAAAGGAAAAGGGCTTGTCAAAGGCATTTTTCAAAGGCTTATCACTAAGCACGCCCTCCATATTGCCAATGCTTAGATCATCGGCTTGCAAGACTTCACGCACACCCAAAGAGAAATACCCCAGATCGCCGCCCACTTCTTCAAACTTGGCATTAAAGGTCGCCCCAGAGCTGCCTTTATAATCTCCTAGCACATTATCACCCACAAAGCTTAGCAGAGCTTGGGGCTGCAAATGCGGCACGCACGCTTGCGTTGTGGTGAGAAAAATCTTTTTACTATCTAGTCGCAAGTCTTGGGGCTGCAAGCCCATAGGAGTATCGTCATTTTTCACCGCACAAGCACTGATATATGCTGCTAGGCTCGCTACCCCCACAAAGCGCACCAAGTAGTAGAATCCACTTTTATGCAGAGCTTGTCCTAATATGGCGGCTTTCATTCTTTCATAATCTCTAGCGCGCGGAGAAAGCTTAGCGATTCTAGCTGCATACCTGTGGTCATATTTTTTAGCGTGAAAGTATGGCTTAGAAATTCATTTTCGCCGATGATTAGGCAGTATTCGTGTCCTTTGTTATTAGCATAGGCAAGCTGCTTTTTAAGCTTCTGGGCTTGGGGATAGACTTCTGTGTAGATCCCACTACGGCGCAAGGATTCTGCGATTTTATGGGCAAAGCCTAGATAAGAGCTATCCATACAAGCAATGAGTGCTCGCGCACTTGTGCTTCTGCCTTGCAGCAATCCTAGCTCCTCTAATGCCGCTAGCAATCTATCTAGCCCAATGCTCGCCCCAACGCCGCTTAAAGACTCTTTAGAAAAGGACTTTGTGAGATTGTCATATCGCCCGCCAGAGCAGACACTGCCGATATTTTTGAGCCGATTGAGTGTCGTCTCATACACGATGCCTGTGTAGTAGCCAAGCCCTCTAGCGATAGAGAAATCCATTCGGCATTTTGATGTGTCCATTTCAAGGTGCTTTAGGATAGAAAACATCTCTTCAAGATCTTCTAGCCCCTTTTTTAGCTCATCATTCCACGCTTTCATATACCCCACCGAGTCTAAAAACTCATCAACAGCGATGGTTTGGCGCATTGTGATAATGCCTAGCACCTCACTAATCTTACTAGAATCCACAAAGGCTTCTAGCTCTTTTGCTACGCCATCTTTGCCGATTTTTTCAAGCTTATCAATGCTGCGCAAAAAGCCTTCAATCTCTGTGATAGCAAAGTGCTTGCAAATCCCATTTAAAATGCTGCGGTGATTGACCCAAATGGTAAATTCATCGATATTAAGCGTGGCTAGAGAGGCATAGATGACTTGGATAATCTCCGCATCACAGCCGATAGAATCACTCCCAATAAAGTCAAAATCACATTGCGTAAATTCCCTATATCTGCCTCTCTGCGCCCTCTCTCCGCGGAAGACATTGCCAATAGCAAAGCGTTTGAATGGCAGATCAAGCTCATTTCTATACTGCGAGATGAAGCGCGCTAGTGGCACGGTTTGATCAAAGCGCAGCACCACATCGCGCCCGCCGTGATCTTTGAAGCGATAGAGCTCTTTTTGTATCTCATCGCTGCCGTGTTTGACCAAAATATCTGCATACTCTAAATGTGGTGTTTCTATGGGGGCAAAGCCAAAGCTCTCAAAGACACTAGAGAGCTTTTGCAGGAGCTTTTCCTTTGCCATTGCTTCTTTAGGAAGCCTATCGCGGAAGCCACTTAGTGTGCGGGGGACTACAAGATCTGCCATAACTCCTCCAAGCCAAAATCTAAAGGCGCGATATTACAACAAAGTTGCTAAAATTATCATTTAGCTAGGCACTAGCACAAGCCACAAAGGAGAGCCCATAAAGCCCACAAGCCCTATTATCATTATGCGCCTGCCAAATTGGCTAGGTGATGGCGTGATGAGCACACCTTGTATAGAAATGCTCTTTACGCAGCTTCCTACCGCTAGGCTTTGTCTCATCGCGCCTAAGAGTATTTTGGAGCTTTTTAGCGCGGATTCTCGCATATATGCCTGCTTTGAGGACTCCACCAAGCAGGCAAAAAACCGCCTTAAAGCCACTTGGCAGCTAGGGCGTGCGATTAGAGCTAGGCTAGAGTGTGATGGGGGGATTGACATAGGCATAACCCTTACCAATCACTTTTATAGCGCGTTGCTACTTTTTGCCGCTGGGACTAGGGTGCGAGTGGGCTATAAACGGGGGCTTGGGAATGTGTTTTTGACTCATAAGCTTGGGAGAGTTGGGGGGATTCATCAGGTGGAGAGTTATGTGCGGCTGATAGATTTGGCTTTGGGTGAGCAAGGGCGCGTTGGCTTTTTGGCTAAAAATGGCGATTGCTGCGGCGAGTCTGCGCTCATTACCACTCAAGGTAAATCCCTTGACTCGCCTTGCAAAGCCCCATTTTTAGCTCAAAAATCCTGCCGCGAGGATATGGAGCCAGAATCCCAAAATGGCGTTACAAGACAAGCTGAAAACAAAATCGGCGAGTGTGAAAAATCTCCCTTCTCGTCATTGCGAGCCGACAACGGCGGCGCGGCAATCCATAATAAAAAGACACAACCCCTAGAATCCACTTTTGAAAATAATGCTAACAAAACGCACAAAGTGACTCCTATTTTTGCTGCCGCAAAAAATATGGATTGCCACGCGGTGCAAGCGGTGCTTGCAATGACAGAAAAAGAAGCCGAAAATAAAAAAGTGGATTCTAGGAAAAACGCCCAAAGTGTGTTTGATAACCACGCCGCAGGCGGTAGGATTTCTCTAAAGGAACACCAACAATGTCAAAGCGATTCTAGCCCGCAAGCTGAATCGCCCAAACAAAATGAGGATTTTGGGGAAAGCACCACCCACATCCCCCCACTCAAACTTCACACAAAGCCACTAGATTCTAGCAAGTCTCGCAAACACCTACGCATAGGGCTAAATCCGGGTGCAGCCTATGGCAGTGCGAAGTGCTGGGATAAGGAGCATTATGCGTGCGTGGGGGCGTATTTTGCGGCTATGGGGGCGGAGGTGGTGATCTATGGAGTGGAGGCAGATAGGCAGCTAGCGGAAGCAATTATTACTTCAATAGATTCGGTCTTGGGTAGTCATTCCGCAGATTTAGCAAATTTTGAGGCAACCGCAGACCACAAGTCTAGCTCTGCCCCAAAACAAGCGAAGCGCAGTTTCTTTAGAAAATTTGCTAAAAACCACGAAAGCAATACCGCAATGCCTAGAATCTTTGAAGAAGAAAGCCGAGCGTCATTGCGAGACACTGCGCCAGCAGTGGCGCGGCAATCCACACATAACGCACAAAAAAGCAAAAAAGTAGATTCTAGTATGGATTCTAAAGAAACATCGGCGCAGCCTAAGCGGTATCCCTTGTTTTGCGGCGGCGAGCCTGCGGTTACATACGCCCGAGTATGTGCCCTTGACTCACCTTGCAAAGCCCCATTTTTAGCTCAAAACAAGCAAAGCGAAGTTTCTTTAGAAAAGCCAACGCCCCAAACAAAAAAAGCCCAATCCACCAGCGCAAAGCCAACGCTAGAACAAACGCCAAAAATCATAAACGCTTGTGGCAAAACAACTATCCCCACCCTTCTCCAAGACCTCCAAGCCCTAGATCTTTTCATCACCAATGATAGCGGCTCTATGCATATAGCAGCGGCATTAGGCGTGCCTATGGTAGCAATCTTTGGTCCTACAAATATGCGCGAGACTGCGCCGTGGCGTGCGCGAGACTGCGCCTTGCTCAATCTCAATCTCCCTTGTGCGCCGTGCAAAAAGCGCGTATGTCCTTTGGGACATCATAAATGTATGAAAGACTTGCGCCCAGAGATGGTGATAGAAGCGGCTTTAGCGATACTGCATAAGCCAAAGCTTAGTAAATAAGGAGGATCTATGCTACTTGATTTTGCTACACAAGGGGCTTTGACCAAATATCGTATCCTTAGCAACACCATAACCCCGCGCCCAATCGCGTGGATTAGCACCATTAGCCACAATGCCACGCTAAATCTCGCGCCTTTTAGCTTTTTTAGCGTGGTAAGCTCTAATCCTGTGATTTTTAGTCTGTGTATAGGCACAAAATCTAATGGCGAGCAGAAGGACACCTTGCGCAATCTCCTAGCTACAAAAAAGGCTACGATCAATCTTGTGATGGTGGATTTCCTCCCGCTGCTAGAGTCTAGCTCCCAAGAGCTGCCTTATGAGAGAAGTGAGGCAAGTGCCTTTGATATTAGCCTGCAAGCTGTGCATACACAATACCCCCCAATCGCCCAAGGCGTGAAGGTGGCGTATTTTTGCGATTTGGTAGAGACAAAGAGCTTTGGCGGGAGTGATACTAGCGTGTTTCTAGAGGCAAAGGGCTGCTTTATTGATGATGTGATTTATAGAGAGGATCTGCGGTTTTTGCCGCCGCATTTGGGGCGTGTGGGGAAGTATTATTTGCAAGTAAGTGAGCTAATCGACCCTAAAAAGCCCTAAGGCGTTTTGGCTTTGGGCTTTAAAGGCTAGAGTGGCGTGCAAAAGCTTGCAAGTGAAAACCACGATCTAGCCCGCAAGCTGAATCCTTGTCAAAAGTGGATTCTAGGGGGCTTGGCGGTTTTTTGTATGGATTGCCACGCCGACAAGTCGGCTCGCAATGACAGACAAGGCGCATTGTGTGAAAAAGTGGATTCTAGGGGGTTTGGCGTGTTGTGCCTTAGCACTTTGTCGTGTTATTTGACTGCGATAAATGTCGCAAAATTGACCCACTTAAATAGCACTTCCACGCTAGCAAACCCCGCATCTTTGAGCAGGGCAAGATTTTCTTCTAAGCTATATGGCACAAGCACATTTTCTAGGGCTTCTCTTTTAGCGGCGATCTCGCTTTTGGTGTAGCCATTGCGGGCTTTGTATTGATGATAGTAGGAGATCATTTGCGCATCTAAGTGCGGACTATGGCTTATGGTCTTCTCGCTAAGGATCAGCACGCCGCTGGATTCTAGGGCATTATAGAGCCTAGCAAGCAGTTTGGCACGCAGAGGTGGGCGGATAAACTGCAAGGTGTAATTAGCGATGAAGCCTTGCGCATTTTCGTATGGGAAGTCCATAATATCCGCACACATAAAGCAAATATCCGCATTATAGGCGTTTGCCTTGCGCGTGGCTTGATCAATCATCGCTTGAGAGCTATCTAGCCCTATTAGCTCGCCGCTTACTTGCTCTCTTAGGGCTAGTAGGGTGTTGCCCGTGGAGCAGCCTAGATCATAGATCCTGCCCTGCCTAGCAAAGGTGGATAAAAAGTCGATACACAGCTGTTGCGTGTCTTTGTAGTAGGGGATCGATCGAGCAAGCATATCATCAAACACGCTTGCGACTTCATCGTTGAATGTGAATTTCTGCTCTTTTTTGCTTTGAAATATTCTATCTTTTGCCATTATTGTCTCCAAAGTCGTGATTATACAAGCAAAACTTATTGCGCCACTTTAATTATGGAAGTTTTAAGTATAATGCAGAGCTACATTCTAGGATTTCAAAGGCTTTGTATGCAGTTTATGGCAAATTTTAAATGCAACCACACTGCGCACTCTGTGCAGGAGTATTTCACCACCTTAGGCGCACTAGGATTCTCGCAGGAGTTTTTGCGTGAGAATGAGCTAGTGTTTTTCCCACAGGCTCTAAGCCTTCAAGCTTCTAAAGACTTCGCGCCTTTTGGGGAGATCGGCGTGCAAAACGCCTATCCAGCGTATAGCGGGGCTTTCACAGGGGAGATCGGCGTGCAAGCTCTCGAGTCTATGGGGGTGCGCACGATACTTATCGGGCATAGTGAGCGGCGTGTTTTGCTTAATGAGTCCCAAGAGTTCATCGCAGAGAAGTTTGCGTTTTTCGCTAGGCTTGGGTTTTTTATCGTGTATTGTGTGGGCGAGCCTTTGAGCGTGCGCAAGCAGGGGGAAAAAGCGGTGCAAGAGTATTTGCAAGCGCAGTTTGCAGGCATAGATGTAGAATCCACTCGCGTAAGCGTGGCGTATGAGCCTATCTGGGCGATTGGCACGGGTAGAAGTGCTAGTGTGCAAGAAATCGCCCAAACACACGCATTTTTACGCACCCTAGTCCAGAATCCACTTTTATACGGCGGCAGTGTGAATGCTAGCAATGCCAAAGAGATCCTATCAATCCCCAATGTCAATGGCGTGCTAGTAGGCAGCGCATCATTAGATGCAAAAAGCTTTTATGCTATCACGCAAAGCGTGCTTGCGTAGTGTAAAGGAGTAGTATGGAGCCGATATATCTTTCTTCAATCATTGATATGCTTGGGATCACAAATCCTATCACAAGGGATTTCCCCATAGCCTCTCTAACGCCCCTAGAGCAAGGCGGAAGTGAGGATATAAGCTATATTGATCAGCCTAAGTATTTTGCCTTGCTATCTAGCTCACAAGTGGGCGCGGTGCTAGTGCGTGAGCGCGATTATCTCGCGCATAAAGAGCTTTTCCCACCTCATATCCAAGCCCTTTTTGTCCCAAATCCACATCTAGCTTTCGCCAAGCTCTCCCAATGCTTTGCTATAAGTGAATTTGCCAATCCTTTAGAGCCCACACTCTATGACCCAAGCAAGCCCACAGACTCCCAAAGTGCGCATATCCACCCAAGTGCGCAGATTATGCAGGGTGTGCATATCGGCGATGGCGTGCATATCGGTGCTAGGACTTGCATAATGCCCGGTGTTGTCCTAAGCGATGGCGTGCATATCGGCGATGATTGCAAAATCTATCCTAATGTCGTCATCTATCGCCAGAGCATTATCGGCGATCGTGTCAATATCCACGCAGGCAGCGTGATCGGCAGCGATGGCTTTGGCTATGCGCATACAGATTCTGGGGAGCATTGCAAGATCGAGCATAATGGCATTGTAAAAATCGGCGATGATGTAGAGATCGGCGCGAGCGTTACCATTGATCGCGCAGTATTTGGGGTAACGATGATTAAGCGCGGTAGCAAAATCGATAATCTCGTGCAAATCGGGCATAACTGCATAATCGGCGAGAACTCCTTGCTTGTCTCACAAGTGGGGCTTGCTGGCTCTACCACCACAGGGCGCAATGTGATAATGGGCGGACAAGCAGGCACAGGAGGGCATATACACATTGGCGATTTTGTGCAGATAGCTGGGCGTGGGGCTGTGGGGAAAAATCTCCCCCCACACACCAAGTGGGGCGGACACCCGCTTATGCCGCTTGATGAGTGGATGAAGTTTTATGTCTCGCTAAGAAGAATGCTGAAAAAATCATAATTCTAAAGTGCAAAGCCTAGCTAGATCTAGCTAGCAGTAATGATTGTGGATTCTAGCGGGGCGGATCTAGTGAGATGATTTGCGTGCTTTGAGAAACTGCTCTCGCAAGGCGATGAGCGATTGCTCTGTGGAGGTGGATTCTAGCCATTTGGCAAACTCTTGTGTAAGCGGGCTTTTGAGCTTGGCGATAAGATTGTGGCGCGATTTTGTGCTAGGGGATTCTAGGAGATTGCGCAAGTGCTTCCAGCCTTGATAATATGGGAGCTTGATTTTAAGCATAAAGCCTGCGCTATCTTCTAGCACAAAGCCCTCAATAAAGCCATCTTCCCTAGCCCCACTGCCCAAAAGCCTAGAATCTTTTGCGTGTGGCGACTCATCGCTAGGCAGTTGATCGTGCTTGCGCAAAAACTCCATAAACTCCTCCCAGCACGCGATACTGCCTACTTGCTCTTTAACCCTAAAGCCAAATCTAGCCCCTAGTGCGCAGAGCTCATCATAAGGTAGCTTGGCAAGATTTGGGGTGTTGTAGATGGCATCAAGCAAGATGACTTGCGGCGTGCTATAAGCGATGATATGGGGGTCTTTGCTAGGCTCTATTATCTCAAACACTAAGCTTAGATTCTGGTCTTTTAGATAGGTGGCAAGAGTGGATTCTAGGGACTCTTTGGTGCTTTGGATCGTGCGTGCGTGGTGAGCTAGGTGGCTATCAATAAGCTCGCGCATAATTGTGGCATAGGGGCTTAGGGCATCGGATTTTGAAGTGATGAAGAGCTTGCTTTCTGGCGTTGCGTTGGAGGATTGAGCTTCTCTAAAGACCCCGCCTTGCACCGCTTTGTTTGTTTGCTCATCGCAAAAGCAAGGCGCAGTTTCTTTAGTAATCTTAGAATCCTTTGCCTGCTCGTGTGGATTCTGGGCGTTGCTAGAATCCACTTTTTTGCTGTCATTGTGAGATATTGTGCTAGCAGTGGCGTGGCAATCCATAGAATCCGCGTTTGCAAAAGTGGATTCTAGGCAATAAGCACTAACACCACTCATTATGCCTAGGAAGCCATTTTCTTTGATATAGACTTGCACAGGGTAGGAGAGATGCTCTTGCAAAGATTCTAGCGAGGATTCTTCTCTCTCATAGAGGTTGAAGAATTTATCATAACTTCGCGCTACGATTTTATAGGCGTGCGTGTCGATAAAGAGCCCGCGTGCCTTACAAGTGAGCGTGCTCCACTTTTTGTGATAAAAGACTTCTTTTGTGAAATTAAAGCTTGAGATGGGACCAAAGCTTTTTTCTTTGATTAAGGGGCTTTTGCGTAGCTTTTCTACAAGGCTGTGGATTTTCCTAGCATTGTGCCTAGCATTTAGGCGGTGTGCTAGGGCAGGGTCTTTGCTATTTTGTAAGTAAATTTCGCAAAAATCTCCTAGCACAAGCCCTAGTAGATCCCCGCTAAGCGCGGATTGTAGATTGTGCTTTGCTGGGACTTTGGTATGCAGTGATATAGGTAGCCTAGAGTGGCGCAAGATACACGCACGCAAGCACCCCCCAAACTCCACGCCTCCTTCTAGGGCGAAGCTGCGCTCATAGACACGCACGCCGTGCTTTTCTCTATTGCGATGACCAAAGACTTGATAAGTGCTAGAGTCTGTCGTTTTGGCAAAATTTCGCGCACAGCTTTGCATATCTTCATAATCTCCACTGCCATAGATAAGCTGCCTTGTGCCAATGAGCAAGAGATTTTCCGGCAAGGTGGGTAAGCCTCCGTGCGTGCATAGCACTTGTTTATTATCAAAGCTATAGTAAGCGCATTGCCGTAGTCTGGCATAAAGGCGGTGCGTATCTTTGGGGCTAAGTCCTGCTTGCTCTAAATCTTTCACACTAAAGGTGCTAAATTCATTATCCCCTAGCTCCTCTTTGCCCCATTTTTGCAGCCATCGCTCGTGATTGCCTTCAAGTAGGCAGATATTGCGCTCTTCCATAATCGCTAGCAGCAGAGCCACGACCTCTCCGCTACCCACGCCCCTATCGATATAATCTCCTAGGAATATATAGTAGGAAGTGGGGTGGAAGAGTTGTAGGCAGATTTCTTTGGCGAAGTTGCTTTGGCGCAAGGCATTTAGTGCTTGCTGCTTTGTGCGATAGGGTGGGGTGCGTGCTTCTAGGATAAAGCTATATAGCAAGTATTCTATGACACTTTCAATGCAGCCGTGTATATCGCCTATGTGGTGGATAGCGGTATAGGCGTTTAAATCAATGGGCTTTAGGCACAAATGCTCAAAAGCGGATTCTGGCTTTAGCAGTGTGTAGCGCGAGGGAAGGACAGGGGAGTCTTGCAGTCTTTTTGCCATAGATTCTAGGATAGATTCTGGCACGGCTTTGTGGCTAGCTGTCAGGCTTCTTGCATAATTGCGCTTTTTGACTATCTCTAGGCTCACATCGCTAAAATCTAGCACAAAAATGCGGTAGCGATAGCTCTGGGCTAGGCTCTCATACGCGCGCAAGGCTTGCAAGCTTGTATGCGTGGCATCGATTATAGTGAAGTCTCCCCTAGCCATTCTTAGCTCTAAAAGCTCAAAGAGCATTTTCCATACGCGCTTGTCGTTTGCCTGATTGATTATATAGCTAGAATCCACTTTTTGCGTGGGGCTAGCGTGGAGGGTGTTTGGCGTAGGTAGCATAATCGGCGCACTTGCCATAAGCCGCAAGCAATCTGGACTTAGCGCGTAGGGGTGGAGATTATGCTCGCGTAGCCAAGAGCTTTTCCCACTTGCTGGAAGCCCACGCATAAGAAGAAGTGTGCGCATAAAAATCCTTCACTCTAAGTAAAATCGCTAAGATAAATTAAGAATGGTGGATCTTGTAGGACTTGAACCTACGACCAATCGGTTATGAGCCGAGTGCTCTGACCAGCTGAGCTAAAGATCCGTGATTATCGTCTGTATTTAGGGGAGCGTAAGATCGCCTTGAAAGGATTGGCATTATAACTGAAATTAAACCTAAAGGCAAGCAAGTTTTCTAGTAGCCCAAAAAATATCATAAAAGTGATAAAGCTACTTCCACCATAGCTAAAAAGCGGCAGAGGTATCCCCACAACAGGGGCAAGCCCGATAGTCATACTGATATTTACCGCCACATAGAAAAACAACAGCAATGCCACAGAGCAAGCCATCACGCGTAGGCGATAGTCTTTAGGATCGATGAGAGAAAAAGACAAGATATGCAGGGTGAGAAAAATATATAGCCCAAGTAGCACGACACCCCCGACAAGCCCATACCGCTCCGAAAAATACGCAAACACAAAATCACTTGTAGCAATGGGGAGAAACTTGAGCTGGGTTTGCGTGGAGTCTTCTTTCTTTTTGCCAAATAAGCCGCCAGAGCCTATGGTGATGATACTTTGCTGGACATGGTAGCTAGGCTTTTCCGCGATGAAGTCGTGGATACGCTTTTTTTGATAGTTTTTGAGTGAGCCATAGATGAGCGGCGAGGCGACAAGGGTGGTGATGATGATAGCTGTCCAGATTTTGTAATTTACCCCGATTAAGAATAATGTCCCAAATCCCACAAACAGCACCACAAGCGCAGTGCCTAGATCAGGCTGCTTTAGGATCAGCACAAAAGGAAGCAAGATATAGCCACTAAGGATAGCAAACTGCTTTAGCCCATAGCCCTGCGGTGGCGGAGGGTTGTTGTGGATATGGAGTCCTAGAAGCAAGATGATAGCGATTTTGACCGGCTCACTTGGCTGGATAGAAAAAGCCCCTATGGTAATCCACCTTTGCGCCCCTAGCTGCTTTGTGCCGATGATATACACCAAAATCAGTAGCACGATACAAATCCAATAAAAAATCACTATGGATTTATTAAGCTGTCGTATCGGGATAAAAAACGCCACAACAAACGCGCAAAGCCCGATAAGGATATAAATGCTTTGGCGGAGATTTTGGCTAGGGCTTGCCTCGCCGATGAGTAGATATGAGAGCAGCACAATGGGAATGATAAGGATAGGAAGCAGTATGTCAAAGTGGATTAGCACACGCCGATCGATCATTCTTAAGTCCTAAAAGTGGATTCTAGCTCGGTTGCTGTGTTTGGCAGTGATTGTAGCACAAGGGTGCTTAAGCTACAAAGAGTGAAATCTATATGCGATATATAGTGCGCAAAGTAGCCTAAAATGCTTCAAGAAGCATTAAGGAAAGTTTGATAAAAACTAGCTTATAATCCAGCCTTGCACTTGGTCAAATACCGATAGATAAATACTTCGTAAGGGATTGTTATGGCGATGGACGAGAATAAAAAAAAGGCGATTGATCTAGCGTTAAAGCAGATTGATAAAGCCTTTGGCAAAGGTGCGCTTGTGCGGCTTGGGGATAAGCAGGTGGAAAAGGTGGATTCTATCGCGACAGGCTCGCTTGGGCTTGATATGGCTCTGGGGATTGGAGGTGTGCCAAAGGGGCGCATTATTGAAATCTATGGTCCAGAATCCAGCGGGAAAACGACCCTTTCACTACAAATTGTCGCAGAGTGCCAGAAAAATGGCGGGATCGCCGCCTTTATCGATGCCGAGCACGCGCTTGATGTGTATTATGCAAAAAAGCTTGGGGTCGATACAGAAAATCTCCTTGTCTCCCAGCCAGATAATGGCGAGCAGGCGTTAGAGATTTTAGAGACGCTTACTAGAAGTGGAGCGGTGGATTTGGTCGTCATCGACTCTGTGGCAGCCCTCACGCCAAAGGCAGAGATCGATGGCGATATGGGCGATCAGCATGTGGGCTTGCAAGCACGCCTTATGAGCCACGCTTTGCGCAAAATTACAGGCGCACTGCACAAGATGAATACCACGCTAATATTTATCAATCAAATCCGTATGAAAATCGGTATGATGGGCTATGGCAGCCCAGAGACCACCACAGGTGGGAATGCGCTGAAATTTTATGCAAGTGTGAGGATCGACATACGCCGCATAGCATCTCTTAAGCAAAATGAGCAGCATATCGGCAACCGCGTCAAAGCAAAAGTGGTGAAAAACAAAGTCGCCCCACCTTTTAGAGAAGCGGAATTTGACATTATGTTTGGCGAGGGGATTAGCAAGGAGGGCGAGATCATCGACTATGGCGTGAAGCTTGATTTAATCGATAAAAGCGGTGCGTGGCTAAGCTATAAGGACCAAAAGCTAGGGCAAGGCAGGGAAAATGCCAAGCTTATGCTTAGAGAAAACACCGCCCTAGCCCAAGAAATCACCCAAAAGATCAAAGAGCAAATCGGCACGAGTGAAGAGATCCTCCCGCTTCCAGATGAGCCAGAATCCAACTAACACCACCTAAAGGAGCTTCAATGATTTACATCGATAATATTTATGCCCAAGAAGTGCTAGATTCTAGGGGGAATCCAACCATTTGCGCAAGTGTCTTTCTAAGCGATGGCACAAGTGCTAGTGCCATTGTGCCAAGTGGGGCTAGCACGGGTAAGAGAGAGGCTCTAGAGCTGCGCGATGGGGATAAAAAGCGATTTTTGGGTAAGGGTGTGCTAAAGGCGTGCGAAAATGTCGATACCACTATTTCAGATGCGCTCATCGGCTCTAGTCCTTTTGATCAAGGGCTAATTGATGGGATTTTGAAAGATATTGATGGCACGCATAATTATGCAAATATCGGTGCAAATGCTGCGCTTGGTGTCTCTATGGCAGTCGCAAGGGCGGCGGCAAAAAGCCTAAATATCCCTCTCTATCGCTATCTAGGTGGGAGCAATGCGATCACGCTCCCCGTGCCAATGCTTAATATCATTAACGGCGGTAGCCACGCGGATAACACGGTGGATTTCCAAGAATATATGATTATGCCTCTAGGCTTTGATACCTTTGATGAGGCTTTGCGTGCGAGTGCGGAGGTGTATCAGCATTTAAAGCAGATTCTACACAAATCTGGGCATATCACAAGTATCGGCGATGAGGGGGGCTTCGCGCCAAATCTCACAAACAATGAAGAGCCTATTGAAGTGATTTTGCGCGCGATTGAAGCAGCAGGCTATAAGAGTGGCGAGCAAATCGCTATCGCGCTTGATGTAGCGAGCAGCGAGCTTGTCGATGAAGCTGGAATCTACCACCTAAAAGGCGAGGGGAGAAAACTGGATTCTGGTGAGCTTGTGGGATATTACGAGAAGCTTTGTGCGAAATACCCCATCGTCTCTATCGAAGATGGGCTAAGTGAAGATGATTGGGAGGGCTGGAAGCTGCTTACTCAAAAGCTAGGAGATAGAATCCAGCTTGTGGGCGATGATTTGTTTGTAACCAATCACGAGATTTTAGCCCAAGGGATTAAGGGCAACATCGCCAATGCGATTTTGATTAAACCCAATCAAATCGGCACCGTGAGTGAGACAATGCAAACCGTGCGCCTTGCTCAAAGATACGGCTATAAGTGCATTATGAGCCACCGAAGCGGAGAGAGTGAAGATCACTTTATCGCGGATTTTGCTATCGCGCTTAATACAGGCGAGATTAAAACAGGCTCGACTGCTAGGAGTGAAAGAATGAGCAAGTATAATCGCTTGCTTGCTATCCAAAAAGACATCGCCAATGCGCAGTATCTAGGCAGATCACTCTTTGATAAAAATGTCTTATAAGAAGAATCTATGCGCACCTATCTTGCCCTGCTTGCGACACATCAGTTTTGGTATAGAATCTATGCGCGTAGAATCTACATTTATGGCTTTATTGCCGTAGTGTGTATGGGGGCGTATGTGGGATTTTTGCTCTTTGGGGATAATTCACTTGAAGTCCTGCTTAGAAACATCGCCCAGCGCGATGAGCTACTTGAAGAAGTAAGCGATCTTCAAGCCAAAAATGCGCGATTGCAAAAAGACTTATTTGAGCTAAAGGGGCTTGAGCCGTGAGGGCGTGGATACGACAGGGGCTTGTGTTGTGGATTGTGGTGGGGGTGCTATTATCCTTGCACGCGAGAGAAAATCCCTTTGAGCCTGTTATCCAGCCCAAAGAAGATAGCTTTATCCAAAAAAATGCGAAAGATCCTTTTAAAGATCTAGACTTCAAGCTCCCAAGCACCGCTAGAATCCTAAAAAGCATCACAATCACTTACCAAAACATCGATGGCACCATAGGGACAAAGACAATTCCCATTGATGAGAGTATCGATTGGCATTATCCGCTGCTACTTACGCAAAAGGGCGCGATTTTAAACGAAGATGTGCGGTATTGGACGATTAAGCCATTTCAGTTTTTCACACAGGGGAGTAAGTTTTATCTCTACACAAGCTCTAGTATCGTGCGCTCCTTTGTCCTGCCAAGCCCCTATCGCATTGTGCTTGATATTGAGAAAAGAGATGAGAATCCAAGCGGCTCTGTGCAGCTTGGTGTCAAATATTTCACCAAAGTAGCAGTGGGCGTGCATAAGGACTTTTATCGCTTCGTCATTACCCTTGATGGGCAATACCCCTATGACATCACGCGCGATGGGGACTACTATATCATCTCTGTGCGATGAAAAATCTCGTATTGATCGGCTTTATGGGCTGTGGGAAAAGCACGCTAGCTGTGGAGCTAAGCAAGATATGCGGGCGATTTGTGCTAGATAGCGATAAGATCATTGAGCAATCAAGTGGGATAAGTGTGAAAGAGTTTTTCGCACGCTTTGGGGAGGAGACATTCCGTAAGAAAGAGGGCGAGTTTGTATCGTGGGTAGAATCCAGTGTGCGTGGGGCGATCATCGCCACAGGCGGTGGTATGCCTATATATCACGATCTTAAGCCTATGGGGAAAGTGGTGTTTTTATCCATTAGTTTTGAAGCAATTTGTGCGCGTTTAAGCCAGCAGGATTATGACTCTCGCCCACTTTTTGCCAATCTTTCTCAGGCAAAGGAGCTATTCCTAGCGCGACAGGAGAGCTATAAGGCTCAAGCAGATATTATCCTTGATGCCACAAGCCAAGATCTAGCTGCACAAGTGTTGGGACAAATTCACTAAATAGGCAAGGGGAAAGTTTGACACAGGCAAAACAAATACATTTATTTAGCTATAACGATTTGTATCACACAATGTATAGACAAAACAACGCCATTATCCGCTCGCCTTTGTTTTATGTCGGCGATAAATATAAGCTTATGCCACAGCTTAGAAAACTTTTTCCAAAGATGATAAACAACTATATTGAGCCATTTTGTGGCGGTGGTAGCTCGTTTTTAAATATCAACGCAAAATCTTATAAACTTAATGATATAGATTCTAATCTCATTGCTTTGCATAGATTTTTAGCACAACACAGCAGGGATACACAAGGCTTTTTTGACAAGCTTTTTGACTTGATAGAATCCTATGATCTCTCTTGCTCGTTTTTAAATAACACGCCAGATAAAGCACTAAAAGCACGCTATAAAAAAACTTATTTCGCAGAATTCAATAAGGCTTCTTACAAACAATTACGACAAGATTTTAATGCAAATAAAAATGATTTTTTGCGACTTTATGTGCTGCTTATCTATGGCTTTAATCGTGTTTTGCGATTTAATAGTAAGGCTGAATTTAATCTACCTGTTGGTAATGTGGATTTTAATGCTAATGTATATCAAGCCCTGCAAGATTATTTTCATTTTATGGAAAATAAAAATATAGATTTTTTTAATATCCACTTTATAGATTTTATAGAATCTTTAGAATATGAAAAAGGGGATTTTATCTATTTTGATCCACCTTATCTTATTAGCGGTAGCGAGTATAATAAGCTATGGAATGAATCTTTAGAATCTAGGCTTTATGCGCTTTTAAAAAAGCTAGATTCTAAAGGAGTGCAATGGGGACTAAGCAATCTTTTAACCCACAAAGGCAAAACAAACACGATTCTACAAGCATTTATGCAAGATTTTCATAGCCACACGATACAAAGCAATTACATAAGCTTTAATGATAATTCTATTAAAAAAGATTCTAAAGAGGTATATGTAAGCAATGTCAAAAGCTAGAAGTAAGAAACATTAAGGGAATATCTTTGAAAAAAGCTTGTAAAAATATTTCATATTTTACACCCATTCAAAGCACTATTAACTACACAGGCTCTAAGGCAAGATTGTTGCCTCAAATACTGCCGCTTTTTCCAAGAGATATGGGGAGTTGTGTGGATTTATTTTGTGGCGGTGGAAGTGTGGGGATAAATGTCGGCATTTATAAGCATTGTAAAAATATTATTTTCAATGACAAGTCTAAGCCTTTGATAGAAATTTTTACGCTTTTTTTACACACGCCTTTTAAGGTCTTATTGCAAGAGATAGAATCCATTATAGAATCTTATGGTTTATCAAACACTGCGGATTTCGGCTATAAATATTATGACTGCGATAGTCAAGAAGGGCTAGCAAGCTACAATAAAAAAGGCTTTGAGCGATTGAAAAATGACTACAATATAAACAAAAGTCCCATAAAGCTTTTTGTGTTACTTATATTTAGCTTCAATAATCAAATGCGTTTTAATGCTAAAGGCGCATTTAATCTACCTTGTGGAAAAAGGGATTTTAATACAAAAATGCGAGCAAAATTGCAGCATTTTGTGCAGGAGTTGCAGAGATTAGAACCTAAGCTTTTATGCTGTGATTTTAGGGATTTTGATTTAGGTATTTTGGATTCTAAAGATTTTGTTTATATTGATCCGCCTTATCTTTTAGCCCTTGCAAGCTATAATGAAAATGGTGGCTGGATGCAACAAGATGAATGCGATTTATATGTCTTTATGGAAAAGCTGGATTCTATAGGGGTGCGCTTTGCGTTTTCTAATGTTTTAGCCCATAAAGGCAGACAGCATATAGTATTAAAAGAATGGCTTAAAAAAACAGGTTTTAGAGTGCATAAGCTAGAATTTCACTATAAAAATTGCAATTACCAAACAAAAAGGACAGAATCTAGTGAGGTGCTAGTTACTAATTACTAAAGGAAAAAGAATGCAATATAGCTATTTTGGTAATACAAGCAATAGGGTGGATAGATTGCTCTATAATTTTGAAACACAACTTATGCTATTTGATAGTTTATTTAAAAATGCAGATTCCAAAGAAGTGTGGGAAAATAATTCAAATCTGCAAATGCGATATTTAGAACTTTTAAAAGCAAACAAACTTATAGAATCCAAAAGTAGCACAAAATCTTTAGGCACAAAAGATGCACGGGTAAAATCTGCCCCTTTAGAAAATTATCATCTTATATGTCGCAAAGAAAAAAGATTAACACAACAAGGATTAGAGCTTTTAAGATTGATTGAAAATGAGGGCTATAAGATTGCTAATGAGTTTTTACAAATTGATTTAGTGTCTTTGTTTTTTATAAAAGCAAGTTTGTGGTTTAGTAAGGATTCTATAAGAGATGGATTGTTTGAGCGATATTTGGAAGTGTTTAGACTTAATGGTGGGGAAATGTGTTTGCAGGATTTTAAATATCTGCCTTTGATTGATAATTTTCCTAGCACACAAGAGTTTATAAAAAATTTAGGCAGTGTAATGATTGACTACACATATTTAGAATCTTTCATACAAGATATAAAATCTAATCATTTTAATCCTTTTTATTTTAAGACTGCTAAAGGAGAAAAAAGTGCCTTAGAAATCATAAAAACTTTACAAGAAATATTTTTACCATTAAGGGAAGCAAAGATTACTTTTGAAACAGCGTTAAAAAATTTAAATAAAAGTGCCTTTAAAAAAACATATTTAACTTTTTTGCTGCATAATGCAAAAACTAAAAATGAAAAAATTACAACACTACAAAATTTTATACAGGGCGATATAAAAGTATTTGCAAAAAGATTTTTTGAACTTATTTTTACCGCAAGAATTGAAGCAAATTTAGATGATTATTTAGACTTAAATCGTAGATATTTGAATCTATGTGGAATCTTTGAGTTTTCAAGCGATAGAGTCGCACTTAATCCCATTTTCAAGCTCATTGTAAAACACTCAAAATATAATGAAATTTTACATATCATAAAAAATGGAGAAATCACTCAAAACCTACTTAAAGAAATGATAAGTGATGTGGAGTTCTTAACACTTTGTAAAAGTGAGCTTGGTATCACTCAAATAAATGATTTAAGAGATTATCAGCAAGCAAGGGATAAGCAACGCTTGCAAAACCTTTTGCAAACTCGTTTTACTAAAGATGATATTGCCTATATTTTAGGGCTTTTT
This sequence comes from Helicobacter zhangjianzhongii, assembly GCF_030249855.1. Lineage (NCBI taxonomy): Bacteria > Pseudomonadati > Campylobacterota > Epsilonproteobacteria > Campylobacterales > Helicobacteraceae > Helicobacter > Helicobacter zhangjianzhongii. The sequence continues at coordinate 42,386 of NZ_JANURN010000002.1, forward strand.
GAAGATAGAAAAAATGATGAAAAAATCGCACAATTAGTTAGCACAGAAGCGACCATTCCTACTATTTTTGAATATATTATTGCTATTGTTTGGTGCTATGTTGATGAGTGTAAAATTGAGCGGATTTTAGAAGCTAATTTAAGCCTTGATTCTAATCTTTTGCCTAAAAGCCACGCAGTTGGTGGTAGTGCAGATTTTATTTATACCTATTCAAACCATTCCTTAATGATAGAAGTAACCCTAACTGAAAAGACAAATCAACGCCGTGCAGAAATGGAAAGTGTTTCAAGGCATTTGGGAAATATGCTCTTGAGATTGGATGCTTATAAGCGGCAAGAATCCTATGCGATTTTCATCGCTCCTTATTTGGATAAAAATGTTTTAAATGACTTTAGAAGTCGCTTATATTGCTATTTTGAAAATGATGAAAATTATATTAAAGGTATGAGTATTTTACCACTTAGCACACAGGATTTAAGTAAAATTTTACACTCAAATCTTTCATACACATCACTCTATAAATCGTTTAAAAATCTTTTGACAAGCAAGAATGATTGGGGTAGCAAATGGTATTTTAATGAGATAAAGCCATTTATTGATAGTTTAGAAATAAAGGCAAATAATGTTTAACCCCCATAATCGCCGATATACAGGAGCAAAAACAAAGCTTTTAGCACATATTGATTCTGCACTTATACATTGTTTTGACTATACTAAAAAGAGTGATTTACGCTTTTTTGATGTGTTTGCTGGGACAGGTGTGGTGAGCCATTATTTTATGCAAAAGCCAGAATTTAAGCATTTTTATATCAATGATTTTTTATATGCGAATTTTGTGATATATCAAGGCTTTTTTGCTAAAGAGTCTTTTAGCCAAGAAAAGTTGGATTCTATAAGGCAGGAATTTTTAGAGCTAGATTCTGCTATGCTAGGTGAAAATTATTATTCCTTGCATTTTAGTGGCACATTTTTTAGCCATAATGATTGCAAATTTATGGGATATATACGAGAGAAAATACAAGAGCTTTTACATACAAAAGCAATCAATCAAAAAGAATATTTTATCCTACTTGCAAGCTTGCTTTATAGTGTGGATAAAGTCGCAAACACAGTGGGGCATTATGATGCTTATCGCAAAAAATCAATGCTAAAAGATAGATTGCAATTTGAGCTTATTGAGCCTTATGTAAATCCGCATATACACACAGAGATTTATCAGCAAGATTCTAATACCCTTGCAAAATTGTTTCGCGCACAAAATACAAAGCTTGATATTGCCTTTATTGATCCGCCTTATAACTCTAGGCAATACAGCAGATTCTATCACTTTTTAGACACCCTAGCTAAAAACCATAGCCCAAAACTCTATGGCATAGCCCTAAAACCAAAGCCAGAAAATTTAAGTCTATACTGCACAGCTAGAGCAGAAGAGGCGTTCAAAGATTTAGTTACAAATCTTAGTAAAATCGCTAGAATCTTGGTAGTAACCTATAACAACACCGCCGCAGCAAATGCAAGAAGTAATACGAGAATTTCCCTACAAGCCTTGCAAAATATCTTAGAATCTAGCGGTAAAACAACGCTTTTCACATTTCCACACACGCCTTTTAGCAGCGGCAAAACAGATAGAAAAACAAGCTTCAAAGAGCATAAAGAATGTGTGTTTGTGTGTGAGATAAAGCAAAAGCCTTCCTAGATTCTAGCGACTGCTAAAATCTAGGACAAAAATAAATATGGTTTCAGGCTTGATATGCTGCGCTTAAGCTTCTCACACCAACGGCATAACCTTTTTAGCGATATATTCTAGCTCTTTTTGCATATTGGCACATTGGATTATGAGTAAATCTAGCCCTGCTTCTTTATATGCCCTAATCTTTTGTGCCACGCTCTCCGGCGTGCCAACTAGATTTGGTCGCAGTCCGCGATTAGACACGCTATATTCCTGCTTACTTATCTCTACATCAAGCTGTGAATTGCCTGTGAAATTCTTATAGGAGTTTTCATAATCGGCGTAATTTTTAATGGTAGTAATCCGCTTTAGCTCATTTTGTGCCTCTTCTTCACTATCTCGCACAATCATATACACCGCCATACCAAAGCCCTTAAATGGCGGCAATCCTGCCCTTTTCTTTCGCTCTTTCATATCAGTAATTTTTGCTCTCACTTCATCAAGTGTGCCGCCGTGCAGGAGATAAAAGTCTGCAAATTGTGTGATAGCATTCCTGCCTATCTCGCTCTCTCCCCCAGCATACACAAGCGGAATCTTGGGCGGTTTAGGCTCATTATAGGAATTTTCAAAGCTAAAATACTTACCGCTATGATGAAATGGGCTTTTACTCCAAAATCCCCGCAACACATCGGTGTATTCGTGTGTGAGTGTATATCTATCATCGTGTGCGTCAAAGTTTATGCCATACTGCCTAGCCTCCTCTTCCCACCACGCTGATACCATATTGATAGAAAATCGCCCATTGCAAATCTGTGAAATGGTAGCAATCTGCTTTGCCGTGAGTGCTACTTGATGATACTGCGGACGCAAAGCCGCTAGAATCTCAATGCTTTGCGTAACCGCTGCCAAGCCATTAGCAATAGCCCACGCATCAAGGGCTGGGGCTTTTTCACCCTTAATGTCATTCAAATACAGCTCTGGCACAAGGGTAAGCGTATAGCCTAGATTCTCCGCGCTTACCGCTAAATCGCGGATATACTCCCAAGAACACTGCGTGCTATCATCATCTACATTCCTAAGCCAACTGCCAAATACCGGACTCCAATACCCAAACTTCATTTTACGCTCCTTTATTGTTTGTCAAACTGCTCTTTTAAAAAACTCACAAGCCTATCAGCTGCTGCCACGCCGCCACTCTCTCTAATCTTAGATTCTAGTGTGGAGTTGTAGTTTGTGTTTGTGTTTATATCATAGACCACAATATCCCCACTCACACTCTCAATAAACTCAATCCCTGCCACAGCGATATTATGCACTGCTAAAAACTGCTCTAAACACCGCACGATAGGGCTTTTAGAATCTATCTCTTTACGCAAGCTAAACTTATCCCCAGCTCCCACTTCACACGCCGCCCCAGCAAGAGCAGGTCGCTTTGTAGATTCTGCTTTAGAATCCGCCGACTTAGAATCCCTGCTAGAATCCGCTTTAGAATCTAAAGAATCTATTTGACACGCATCAGCAGGACATAGCTCAAACGCCCCATTGCTTGTATCCACTCGCACCGCATAGTGAAACTTCCCGCCGATAAACTCACATCGCGTGATAAACGCTTCCCTAGATTCTACATACTCTTGCAGTAGCGTAATGCCATCAATGGGTAGCTCAAATTCGCTAGATTCTACATAGTCCCTAAACTCTTCAATATTTTCAAAAAGTCGCACCCCTAAGCCCTTGCCACCTTGATTATGCTTTGTGATAAAGGGCTTGTTGCCTAGATTCTTAGCAAAGCTCCTTGCCGCATTGATTAAATCAGTTTTCCCAAATACCGCAAGTGTTTGTGGCGTTTTAAAATCCACGCCTTGAGACTTAAAAAAGGATTCTAAAAGCAGGGCTTGTTTAACCTTGCTGACTTCAAGCTCTAGCACGGAGCTGCCATTTATCACGCAACGCCCATAGCTTTCTAGCCACGCTAACAACGCACGACCATATTCCTTAGAAAAGGCATTATCACGCGTATGACTTGAGGCACTAAGCCTACTCCAAAACACCCCTTGCGGTGGGATAGAATCTAGAGTGATCCCCCCTTGTGTCAAAAGGATTTCATTAAATCTAACCCCAGCCCTATCAAATGCCTCTTTAAAAGGCGGTATCCACTCGGGATTTTCGTGGATTATGTAAATGCCCTGTGGCAGTGAATCATATAACATAGTCTTGCTCCTTATTGTGTTTAAATCGCCCTGTGTTCGCATAATCATTGATTGTGCTTTTTGCCCCGCCCACACGATAGCGTGAAGCGATATGTGTGGAATCTAGCCTATCGCCCTTGCCAAAAAGTTTATGCCGCAGTGAGCCTTGTGCGTATTCTCTTTTATACACGCCGCGATTTTGAAGCTCTGGCACGATAAATCGCACGACATCTTCAAAGCTCCCGGGCGTCGTCGCATAGGCAAGATTAAAGCCATCAGCATCGCTATAAGCAATCACTTCTTGTAAAATATCGCAAACTTGCGTAGGTGAGCCTACAAACTTTGGTCCTTGACAGCCTAGCCCTGTGAGTTTTAGCAAGTCTTTTAGTCGCCACTCCTTGCCAGATTCTGTCGTGGAGTTACTCAAGGCTTCTACTTGTGCGACTATGGCGTTTGACTTGATATTGCTTAATGGATCTTCTAAGTCATAGCGGCTTAAATCTACGCCAAGCCAACCAGAATTTATCACTAAAGAGCCTTCCTTGCTAGAATAAGACAGCAAGTCATTATACTTAGCCTGTGCTAGATTCTCATTTTCATCGGTGATGATGGTAGCTAGAATGTAGATTTTGGCACTATATGGATCTCTCCCCGCTTGGATTAGCGCATCTCGCACTTGTTTCACAGCGATTTTAGCGTATTCCTTTGTAGGTGGGGCGATGAAAATGGCTTCTGCGTGTGTAGCGGCAAAGAGCCTACCACGCGTAGAATTCCCCGCTTGGAATAGCACAGGGGTTCTTTGGATACTTGGCTCACACAGATGAATACCCGGGACATCAAAGTATTTGCCGTGATGACCTATGTGATGAATCTTGTTTGGGTCAGCAAAGTCCCCACTCTCCCTATCTAAAATCACCGCAGAATCTTCCCAGCTCCCCTCTAGTAGCTTATAAATCACCTCCATATACTCTTCAGCCAAATCGTAGCGTTCATTGTGCGGCAGCTCACTTGACCCCATATTTTTATTCGCACTTGGCAGATAGCCTGTAACGATATTCCAGCCAATCCTGCCCTTTGTGAGATGATCTAGTGTGCTAAGTCGCCTAGCAAAGGGATAGGGATGCTCAAAAGGCACACCAGCAGTAACCCCAAAGCCTATGTGTTTGGTAACCGCCGCACCAATCACGGCAAGCTGTGTGGGATCATTGACCGGCACTTGCAGGGCAGTCTTTAACGCCCCACAATCATTGCCCCCATAAATATCATACACGCCCAGCACATCAGCGATAAACACCGCATCAAATAGCCCCTTTTCAGCGATTTGTGCGATATTTTGCCAGTATTCAATGTCTTTATATTGTAGGGCTTGATCGTTGGGGTATCGCCACAGCCCCGGACTTAGATGAGAGATACAATTCATCTCAAAGGCATTAAAGCTAATGTGTTTATGTGGTTTGCCCATAGGATCTCCTTAGTTATTTGCTTGGGGGTATAATATGCTAAATTTTATATAAACACAATATGTGTTTGATAATTTTGTAGGATTTTTTGCAGAATGTTACGATTAAACACATATTGTGTTTATACATTTTTGTAGTTCCTAGAATCCAGTTTGGCTAGATTCTGCTATACTTCACGCGCAATTTGGCACGCTTTGTGCCTAGTCTGCACATTTCCTAAGTGCCAATATTTAAGGAGCTATGATGAGTATCAAAGAGCGATTACAAGCGGATTTAAAAGAAGCGATGAAAAGTGGGGATACATTTTTGCGCGATTGTGTGAGGCTGCTTAATGCTGCGATCAAGCAAGTTGAGGTCGATACGCGGTCCAGCCTTGATGATAATGCTGTGCTAAAGATTTTAAAAAGCGCGTATAAGCAGCGAGAGGACGCGGCACAAGCCTATAAGCAGGCAGGGCGAGCGGATCTATATGAACAAGAGAGCAAAGAAATGCAAGTGATTTTGCGCTATTTGCCTGCCCAGCTTAGCGATGAGCAATTGCGCCAAAGGCTAGAAGAGATTATCGCACGCACACAAGCTAGCGGGCTAAAAGATTTGGGCAAGGTAATGCAAGAAGCCAAAAGCCTAAGCGATGTCGCCGATGGGCGCAGGATCTCCACAATGGCAAAATCCTTGCTACAATAATGCCACACACACCCAAAACACTTACAAAAAAGCCCCATACGCCACAGATAGGCATACACATAGGGCGGATAAATCGCCTACGCATAGCACGCCTAAGCCTACACGGCGCGTATCTCAAAGTGGATTCTAGCAATACGCAAGCATTACAAAAAGTGGATTCTAGTCCGCTGCCCCACGCACTCTATGAAGTCCTGCTACCTAAGAAATTCTGCCCCGCGCAAGCACAAATCGGCGATATGGTGCAAGTCTTTGTCTATACTGATTCGCTTGATCGTCCTGTGGCTACGACACAAGTCCCCCTAGCCCAATGTGGTGAAGTGGCGTTTTTGCGTGTGGTGAGCTATGCGAGCAATGGCGTGTTTTTGGATTTGGGGCTTGATAAAGACATCTTTATGCCAAGCAAAACCCCTACAAATTATGCGCTGGATTCTAGCGTGGCAGTGTATATCACGCTGGATAAATCGCGCCGACTCATCGCTAAAAAGGACATACAATCCCATCTCCTGCCCTATCGCGCTAGGGGCTATGTGCGGGGCAAAAAGGTCTCTATATTGCCTTTTTCTGTGAGCGATCTAGGTGTGAGCGTGGTGGTGGATCCCTGCTACTATGGGCTGGTATATCTGCCCCAAAGTGTGCGCGATAAACAAAAAAGCCTAGAATCCACTTTAGCGGCTATGGGGCTAGGGCTTGGGACTAAGGGAGTTGCTTTTATCCACAATGTCCGCAGCGATGGCAAGCTTGATCTTGTGCTACACAAGCGGCAGCACGCTGATGAGAGTGCTGCTAAACTACTCCAAGCCTTGCGCGATAATGGCGGCAAGCTGGCGGTGCATTATGACTCTAGCCCAGAATCCATTTTTGCTTTGCTTGGTATGAGTAAAAAGGCTTTAAAGCGTGCATTGAGCGATCTGCTTGCACAAAAGCTCATCACACTAACCCCACAAGTAGGCATAGAGCTTGTAGAATCTAATGCAAGTAGATAGCCGCGCAAGTGCGTTACAAACTTTTGCTAGTATTTTGCTTTTATTTTCATCTTAGGAGCATTGTATGAAGTTTAGTGGCAAAAATGTGCTTATTACAGGCGCGTCAAGGGGTATTGGCGCAGAGATCGCTAGAGTGCTAGCAGGCTATGGGCTAAAAGTATGGATCAACTATCGCTCAAAGCCAGAGGTCGCTGATGCGCTCAAAGCCGAGATAGAATCCAGTGGCGGCAAGGCAGCGGTCATAGAGTTTGATGTAACAAATGAAGAAGCCTTTATCCAAGGTTTGCAAGCTATCGTGCAAAGCGATGGCGAGCTAAGCTATATCGTCAATAATGCTGGTATCACCAACGATAAGCTTGCTTTGCGTATGAAGACAGAGGATTTTACAAAGGTGCTTGAAGCAAATTTGCTTTCCTGCTTTATCGGCTGCCGAGAGGGGCTAAAGCTTATGAGCAAGCAGAGATTTGGCGCAGTGGTCAATATCGCTTCTATCGTGGGTGAGCGAGGGAACCTTGGGCAGACAAACTATGCTGCGAGCAAGGGTGGGGTGATCGCTATGAGCAAGAGCTTTGCCTATGAGGGGGCTTCACGCAATGTGCGCTTTAATTGCATTACACCGGGCTTTATCCAGACAGATATGACAGAAGCCCTTAGCGATGAGATAAAAGAGCAGTATCAAAAGACTATCCCGCTAGGGCGTTTGGGGCAGAGTGCCGAAGTCGCGCAGGCAGTGGCGTTTCTGCTAAGTGATGGTGCGAGCTATATCACAGGGGAAGTGTTGAAAGTCAATGGTGGCTTATATATGTAATTATTTATATATTTAAGGTAATTTCTAAATTTTTTTTGTTAGAATCCCAAATTCTAAAAACTTGCAAGGAGTATCGTATGGCATTGTTTGATGAGATCAAGGAAGTAATCGTAAAAGAGCTTAGCGTAGAAGCAGATAAAGTAACGCCTGAAGCAGAGTTTGTAAAAGACTTAAACGCAGATTCTCTTGATGTGGTTGAGCTTATTATGGCTCTTGAAGAGAAGTTTGGCGTAAATATCCCAGATGAAGAGGCAAACAAAATCCAAAAAGTCGGCGATGTCGTAGCATTTATCGAAGCGCATAAATAGCCTAACTACAGCTAGCTCCGCGTGCTTTTTGAGTATGGCGTGTGGGCTAGTGGCTGATGAAGTTTGATGATGAAGGAGTGATATGCGTCGTGTAGTCGTTACGGGCATTGGTATGATAAATGCAGTTGGACTCAATAGAGATGATTCGTTTTCCGCGATTGTTGATGGCAAGTGCGGCATAAGAAGGATAACTTCTTTTGATACCAACGATTTTCCTGTGAGCATAGCGGGCGAGATTGTAGGCTTTAATCCTGAAGAGGTCCTAAGTCCAAAAGATGTGAAAAAAGCCGATAGATTTATCCAGCTAGGGCTTAAGGCTAGCAAAGAAGCGATGAGCGATAGCGGCTTGCTAGGAAGCGATGGTCGTTGCGATGAGGCATTGAGTGATCGCTTCGGTGTGAGTTCTGGAGCTGGGATCGGAGGCTTGGCAAATATCGAGAAAAACTCCATTACCTGCTTTGACAAAGGTCCGAGGAGAATTACACCATTTTTCATACCAAGTGCGCTTGTAAATATGCTAGGTGGATTTACTTCAATAGAGTTTGGCATAAGAGGTCCCAATCTTGCGAGTGTTACTGCCTGTGCGGCTGGCACACACGCGATCATCGAAGCGGCTAAAACGATTATGCTAAATGGTGCAGATGCGATGCTAGTCATCGGCGCAGAATCCACTATCTGCCCTGTGGGGATTGGCGGCTTTGCTGCGATGAAAGCCCTATCAGAGCGGAACGATGAGCCACAGAAAGCTTCTCGTCCATTTGATAAAGATCGTAGCGGATTTGTTATGGGTGAGGGTGCTGGTGCGCTTATTTTGGAGGAATATGAGCGTGCTAAGGCGCGAGGTGCGAAAATTTATGCCGAGGTGGCTGGATTTGGCGAGAGTGGTGATGCTAATCACATCACCACTCCTGCACCAGAGGGCGAGGGTGCGGCACGCGCGATGAAAGCCGCGCTTACTATGGCAAATACAAAGATCGACTATATCAATGCTCACGGCACTAGCACAGCATATAATGATCTTTTTGAGACAATGGCATTGAAGAAAGTCTTTGGCGGCAAGGATAATGTCCCGCCTGTTAGCTCGACAAAGGGGCAGATTGGGCATTGTTTGGGAGCGGCAGGGGCGATTGAGGCGGTGATTTCTATAATGGCTATGCGAGCTGGCGTTCTCCCCCCTACGATCAATCAGGAGCATAGTGATCCAGAGTGTGATCTTGACTATATACCAAATGTCGCTAGAGAAGCAAAGGTCAATGCCGTGATGAGTAATTCCTTTGGCTTTGGTGGCACCAATGGTGTGGTCATCTTTAAAAATATATAGTCATACCAGCGCATAGCGCATAATATGGAGTGGCAATGGCGACTTGTTTAGATTTTGAAAAACAGCTTAAGAGCATTCAAGATGACATTGAGCTAGCTTCTATGCGCGGAGATACTGCAGCTAAGGAGATATTGCAAAAGGACTTAGAAAAAGAGCTGAAAAAAGTCTATGGCAATATGAGCGATTATCAAAAGCTCCAGCTAGCGCGCCACCCCGATAGACCTTACGCGCTTGATTATATTGAGCTATTGCTAAAAGATGCGTATGAGATCTGTGGCGATAGGCATTTCCGCGATGATAAAGCTATCGTATGTATGATAGGCAAGATTGATGAGCAGCCTGTGCTAGTCATAGGTGAAGAAAAGGGCAGAGGCACTAAGAATAAAATCACGAGAAATTTTGGTATGCCAAACCCTGAGGGCTACCGCAAAGCCCTTAAAGCCGCAAAGCTAGCGGAGAAATTTAAGCTCCCTATCCTTATGCTTGTCGATACTGCTGGTGCGTATCCGGGGATAGGCGCGGAGGAGCGAGGGCAGAGTGAGGCTATCGCTAAGAATCTCCAAGAGTTCGCCGCCTTGCGCACACCTACGATTTCTGTTGTCATCGGTGAGGGGGGTAGTGGTGGTGCGCTTGCTATCGCTGTGGCAGATAGGCTGGCTATGATGCAGTATTCTATCTTTAGCGTGATTTCTCCTGAGGGTTGTGCGGCGATTTTGTGGAATGACCCTGCCAAGATAGAGTCCGCCACAAAAGCGATGAAAATCACCCCTGATGAGCTGAAAAAGGCTCAACTCATCGATGACATTATCCCAGAGCCACTAAGTGGTGCGCATAGAGATAGAGAGAGTGCAGCCCAAGCGATCAAGACATATTTCCTAACAAGTCTAAGCGAGATTCTAAAGGATAAAGACTATCTCCAAAAACGCTATGAAAAAATTATGCACTATGGAGCTTTCAGTGAATAATTCTCGCTACACCCTACCTTGCAAATGACGATTTTCATAACAAAATTGCCCAAAATTCAAGCCTAGAATCCAGCCCAAAATCCCTAGAATCAAAGGCGGATTCTAGTGTGGATTGCCACGCTTTGCCTTGTGCCAAAGCTCGCAATGACAGCTTAGATTCTACCCAGCCCCTAGAATCCACTTTTGCCTACAAAGCCCCTGATGACTACAAGTTTCATTGCTTTGGGAAGAGGGTGTTTTCTGAAACGATTATCGATCGTGGGAGCAATACGCGCTGCACATTTTTTGATGAAGCGTGGAATCCACTTGAAGTAAAGATCACCTATGATTTTGCACAAAGAGCGATAGAGAAGCCAAGCGTGCTACCCCTAATGCTTGAGATAAGCAGAAGATTTTTTGATGATTTGGGGTATTTGCGCTGTGATTTTTATCTGCAAGGAAATACGATTTTACACATAGGGGAGCTGACATTCACGCCCGGTGGCGGCGTGCTGCCGATCTCGCCTAGAGAGTTTGATGGGACTTTGGGGGAGCTTTGGGAAATCCACTAGTGCCACAAATCTCCTAGCTTTTTATCCCACTCATTTGGAGTAAAATGCCCTGTGCCGCCCTCTGGAGTCATCGTAAGCTCGCCCACGATAATCGCCCCACAAATACTATACAAATCCACACGCACAAACCTGCAACTTTTGCTTAGTAATCTAGCTATATCAAGCATAGTGGGGAGATTCTGCGGTTTTGGCGGGGTGGTGCGTGGCAGTGGGTAGTAATACACCACTTCTAGCGCATTCCACTCCGTATCAAACATCGTGCGTGTGTGGCTAGTGAATCGCTCTGTATCGACTTGGATAAAGATTTGCCCCCCAAAGCAATGAAACTTGTAGTCATCAGGGGCTTTGTAGGCAAAAGTGGATTCTAGGGGCTGGGTAGAATCTAAGCTGTCATTGCGAGCTTTGGCACAAGGCAAAGCGTGGCAATCCACACTAGAATCCGCCTTTGATTCTAGGGATTTTGGGCTGGATTCTAGGCTTGAATTTTGGGCAATTTTGTTATGAAAATCGTCATTTGCAAGGTAGGGGTAATAGTTTTATAAAATTAGCAAATCCTAAGCAATTTTCTAAAAACTAGGCATAAGTCCAAGCACGCATTATAGGGGTTAATACGCGTTTTCTCTTGTGGTGATTTCGATGATCTCAAGTGTGAGCTGCTGGGACTTGACATCGCCTATTATGCGGTATCTCCCCACTCGCCACCGCCAAAGATTGCCCATAGATTTATACCGCCCCTGAAGTTTCGCGCAGTTGGGCAGAGTCGTTGGGTTTGGGGACTCTTGCAAATGCGTATCGATGAAAAGCCGCACCAAATGTATCCCGTGTGGATCGCCTTTATACTGCTTGGCTAGAAATTTTTCTGCTTTATTTGTCAGTAGGATCTGCATAAGACTGCCCATTTACTAAAGTTTCTAGCTCATCGCGCAAGCAGTCTTGCTGCTCTTTAGGCATCGCGGCAAAGTCGCTTGCAATCTGTCGCATAGCCTTTGACTCGCTAAGCTTGTGGCACGCAGGCTTCTCCACCTTGCACTTGGCGTTGATCGCCTTTGTAAATGCTTTCATACTCGGTAGAAACTCTTCTTTGACATTTTCTACGATGATAGTCATTGTCGCTCCTTTGTTTTGGTGGATTATACACTAGAATCCATAAGTGCCTAATATTTTACCCCTACCTTGCAAATGACGATTTTCATAACAAAATTGCCCGAAACCCAGAATCCTACAAAGCCCCAACAGACTATAAATGCCATATATTTAATGGCGCATTGAGTCATATAGATACAATTATCGATAAATTCACCAATCAGACCGAAATCGCTATGACTCCCACTTGGGAGAAAATGCCCTTTGACTATGACAAAAAAGCCTCACACATACCAAAAAAGCCAAAAAATCTAACCCTAATGCAAGAGTTAGCCATATCGCTTGCGGATAAGTTTTCTTATGTGCGGGTTGATTTATACGAAATTGATGAGCAGATCATCGTAGGGGAGCTGACTTTCACTCCCACAGGTGGCACGGATAGATTCTCGCCTATGCAGTGGGATAGGAATTTGGGGGATTTGTGGGTTTAATCACGCGTGCATTTTCCAGCGATCGCCAAGGACATTATCCCACTCTTGTGGGCTAAATTTATCTGTCCCACAAGCAGGAGTAAATGTCATCTCCCCAAAAAATATCACAGAATCTATCTCATATAAATCCACGCGCACATACGCAAAGGGTTGTGATAAAGCAATGGCGATTTGCTTCATAGTGAGCAAATTTTTGGGCTTTGGCGGGATCGTGGTGGCTCTTTTTTCATAGTCAAATGGGAGCTTTTGCCACTGCTCATCTAGGGCGATTTCTTCTTGATGGACAAACCGCCCCCTAATCACTTCTATATGACTCAATGCGCCATTAAATATATGGCATTTATAGTCTGTTGGGGCTTTGTAGGATTCTGGGTTTTGGGCAATTTTGTTATGAAAATCGTCATTTTCAAATGTTTTTGTGCTGGAGTCTGCGATAGATTTTGCATTAGGTGCGGTGTTTGCGGGGCTGGAAGCTCCTAGAAGCTCCTCGATAAACACGCGTGGCTCGATGTCTTTGTAGTGCCATTCGCGGAAAAGGGTGTAGAAATTGGTCGCTAGGTGGTGCTGGATTTTGCTCCTAGCAGCTTCAAAGCGTGCTTGATCGCGTAAAAATTTCTGCTTATCTGGCACAAGCACCACGCCGCCGCCATCGTGATTGGTCTTTATCGCAAAGGAGGTGGGCAGGGAGGTAAAGTCTATCTCATCAAAGCTTTTGTAAATCCCATAGAGCTTAGGCAAATAGGGGCAGATATTGGTAGCAAGGAGGGTGGATCCTAGCGAGTCTATGGGGGCAAAGAGTGGGGAGCTAGGCTCTAGGAGATTGAGCTTGGCTAGGGCTTGTATGGTGGGCTGCGCACTAGAATCTAAGCTAGAATCTAGGCTTGCATTACACTCTGCCCCCCCCCTAATCGCGTTTTCATAGAGTGGGTAAAGTGTGGCGGCGATGTAGATCCTAGCCTTTAGCTTATCGGCTAGCGCGGTATAGACAGGGCTTCTGTCAAACAAAATGCGGTGGATAATCTTTTCATTAAAGGTCTTGGGATTGCGGAAGTCTGGGGTGTAGCCAAAGATCTTTTTATGTCGGCGGACAAAGTAGGCTTCATCATCTAAAGTGGATTCTATGAGAGCATTTAGCTTCACGCGTAAGGGGCGGATCGCCTTTGTGTAGATGGGATTGTGCTTAATGCTCTCTTTAAGGCGGGATTTGAAAGATTGTGGCTCTTGGCTCATTGGATCTCCTTGTGTGTGGTGTGGGGTGGCTAGCAAACGCTTGAGAGCGTCTTGGCTAGACCGCCTAGGGCGGTTTCGCGGTATTTGGCATTCATATCTTTGCCGGTTTGATACATTGTCTTTATCACTTCATCTAGGCTGACAATCGGCGTGCTTTTGCGCGTCATCGCCATTCTCGCAGCAGAGATAGCCTTGATCGCGCCAAAGGCATTGCGCTCGATACAAGGGATCTGCACAAGCCCGCCCACAGGGTCGCAAGTAAGCCCCAAGTGGTGCTCCATAGCCATCTCCGCGGCATTGCAAGCTTTCCTAGCATCTGCGCCAAGGATAGTCGCCATAGCCCCTGCTGCCATAGAGCTAGCCGAGCCGATCTCTGCTTGGCAGCCGGCTTCTGCGCCGCTTATGCTGGCATTTTTCTTGATGAAAGAGCCTATGAGTATGGCTGTTAGCAGAAAATCTATGGCTTTATCATCGTTAAAGCCTATGGTGTGGTTTTTTAGATAGAGCATCACTGCTGGGATCACCGCGCAAGCCCCGTTTGTAGGGGCTGTTACCACGCGTGCGCCGCTGGCATTCTCTTCAGCTATGGCTATGGCATAGAGCGAGATAAAGTCAATGATCCCTAGCGGATCGCTTGTGGTATGCACGCGCTCAAACAAGCCTTTGGCGCGGCGTTTTAGGTGGAGCTTGCCCGGGAGATAGTCCTCGCTTGGGTGCGTGCCTTGGGCATAGGCTTCTTGCATACACTCCCATACTTCAAGGCAGTAGGCTCTAATGCTCCCCTCATCGCGGAATTGCAGCTCGTATTCTAAAGAGAGTTTGGCTAGGTCGCAGGACTTCTCATCACAGAGATAGAGGGCTTTGGTGGCGTTCTCTATCTGCCAAAGACTAGAATCCACTTTTTCTCCTTGGGTGGATTCTAGCTCTTGCTCATCTTTGACAAAGCCCCCACCGATAGAAAAGTAGGTGCAAGAAGTTACTTTTGCGCCTTGTGCGTTGTAGGCTTCTATGCGCAGGGCATTTTCGTGCTGGGGCAGAAACTCATCGCTAAAGATGATGTCGCTGCTGCTATTAAAGGGGATAAGCTTTGTCCCGCAGAGATTAAGCTGCTTTGTATCATAGACGCGTGCTAGGGTGGCGGCTTGGAGGTCTTTGGTGATGGTTTTGGCGTGGAGATTTTCTAGCCCCCAAAGGATCGCTTTATCACTCAAATGCCCTCTGCCTGTGAGTGAGAGAGAGCCATAGAGCGTGATAGTGATATGCGCGATGGATTCTAGCTTGGGGGCGATTAGCTCGCAGAAGCGATTGCCCGCTATGAGCGGTCCTAGCGTGTGCGATGATGAAGGACCTATGCCGATTTTACAAATGCTAAGATTACTCACGCGCTATCCTATAAGCTTGTAAATCACGGTGAAGATTGTCAAAAGCCCTGTGATAAACACAAAGGCATCTAGGGCAGGGTTTTTAAACTGCTTCATCTTTGAGACGCTATAAATAGCGATGATTGGCATAAGGAATAAAATCGCTGCGATGATTGGACCGCCTAGATCTTCGATAAAGCCTAGCACGCTTGGATTGATATAGGCTACAAAGAGCATTATCACATACATTACACTTGTGCTTGCAATAGCGATTGTTTTAAGATTTGGATTCTCATTGCCGGCGATTTTGCAGCATTTACGCACGATCCCATACGCCCCTTCTCTAGCCCCAAAATAATGCCCAAAAAATGAGCTAGAAATAGCCAAAAATGCTATCAAAGGACCACCATAAGAGATGAAAGGATTATCAAGCTTATTGGCAAAGTAGGATAGCACAGGGATATTTTGCGCTCTAGCTTCAGCAAGCTCTGCTGAGCTTAGACATAGCACACAAGAAAAGACAAAAAACATCACAAAGATTAAGAGCATTGTCGCGGTGCGGAAAAGGATTTGATTTGCCTTTGCTACGGAGTGCTCCCCATACTCACGCTTCACGCTTAAAGAAAAGGTAGAAATGGCTGGAGAGTGATTGAAGCTAAAGACAAGCACAGGCAGAGTAAGCCATACGATTGTCAAAAACTCTTTCACATTGGGCACTTCGCTTAGGCTGCCTAGATTCCACTGCGGAATAAGATAGAGTGAAAATAGAAACAAAACCGCACATAGCGGATACACGAGCCATTCACATACTTTGGTGATAAACTCTTCGCTAAAAAGCATAATAAGCATAAAGCTACTCACACCCAAAAATACCAAAATCGCCCGCCAAAGTGGCAGTAAATGTGCTATTTGCGTGCCTTTTTCATTTAGCTCGGTAGTATAGATAGAGCTGATAAACGCAGCTAATGAGCCATTAGTATCTAGCAAGGGCAAAAGCTGATTGTAAATAAAGCTTTCAAATGTGTTTGTAATCCCCACGCAGTAAGCCAAGCAAATAGGGAAAATCGCAAAGAAGTAAAGGATAGAGATAAACACACTCACCCCACGCCCGAAGTATTCTTCTGCTGCGTGCGTGATGTCCCTATCATTGCCACTAGCTTGGCAGACAAAGCGACTTAACGCTCTGTGGCTCAAATACACCATAGGGAAGATGACAAAGCACATCACCACCACGGGCCAAAAGCCTCCGCCCCCAGCTTTGATAGGGAGATACAAGATCCCAGCTCCCACTGCCGTGCCAAATAAAGATAGCATCCAGCGAGTGTCAAATGAATTCCATTTTGGTGGGGTATTTTTCATAGTCGCTCCTTGTGTGAATTGAATATATTATACATTTTCTCGCGCATTTTCTTACTCATTTAGCGAGCAAGCAAGCGCAAGGCTTCTTTGATCGCGCTTTGTGTATCTGTGGCAGTGATTTGAGGCAGGATACGGGTGATTTCATTTGCCTTGTAGCCTAGGGCTTCTAGCGCACTTGTGATGTCGTGCTTGCTGGCTAGATTGCTTGGGGATTGGGGCTTGCTAGATTCTAGTGCCTGCTCGCAAAAGCCCGCTAAATCTAGCAAGATTTTGCCCGCACTCTTTGCGCCAACGCCCGGGACCTTTTGCAAGAGCTTAATGTCCTTGCTAGCGATGATTTCTAGGAATTTTTGCGCGCTGAAGGTGCTAAGGATTGTAAGGGCGACTTTGGTGCCTACGCCGTTAATTTTAAGCAATCGCTCAAAAGTGCTTTGCTCTAGTGTATCTACAAAGCCAAAGAGCAAATGCGCATCTTCACGGATAATGGTGGTGATGTGGAGATAGATCAAAGGACTAGACTCCTTGCTAGAATCCACTTTTATCCGCAGCTGCGCACTTGTCTGCACGCTAATGGCAATGCCATAAATCACGCCTTGGACATTGAGCTCTACGCGCATAGGCTCTAGCTTGTGGATCGTGCCGATTAGACCGCAAATCATTGTTCTACCTTTAAGTGGATTGAGTGAGTATCTAAAGATTCTGGCGCGGATTTTACCCTAGAATCTTTAGCGATAGTGATGTGTGAGGGTTTGTTGTATTCAAGTAAGAGAGATTCACTCATCGTGTCATTTGGCTCTAGGGATAGCTCTTGTATATGCGCATAGTTTTCAAAGCCCATAACCTTGCCTATATGTAAGCGTGCGTTACAAAGCCTTGGTGATAGGGATTTGATCGTGTGCTTTAGCGTGTGCAAGGAGTGCTCTAAAGACTTCTTGCGTGCTAAGGTGGCTTTATAGAGCTTGATAAGCAGGCAGGATTCTTGGTAGGTTTTGGCAAATTTGCTCTCTTTTAGCGCGATTGCTTGCTGATCTTTGGTAAAGCCCTGAAGCTTTGCTAGGAAGCTTTGGGCGGCTTGGGCTTTAGGGAGTAGGGCAGATAGGGTGGATTCTAGCTGGGCTAGGGTGTGGGATTTGTCGCGGTGGTAGATTCTAGCATTGCAGAGATAGCTACGATAATCGCTAGAGCCTAGCAGGCTAAAGACTAGGGCATTGTCATCGCCGCGATTTTGCGGGATCTCTTTTGCTTCTAGCAGGGCGGAAAAGTAGCAGGTATTGGCATTGCGCAGGCGGTCTATGGAGATAGAGCTTGCATAGATGGTGCTAGCGATTGTCTCTTGGATTTTAGTGGTGTTGGCATAGATTATGCCAGAATCCAGATTTTTGATCGTGCAATCTTGTGCGATCAAAAGCCCCTTGTGGGTTAGGATCTTGGCGTGCTGGGCTAGGATTTTGGAGCTTTTGTGGGTTGAGCCATTGATGATGAGCTGCTTTGCTTTAATAGTCGTGCTGCTTCCTAGATCGCCAGCTATTTCTATATGCTCCGCTTCGATATGCACGCCATCGCCTAGGGCATCGATACTGCTATGACTAGATTCTATACGGAGTGTGATATGCGCTCGCACGCCCCCTAGTAGCGGCGGAGTTTTGGTAGAAGTCAGCTCTAGGCTTGGAGGTGTATAGAAGCAAAAAAGATCCGCTTGGCTATCTTGTGTGGCTTGGTTTTGGGGGCTTGGGCTCGTGCTGGCATAGGGCGCGGTGAATTGATTATGCAAGGCGATGAAGCCTTGGATCTGGCTGAAGTATTGGATTTTATCCGCATAGGCTTTGGTGGTGATATGCTCCTGCACACTTGGGATTATGCGTGGCTTTTCATCGGCTTGGGGGCAGTATTGCCCTAGGAGATTGCGCCCTGCTACCCCACGATCGCCAAACTCATACACCGCGATAAGCTCGCCCTTTTTCACACCATAGAATGCTTCTTGTAGCCTACTAGGTGGGGGGATACTCTCATCATCAAAGAGCCCTTGCTCTTTAGCGTGGTAGGACTCTTGCGGGAAAAAGACAAAGCGCATAGGCTTTGGCGGCGCATATACGCTACTTTGCATAAGGCAAAATTCTTGGGCTTTGCTTTTGGGATCGTGCTTGATTGCGTGCAAGAGCTCATCGATTTTAGCGTGCAAGCTCTCCATATCGCGCAAGATCACCCCTAGCATAGCAAGCCTTGCGCCTACTTGGGCGTATAGATCGGCTTTGATCTCTTCAAGCGGCAAAAAGCTATCAAAGCAGCGCATAAATGCCTTGTCTTTATCCGTGGAGAGATAGATACTAAAGGTATCATCAATACGCTTTGGTCGCACGAGGATATCGCAGCTCTGGCAGATTGTGAAGCGATCACTATGATATAGCCTATCGTCTAAAAGCGCGTGGCTTGGGAGCTTGGGATCGCTTAGGGTGATATGGTGCTTTTGCAAGAGACATTGCACGCTATCTATGGAGATCGCGCGTTTTTGGCACTCGCTTTGCAAGGATTCTAGGATATTGTCAGTATCAAGTAGGAGAAATGGCGCAAACTCCACGCAAATCCTTCGTATCCATTTTGTATCATTATAGTAGCTATGAAACTTACAGGCTAACACACGCGTTTATTATAGTATATCAAACTTCTTTTGGCTAGAATCTAGGCTTTATTAAAGCTAGTTACATATCTATGTGATTTGTTTTCTAAGGATTATTGGTGCTTAAAAAGGCGTTTTTGACAAATAGTAGCGGGATTTTATGCTCTAGGGTGTTTGGATTTTTGCGGGATTTGAGTATGGCAAATATCTTGGGGGCTGGGGTGTATAGCGATATATTTTTTGTCGCATTTAAGTTCCCTAATCTTTTCCGCAGGATCTTTGGCGAAGGGGCATTTACACAAAGCTTCCTACCTAGCTTTATCGCAAGTAGCAAAAAGGGTGCATTTAGCGTGCTTGTGCTTGCGATTTTCTCTTGCGTGCTTATAGGATTTAGTCTGCTTGTGGTGGCATTTAGCGGGGCATTTACTAGAGTGCTAGCCCTAGGCTTTGATGAGGAGCTAATTAGGCTTGCTAGCCCCATTGTAGCGATACATTTTTGGTATTTGTTTTTGGTGTTTTTGGTTACATTTTTTAGCACGCTTTTGCAGTATAAGCAGCATTTCTGGGTGAGTGCGTATAACACAGCATTGCTTAATATCGCGATGATTTGCGCGCTACTTTTTGCTAGGGATAGTGATGAGATGCAAATCGTGTATATCGCTAGCTATGGGGTGCTAGTAGGCGGTGTGGCACAGATTGCTTTGCATATTTATCCGCTGTATAGGCTGGGGTTTGTGAGGCTTTTTGTGTGTGGGGTGGGGGAGGTGCGGCTGGCTTTTTTCACAAGGGATTCTAAGGGGGATTCGGTCTTGGGTAGTCATAGTGGCGATTTTAAGGATTTTAGGGGAACCGCAGACCTCAAGTCTTGCTCCCCCCTAAAATCCTTAAAAAACACCGCTAGCACCACCGCAATTCCTAGAATCCTTGAAGAAGAAATTCAAGCCGGGTGTGAAAAACACGCCGCAAATCAAAACCAGCCGCAAAGTAAAAAAGTGGATTCTAGTAATGAAGCTTTTTTATCGTCATTGCGAGCCGACTTGTCGGCGCGGCAATCCATACAAACAGAGACACAAAACCTAGAATCCACTTTTGATAAAAACGCAAAATTACAAAAAAAGGATTCTAGCCCTAACGCCCATTTTTCCGTCATTGCGAGCCGCGATAGCGGCGTGGCAATCCACAAAGGCGCAAAAGTGGATTCTAGCAATGACTATTCTGCTAGCGCAGAATTTGTGGATTCTAAAGAAACATCGGCTAACGCCGAGCGGTATCCCTTGTTTTCTAAAGAAGCTACGCTTTGCCACGCCACTGCTACCGCAGAGGCTCGCAATGACAGAAGAAACGCCGAAAGTCAAAAAGTGGATTCTAGCAACGCTCAAAGTGTAAGCAAGCCTCAGGCGGAAGGATTGAAAAACGAAAGAGTAGAAAAAGCCAACGCCCAAAACACAAAAGTGGATTCTAGCCTAGAATCCAAATCCACAAAGCTAGCCCACACCATTAGAACAGAGCTTGGACGATTCTTCAAGCAGTTTTTCCCAGCTATGCTTGGTAGCTCCACGGCGCAAATCGCTAGCTTTATTGACACGATTTTGGCGTCATTTTTGGCAAGTGGGGCGATCTCATACCTCTACTATGCTAATCGCATTTTCCAGCTGCCTTTGGCTATCTTTGCCATTGCGATTTCTACCGCGCTCTTTCCTATGGTGGCAAAAGCGATCAAAGCAGGGCAGGAGCAAAAAGCCCTGCTAGCGATGAAAAGGGCGTTTTGGTTTTTGCTTTTTATGCTTCTTGTGTGTGCGGTAGGGGGGATTATGCTTAGGGAGCAGATTATTTGGCTGCTTTATGAGCACGGCAAATTTAGTCGCGCTGATACACTAGAGTGTGCGATGGTCTTTGGGGCATATATGGCTGGGCTTGTGCCTTTTGGCTGTGCTAGGATATTTTCTCTCTATCTTTACTCGCATTCTAAGCAAGCCTTAGCGGCGAAAATCTCGGCGATCTCCTTGCTTGTGGGGGTTGTGTTTTCCCTAGTGCTTATGCAGTTTTGGGGGGCATTTGGGCTAGCACTTGCTGGGAGTTTGAGCGGATTTGTGCTATTTGCTTTGACCATTAGGGCGTTTGGGTTTGGGGAGTTTTGGGCTATAATTTGTGCGCGAAATTACGCGCTATGGCTTGGTGTCGTGCTTGTATGCGAAGTGCTGCTACTTATGCTATGGCTACATTATATACATATCTAAATACACAAGGATAATGATGAAAATCTATGATACAAGAGTGAAGAAAAAGCTAGAGTTTGTGCCGCTCAAAGATAAGGCAGCTAGGATCTATGTCTGCGGACCTACTGTGTATGATGATGCGCATTTAGGACACGCTAGAAGCTCTATCGCCTTTGATTTGCTATGTAGGACACTTAGGGCTTTGGGCTATGATGTGCTATTTGTAAAAAACTTCACCGATATAGATGACAAAATCATCAAAAAAGCCAAAGAATCAGGCATAAGTGTCGCAGAAGTCGCAGAATCTTATATCCAAGCCTATTTGCGCGATATGGACGCCCTGCTGGTGCGCCGCCCAGATATTATGCCAAAGGCGACAGAAAATCTCTCCGCGATGGCAGCTCTTATCACCAAGCTTTTAGACAAGGGCATAGCCTATAAGCTTGATAGCGGTGATATTTACTTAAATGTCCCACAAGATCCGCGCTATGGGGAGATTTCAGGGCGTGGGAGAGATGATGAAAATCAAGCTAGAATCCACAATGATGAGCAAAAGCGCGATGAGAGAGACTTCGCCCTGTGGAAGAGCTACAAAGGCGCAGATGACTTTGGCTATGAGAGTGCGCTAGGGCTAGGGCGACCGGGCTGGCATATAGAATGCTCGGCGATGATTGAAGAAGTGCTAGCTTACCAAAACAAAGAATTTGCCATTGATATTCACGGAGGGGGGGCAGACCTGCTCTTCCCTCATCACGAAAATGAAGCCTGCCAGAGCCGCTGCGCCACAGGCAGAGAGCTAGCAAAATACTGGATGCACAATGGCTTTGTCAATATCGATGGGCAAAAGATGAGCAAAAGCCTAGGCAATAGCTTTTATATCAAAGACGCGCTAAAGACTTATAGCGGCGAAGTCGTGCGTAATTACCTGCTTGGCACGCACTATCGCGCACTTTTGCACTTCAATGAAGAAGATATGCTGCTAGCAAAAAAGCGGCTTGATAAAATCTACCGCCTAAAGCAGCGCGTGGCAAGTGGCTTTAGTGGGGGGCTAAGCGGGACTAGGGCGGCTATGCAGACTACACCTATCAAAATGGAGTGTGAGTTTTGCGCGGAGATTTTAGAGAGTATGAGTGATGATTTGAATATCTCAAAAGCCCTAAGCGCGCTAGAAGAGATGATCCACAGCGCAAATACAAGCCTAGATTCTACCCCAAAGGACAAGGAGCTAAAGCTAAGGATTTTGGCAAGCCTTGATTTTATCTGGGGGCTGCTTGGCATTGGCGGGGGGGATTGTGTGGAGTATTTTCAGCAAGGCGTGGGAGAGGAGCAAAGAGCGCGTATAGAGGAGCTAATCGCCCAGCGCACACAGGCGAAAAAGGCGCGAGACTTCGCTAGGGCTGATGCGATCCGCACAGAGCTAGAATCTATGGGGATTGTGCTTAGTGATACAAGTGATGGCACGATATGGGAAGTGAGCTTAGGCGAGATCTAGGGCAATAGGCAATAAGGAGCAGATATGACAAAGCAATGCACACTTATCATACAAAGCCTAGAATCCACTTTTGACCAAAACGAGCAAGCAACGCAAAAAGTGGATTCTAGGGATAGCGCGTATTTTCAAGGGGCATATACAATGTGGATAAAAAGTGTGCGTGGATTTGATAGCACAAAACATTGCGCGAAGTGCTTTGTGGGGGAGTTTATACAGATAAAAACGACACATTATAGCAAGCCCTATGAGCTAGGTGTGGGCTATACTTTTACACTAGATTCTGGTGTGCTAGATTCTAGCGTGAGTGTAGATGGCGAGGTGTTGCACTATTTTTGCATAGTAGCTAGCCCTTATGACTACAATGCCAATATTCACGCAGGATTTATATATGCGCAAGGACATACTATCGAGCGTGTTTTCAAGGGACAGAAAATCACCATAGAAAATGCCAAAGAGATTTACTTTGATGATAGTGTGGTAAGAGAGAAGTATGCGCATTTGCCTAGAGAATTCACCACTTGTAGGAACTTTTGGTTTGGGGCGTATTACTACGGCTAGAATCTATTTGGAGTTTAGAGATAGGCTAAAAGAAGTGAAAGACCCGCGCTTTAGCCTTAGGGCATAAGCCCCAAGTCCAAAGGCGTAGGCACTTAAGAAAGTAGTCTTAAGATGTTTTGCTGTGCAGCGTTTGCTTGGCTCATCGCGTAGCTTCCGCTTTGTGCGAGAATGCTAAATTTGTTAAATTCAGCAGATTCGCTTGCAAAATCCACTTCGCGGATTTGGCTTTCAGCTGCTTTAACATTCACTTGAGTGATGGTGATGTTATTAACTGTGGCTTGCATTTGCCCTTGCACAGAACCAAGATCCGCACGGATTTTATCCAGTGTCCTTCCAGCGGATTCTGCAATATCCATAACAATCATCGCACCTCGAAGTGTCGTAACACCAGCACCTAGAATCCTGTTATTCAAGGCTTCAGCGTTGTTTTCGTTCGCACCAGCAGCAGAGCGCACGGCTTCATTAAACACACCTAAAACATCGCGCAAGTTTGCAACCCACTCGGCGACATCTTGACCATTACCATAGCCTGTGGAGCTAATATTTGTCCCAGACACGATAATGTCCCTAGAATCTAGGCGAGTCATCGCTAGGCGTCCGTAGTTGATAGAGCCACCTTGTGGCACACCATCTTTTGTCGTTCCTTCGATTTCTTGATCATTGATCTTTTCAATCGCTTTAGGAGTGTTTGCGCCTTGATTGTTTGAAGTTACAACAATCCCGCGACCATCGATACTGCGGAGGTTTAGCTTACCTTCATTATCCGTATAAGCCTCAACGCCTGTCTCGGCAGTGGCGCCATTGATCGCTTGCACAAGTCGCCCATCAGAGTCAGCTTGCTTAATGCCGATAATATCCCCAAGTGTAAAGCCGTTGATAACAAGCTGTCGCAAGTCGCCCGCTTTAATTTCTTCGTTAGAAGTAGAATGCACGATCGCATTAGCGCGGATACCTGTTTTATCAGAGCTTTTGTTGATGATTTCAGCAAGATTTCCTAGCCCTGTGCCTGAAGAGTGAGAGATCTTCACAGACTCTAGCTGGACATCATTGACACCATCGACAGCCTTAAACTTCAAGCTAACATCACCAGAAGAAGTGATCATCGCTCCTGTTTCTAGGCGCACTTGACCGATTTTATCCGAAGTGGTAGAGCCAATGCTTGCTTTGATAGATTGGTTTGAATACGCACCCACTTGGAACTCTTTGTTCGTCCATTGACCAGAGAGCAAAGCCTGTCCGTTGTAAGAAGTGGTATTACCAATGTAGTCAAGACCTTGGATCAAGCGGATAATGTCGTTTTGGATCGCTTTTCTTGAAACTGTTGTTTGCCCATCTTGCGCAGCTTGAGTTGCTTTAACCTTCACTGTGTCAAGAATTTTTAACATTTCATCCATCGCCTTATCCGCAACTTGGATAATCCCAATCCCATCATTGGTGTTGGAAATCGCTTGTCCTAATGCACTTGCTTGAGATCGCAAAGAGTCCGCGATAATCATACCAGAAGCATCATCTGCTGCTTTATTGATACGAAGACCTGAGCTCAATTTTTCCAAAGAATTTTTGAGACCTAGCTGTGTGCCGACACTCTGCGCGTGTGCGTTAAGAGCGTTGATGTTGGTGTTAATTTGAAACGCCATTTGAAACTCCTTTTTGAAATTATGTCTTCAAGGCTTCCTTGCCTTTGACAGAGATATAATCGGTCAAAGGCACGAAAAGTTGTAATGTTTTTTGTAAAAATCTTTTGATTTGCTATAATTTGCGCTCGCCACAACGCGCGCATTTCGTGCAGTTATCGCGCATAGAGCGCAATCTCAATAACTTATGGATATGTAATGAATGATACGCATATTGCTTTAATTATATTCTCCTTGTTTTTTATTTTAGCAGGCTGTGCTTCTATCGTGCCCTCAACGCGCTATCTCAAAAACCCCCTAGAATCCAGTGGCTTTGCAGTATTTGACCCGCTAGATTCTCCCATAGCTACGCCTTATGCCAAGGAGCTTTCATCTTCGCCTAGCTCTAGCGGGGCTATGCTTATCGCTGATGGCTCAAGCGCGTTTTTGCAACGAGCAGCCCTTGTGCGTAAAGCTCGCTTCTCCCTAGAGATACAAACATACATCTACAAAAACGACATTGCCTCTCGCGTGCTAATGCACGAGATCTGGCTAGCGGCTAATCGCGGCGTGAAAGTCAAAATGCTTGTTGATGATAATGGGCTAGATTCTGACTACTCTGATATTATCGCGCTTAATAACCACCCAAATATCGAGGTCAAAATCTTTAACCCCTATCGCAATAGAATCAAGCTTTTGCGCTTGCCGGAGATGATCTTGCACTTCAATCGTATCAATCGCCGTATGCATAATAAGCTTTTTATCGCGGACTCTGTGGGGCTTATCATCGGCGGGCGCAATATCGCGGATAATTACTTCAACAACAAAGAAGATGTGAATTTCTCCGATACAGACGCGCTTTTCATCGGCTCTATCGCTTCTCAAGCACGCGCGAGCTTTAAGCAGTATTGGGAATATCACCGCGCTATCCCTGTGGAGCTTCTGCCATCAAAGCGCAAGATGAAGAAGTTTATGAAGCATTATGAAGAGATTGTAGCAGGGCTTGAAGAGTCTTCTAGCGAGTGGGATCAATATGAGCAAACTATCGTGCAAATTGTCAAGCAGTATGAAAGCCGTGCTAATACAATCTACTGGGGCAATGCACGCCTAATCGCCGATCTACCAGAAAAAATCGATGCCAAAAACCCTACAAGCAAAGTCTATGAAGCTATGCAGCACATTATACGACACACGACAGATTCTATGTATATCTCTTCAGCCTATCTTGTGCCGGGTAAAAGGGGCTTGGCAGAAATGCAAGAGTGTATTGATAAAGGGATTTCGATGTTTGTGCTGACAAACTCGCTCTCAAGCACGGATTCTCTGCCTGTATATGCAGGCTGGGAGCGGTATAGAGATAAGCTTGTGAAAATGGGTGCGGAAGTATATGAGTATCGTAAAAGTGCTGGCAAAATCCAAGTCAAAGGCAAGCTAACTTCTGGGGCGAGCTTGCATAGTAAAACGCTTGTGTTTGATAAGAAAATCGCGTGGATAGGGAGCTTCAACCTAGACCCTAGATCAAGTATCATCAATACTGAAGTAGTAGCGATCTTTGACAATGAAGAGTTTGCTAAAGAGAGCATTAAGCTTATCCATCTTGATATGCAAGGTGCGTGGCATATCGAGCTTGATGGCAAAAAGACCAAGTGGTGTGCATATAATAGCCCTGAAGGTGAGAGTGATATATGTGTAACGCACTTGCCAGATACGACATTGTGGCTAAGGACTTTGAACTTTTTTATGCGTATTTTCCCTGAGAGCCAGATCTAGATCTAGCCTTGGCTAGATCTAGCTTGCAACTCATCACAATTTGCTTGCAAACTACTCATCAAAATTTTAAACAATTTACCAAACCACTTGCCAAAATTTGCCAGCGCGACCTAGCCAAAGGGCACTTACGCCCCGCTTCATCTTTGATTTGGCGCATAGAATCTATGCTTTGATAAGCCTAGATCGTGCGACTATATCGGCAAAACGCGGATATTTGGGTGTAAGTTTTCTTGCAAAATGGATTCTATGGCATAGAGTGTGTCAGTAGAGCCACTCGCACAGCCGCTACACGCCCCAAGATAGCGGATATACACATCGATAAAGCCATCGCTTGTATCTTTAATATCCAAAATCTCCATATCACCGCCATCCATCATAAGCATTGGGCGGATATGCTCATCAATGACCTTATCAATCGCACGCACCTTTTGGGCGATAGTCATCTCTGCAAATGCGATTTCACTACCTTTATCGGCGACTTTTTTCACAGACTCTCTATCCATTTCAGCCCTTACTTCTGCAAGTATATCTTCTAAATAATACTCTCTCTCCTCGTGCCCGCCGGGCTTAATGCAGCTTTTGCAAAATGCCCCTGCTTTTGTGTAGTTTGTGATGTCCTCTACACTTTTTAAATCATTGAGTTTGATCACTTCTTTAATGGTAGATAGGCTAACGCGCGCACACTCACACACGATGATTTCACTCTCAAAGTCCGCCGCGTCTTTTCCTAGATAGAGTCCGGCTGCTTTTTTGATCACATCATACGCCATAACAGAGCAGTGCATTTTCTGCCCCGGGACTGCGGGGGTATCTGGGTCATCACGCAAGGCGTGCTCTACATCAAGGTTGGTGATTTTTACCGCATCTTGCACCTTTTTACCAAGGCAGAGTTCTACCATCATATCACTACTTGCGATCGCCGTCCCACAGCCAAAGCTCTTAAATTTTGCGTCAATAATTGTGTCATTAGAATCCACAAGCCAATACAGCCGCACCGCATCGCCGCAAGATTCTGCGCCATAGTCTGCTACGATGAGTTTCGCTCCCTTTTCATTAGCGTCCTTTTGTGTCAAAACGCCTAAATGTGTGGGATTATCCATTCTCTCGCTTACTTTGTTTGAATATGCGTCCCATAACGCACCACCGATTAAGTCATTCTTTGCCATTTTATTTTCCTTTAGTTGTTTTTGTGTTTGTTTCTAATGCCTTTGCCAATAGATTCTAAAGCAGATTAAATCATTGCGGCAGTATCTTTGTGATAAGCCACAAATCCACATTCTAGCAGTTGTGGTATGGCTTTGTGGGCTTTATGGGGATTTTAGGGTAGGAGTTACCTAAAGTGGTAATGACTATCCTAAAATCCCCATAATCGCGCAAATTGCATACCCAAATGTGAATGTTTTTAGAATCTAGCTCTCATAGCTGCTAGAAATCGCTCTCAGCCTCTCCACCGCTTTCTTAAACACTTCAAAAGTGTAGTCAATCTCGGCTTGCGTGTTATAGCGGCTTAGAGAGATTCTAATCGCCGTGTGGGCTAGCTCTTTATCCGCGCCTACTGCCACCATAATGGGATTTGCCTCTAGATCCTCGCTCGCACAAGCACTGCCAGTAGAAGCAGCAATGCCAGCTTTGTTTAAATCCCACAGCATAGCCTCTCCCTCAATGCCTTTCACGCTCACTAGGATCGTGTTTGGCACGCGGTGGGTAATATCACCGATGACTTGCACATCATCTAGCCCAAGCAGTTTGGATTCTAGTGTATCGCGCAAGTTTTTCACATAGCTATTTTCATAGTCTAAATACTCTACCGCAAGCCGCATAGCCTCTCCCATACCCACGATATAAGGCACATTGAGCGTGCCAGATCGCCGCCCGCGCATATGCTCTCCGCCGTGCAGAAGTGGAGTAAGCTCCACACCTTTTCTAATGTAAAGCCCGCCCACGCCCTTTGGTCCGTGGAATTTATGCGCGCTAAAGCTTAGAAAATCCACATTCGCGCTTTGCACGCATACAGGGATTTTGCCAATCGCCTGCACTGCATCGGTGTGGAAAAGCACGCCCTTCTCCTTACAAATCTCGCCGATTTCTTCTATGGGGAAAATCGCGCCGGTTTCGTTGTTTGCCCACATTACGCTTACAAGCGCACTCTCTTCAGTGATAGCTTCTTTCACATCTTTGGCATAAATCGCGCCGTGCTTATTGACTTTAAGCCGCGTGATTTTCACCCCCAAGCTCTCCAAGAAGTCGCAAGTAGCCCCCACGGCTGGGTGCTCGACTTCTGTGGTGATAATGTGGTTTTTGCCCTTTTTTAGCACTTCATCAAAATACACGCCTTTAAGCACCCAATTATTGCTCTCTGTGGCGCAGCTTGTGATGATGATGTCATCTTCATCACGCGCGTTAATGCCCGCATAGAGCTTCTCAAGGGCATCGGCGATTGCCGGGTGTGTCTCTGTGCCGTATTTATGCAAGCTATTTGGATTCCCATAATGCTCGCAGAAAAACGGCTCCATTGCTTCTTTGACTTTAGGATCGACCATTGTGGTCGCGTTGTTATCAAGGTAGATTCTCATCATTACTCCAAATCCGCTTCTACAAGCGATAAATTATATGTAGCTAATGGTTATTGATTGATAAGTATTGATTAAATGTTTGCTTTAGTTGTTTGTGAAAACGGGCGCGATTGTAGCACGGATTTTCTAATGTTTGTATGAAAATATCGCTGGCAAAATAAGACTCCTTTGCAAAATATACATTTAGCATCCACTACGGCTTAAGCTCTTTACAAAAAAAAAAAACTACAATCGCAAACGCGCCCATCACCTACAACCACCTAGCGCGATACTATTGACAAAGGAAATCTATGAGCCTGCACGCTTTTAAGCAAACTATTAAGCCCTATGTCCCTTTTAGAGCGCGGCACTACTATCGCACCAAGCTTGCTAAAAGCACTAAAGATGCTGCCAAGCTAGATTCTAGGGCTAGCGATGCTCTAAATACGCTTAATCGCTATATCGCACTCACCACGCCCACTACCGATAGAGCGCGCAAAAAGCAGCTTTTATCCCAGAATCTAAAGTTGATAGAAATCGAAATCTCTAGCTTTTGCAATCGCACCTGCTGGTTTTGCCCAAACTCCATCATCGATAGAAAAAGCCACATAGAGCTACCTGAAGAGCTATTTCTCAAATGTATCGATAATCTCGCAGAAATCGATTATAGCGGTATGCTAAATTTCCATAGATTCAATTAGACTCTAGCAAACAAAGAGCTTATCCTAAAACGCCTGCACCAAGCTAGATCTAGGCTTCCTAGGGCAACTCTAGGGATTTTTAGCAATGGGGATTATCTCACAAGAGAGTATTTAGACGCGCTAGCAGATGCTGGGGCTAGCTTTTTGCTAATGAGCTATTATGCGACAAAAGATGAGCCATTTGATGTCAAGACATATATCAAGCCTGCTATGGCGAGAATGGGCAAAAAGCTAGGGCTACCATATATCACTTATATCGACACACCGCAAGAATATGGCGTAAGCTTCGTGTATGAAAAATGCAAGGTCTTCTATCGCAGCTGGAATCCAAGCTTAAGCGGCGGTGATAGAGGCGGCGTGATTGAAAAAATCAAGCAAAGAAGCCAGAGCGTGCGCCAAAAGGGCTGCTACTATCCACTTATGGATATGTATATAGACTATAATGGCTTGGTTATGCCCTGCTGTAACTTGCGCAGTGATGTTAAGGCGCATAAAGACTATATCCTAGGTGATATTGCTAGGCAAGATTTGTTTGATTTGTTTATGAATGACAATTTTATCGCTATGCGTAAAGTCCTTACGCCTAATGGAGAGAAAGGGGGTGTTTGCGCGAGCTGTCATTATGAGAAGCCTATGCGATCATTTATCGATCCTAGCTCTTCTATCTTGTAGCCTTATTTATCCTTAGAGAGTTGCTTGTAGCTTTAGATTCTAGGCTTGGTGCTGCCAAATATTTTAAGCTTTAAAGCTTATAATACACGGCAGCATTTTTTGATGGGAAGGATTGTTATGAAGCAGCTTATCACCACGCCAATTTACTATGTCAATGATGTCCCACACATAGGACACGCCTATACGACTATCATCGCCGATATGTTGAAAAAGCATAAATGGCTTAGAGGCGATGAAGTGTTTTTGCTCACAGGCACCGATGAGCACGGACAGAAAATCGAGCAAGCCGCCAAAGCAAAGGGCAAGCCCCCCAAGGCTTATACTGATGAGGTTAGCGCGGTGTTCCGCAGTTTGTGGGATATGATGGGAATTGATTATGACCACTTTATCCGCACCACAGATGAGTCGCATAAGCAAACGATTGTGCAGGTCTTTGAGCGATTGTGTGCAAATGGCGATGTGTATTTGGGAGAGTATGAAGGGGATTATTGCGTGAGCTGTGAGAGCTTTTTTCTCAATGTGGATTCTGGGATCTGCCCTGATTGTGCGGGGAGCAAGCCACTAAGCAAGATTAAAGAGGAGAGCTATTTCTTTGCCCTAAGCAAGTATGAAAAACGACTTTTAGAGTGGTATGCTAGCAGTGAAGATGTGATCTTGCCAAAATATCGCAAAAATGAAGTAGTGCGCTTTGTCGAAAGTGGCTTGCAAGATCTCTCCATATCGCGCACAAGCTTTGAGTGGGGGATCGCCCTGCCTAAGCACAAGGGGGCGCAAAAGCAGCATATCGCGTATGTGTGGCTTGATGCGCTGTTTAACTATATGAGTGCGTTTGGGCTGTATCAAAATCCAGAATCCTTACAAGTGGATTCTAGTAGCCCTGCCCATTTGGGGGAGAAAATGGCGTATTGGGAGTGTGCTACACATATCGTGGGCAAAGACATTTTACGCTTCCACGCGGTGTATTGGCCTGCATTTTTGATGAGCCTAGGGCTACCCTTGCCTAAGCATATTTATGCGCACGGCTGGTGGATGCGCGATGGGCAGAAGATGAGCAAGTCGCTTGGCAATGTGGTTGATCCTAGGGCTTTTACTAAGGCGTATGGCGCAGAAGTGTTGCGCTACTATCTGCTTAGAGAAACGCCCTTTGGGCAAGATGGCGACTTTAGCCAAAAGCTCTTATGTGAGCGGATAAATAGCGAGCTAGCAAATGATCTAGGCAATTTGCTGCATAGGTTTTTAGCTATGTGTGCGAAATATGCTCCACAAAAAGGAATCAATAGCTTTACGCTAGAGAATCAAGGAGTGGCGGAGTTTGTTGTAGAGCATTATGGCGATGAGGTCAAAACTCAGTGCAAGATCTTAGATGAGATAAACAGCGGGCTAATAGAATCTATGCAGATAAAAGCCTATATAGAAGCCATTTGGAAGCTCCTGCATCTTGGCAATGCAATGATCGCTAAATACGAGCCGTGGAATCTCTTTAAAAACGGCAAATCCGTAGAGCTCAATGCGATTTTAAACTTTGTGGGATATACCTTGCTAAAGGTCGCCAACGCGCTATATCCCATAATGCCACAGACTGCTAGCACTATCGCTATGGCATTTGGGCAAGGAATCACGCCAGCTTCTTATATCTACCATATCAAGCAAAATAAAATGTTTCATCTCCCACTTGAAGTGCGTGTGATACCGCCACTTTTCCAAAAGCTAGATTCTATGCTAATCCCAGAAGCCCCCCTAGAATCCACTTTTGAAAAAGTGGATTCTAGCGACTGCGGCAAAGAAGCAGGGCTAGCCCTTGTGAGTATAGAGGATTTTAGCAAGCTTGATATACGCGTAGGTGAAGTGCTAGAAGCAGAGCCTGTGCCTAAATCTAGCAAGCTTTTACGCCTAAAGATTGATCTAGGTGAGAGTGAGCCACGAGTGGTGCTAAGTGGTATCGCGCAGTATTACACGCCCAAGCAGCTAATTAGCACGCAAGTATGCGTGATAGCCAATCTCAAGCCTGCCAAAATTATGGGGCAGTTTAGCTATGGAATGATACTTGCTAGCAAAGATGATGAGTCCTTATCGCTTGTGCGCATAGATGGGAAAAGAAAAAATGGGAGCAGGATAAGCTAGTGCAAGACATCGCAAAAAAAGTGCAAGAAATCACAGAAATCATCAATGGCACACTCATCAACTCTCCAGCGATCGGGGGGTTTAGTGGGTATTGCACCACGCTTGAGAATATCAAGCGTGGGAGCTTGTTTTTTGCCCTAGAGACTAGTGATATTGAGATAGCATTACAAAAGGGCGCATTTGGGATCGTGTTTGATAAGTTTTTGCAAACACGGCTCAATGATGAAGAAATCGCGTGGATCAAGGTAGAATCCATACACGATGCCATTATCCGTCTTGTGCGCTTTGAGCTACTTGCAAAGGCGATCCGCGTAGTCGCTACAAATCCCACACAATACCTAGTCGCCAAATCCCTAATCCACAGCAAATCGGTGCTGTTTTTTGATGACAATCCTATCGATCTGCTTGATAAGCTAGAAGAGCTATCGCCTACAATCATCATCGCAAAGTCCCGCCAAGTGCTTGATCTAGCCCTAGAGCCTATTGCTTGTGATACACCTGTGGAGCTGCCTTTTGAGCTTATCACGCCTATGTCGATGTTTGAGATCAAGTTCTACTATAAGCTGTATTCTTACAGGGTCGCTCTGCCGTGTGTGTTTGTCCCAGAGCTTGCTGCGGTTGTGTCTCTTTGCATACGAGAGAAGATTGAGCTTGATTTTGTGCATTTTGATCCTATGCCAGAGCTTTTGCCTATATCGCTGACAAATGATGCCAAGATTCTATCCTTTGGCGCGAGTTCAAGGGTGATTATCCCCACTAATGACCAAGACATATTCACGCGCTATGGCGAGTTCCTCTCCCAAGAAGCCAAATGGGCGAGAGTCGTGGTATTTGCCCCTACGATCCTTGAGTATGAGCGAGAGCTAGAAGAGCTATGCGACAAGTATAAGAGCTTGTTTGTTGTCCGCTATGATTCTTCTAATGACCTGCCTATGCTGCTAAAAACTACGGAATACAACTTTGGGCTAATCTTTGGCATAAGCACGCAAGGGCTAGTGTTTGTGCTATCACAGACCCCGCAAGAATCCACCCCTACACTTTTCTAATGGCAAATCCCCTAGAATCCAAACATATAGCCCCGCTCTACCGCGCT
Source organism: Helicobacter zhangjianzhongii (assembly GCF_030249855.1). Lineage (NCBI taxonomy): Bacteria > Pseudomonadati > Campylobacterota > Epsilonproteobacteria > Campylobacterales > Helicobacteraceae > Helicobacter > Helicobacter zhangjianzhongii. Next base: position 76,247 of record NZ_JANURN010000002.1, read on the forward strand.
ATCACGCTGCTTGATAGGCTTGTGGAAAAGGGCTGTGCGAGCTTTGGCTATAACAATGGCGTGCAGATTTATAGCGAGAGCTTTGCTATGCCGCTAGTGGATTCTAGGGCAGATGAGCTTATCGCGCTGCTAGGGGGCGCAGATGAGCTAGAGTGGGCGAAATCTCTTGTGCTAGATAAGAGCCAAGTCCCAAGGCAGGGCAAAGAGAGCTGCGTGCTTGATGTGCTATCACTGCTAGCGTGGAAGCTTAAGGGCTGGCGCAAAGGTCCCTTCACCCTTGCTAGCCCCAGCTGCTCACTTCATATTGATAGCGAGTGGCAGAGCTATATGAAGTGGGATTTGCTCGCACCTTTTGTGCAGATAGGTGGGGCGAAGGTGGCAGATGTAGGGTGTAATAATGGGTTTTATATGTTTGCTATGTATGCTGGGCGCAAAGCTGAATCGCCACAAATGCCACAATCACCGCAAAAAATCGTGGGCTTTGACCCTAGCGGTTTGTTTTACTGCCAATTTGCGTGGCTTAATCACTTGCTTGATTTACCCATAGGCTACGAGCTTTTGGGCGTGCAGGATCTGCCTGCGTATGTGCAGAGAGTGGGGGAGAAGTTTGATGTGATCTTTTGCCTAGGCGTGCTATACCACCGCAGCGATGTGTTTGCCACGCTAAAATCCATAGCCCAGAGCCTAGAGACAGGCGGCATAGCATTTATCGACACGCTTATCTTTGATATAAACGATGTGGCTAGCACGCTAGATTCTAGCATTGCTGGGCTGCCGCTAGCCCTTAGCGTGCGTGGGAGTTATGCTAAAATGAGTAATGTCTATCTGCTCCCAAATCTAAGCGCATTAGAGGGCTGGTGCGAGCGGTGTGGATTTGAGTCTGTGGAGGTGCTAGCGATTGTGCCTACCACCACGCAAGAGCAGCGCAAAACGCGCTGGATAGACTCTCTAAGCTTAGAGAATTTCCTAGACCCAAATGATAGCAGCAAAACCATAGAAGGCTACCCAGCACCCAAAAGAGCCTATATCAAAGTAAGGAGAAAATAATGGACGAAGAAGAGTTGCAAGAGCGGCAGATCGTAGGAGATAGAGTTATAGGCACAGCGATCAATCCGCACTTTTGCGGGCAGGTGGGGGAGATGGGCAAGGATAAGGCGCAAGTTACACTCACTACGCGTGAAGATATGGAGGTAGAGCCGGGTATCACACATACAGGCTTTGTGCAAGCAGCAGCGGGCTTTGCCGCACTCTGTGCTATCAATAAGAAAAATTCCATTATCATCGGCTCTGATGTGAAATTCCTAGCTCCTGTGGAGACAAATCAAGTCATCGAGCTAAAGGCAAAAACCCTGCTTGGCGATGTGCGTAAATGTGAAGTGAAAGTCGAAGGCTTTGTGCTCAATATTAAAATCTTTGATGGGCTATTTTATATCGTCATTTTTGACAAAAAGCTTTTTAAACTTAAGCTTAAAGATGACAAGGAGCTGTGATTGATTATCGTGCTTGTGGTCGATAGCTTTGCTGATAAGAGTAATGGCACTTCAATGACAGCAGCGCGCTTTGCTAGTGCGCTTGAGAAGCGTGGGCATAGCGTGCGTGTGGTCGCGCCCTTTGTGCAAGGAAGTGGATTCTACCCTGTCAAAGAGCGGTATATCCCGCTTGTTACAGAGATTGCAAAGGCGCAGCATATGGTCTTTGGCAAGCCAGATGTAAAGGTGCTAGAGCAAGCATTTTTAGGCGCGGATATTGTGCATTTGTTTTTGCCATTTAGGCTAGAGCAAGTCGCTGTGCAAGTGGCAAAGAAAATGGGCGTGCCTTATATGGCAGCTTTCCACCTCCAGCCAGAGCATATCACCTATAATATCGGCTTGCAGAAGTTTGCCCTGCTTAATCGCTTCATCTTTTGGCTTTTTAAACGCCGCTTTTATCGACATATCGCCCATATCCACTGCCCCTCCCAGCTTATCAAAGATGAGCTTGAACGCGCAGGCTATGGCGGGAAAAAGTATGTCATCTCTAATGGCTTTGATCCAAAGTTTAAGCCAGCAGATCCTAGCAGCACTCCTTTAGATAAGCTTATCCATATCACAATGGTGGGGCGTTACTCTAAAGAAAAGCGACAAGATCTCATCATCAAAGCCATCGCCCAAAATCCCTATAAAGACAAGATCAAGCTACATTTGCTTGGTGTAGGTCCGCTAGAATCCACTTTAAAAAAGCAGGCAAAAATCCTGCCAAATGCGGTGGATTTTAGGTTTTTGCCCCTTGAAGAGCTTATCAAAGTGCTACACCAAAGCACGCTCTATATCCACGCCGCAGAAGTAGAGGGAGAAGCGATCGCCGCACTAGAGGCGATAAGCTGTGGGATCGTGCCAATTATCGCGGACTCTAAAGTCTCGGCGACTAGGCAGTTCGCGCTAGATTCCCGCTCGCTTTTTAGAGCTGGAGATGCAAGTGATTTGAGCGAGAAAATCACCTATTGGATAGAGCGGACACAAGAGCGAGATCAGGCAAGCAAGCTCTATGCCAAATCCGCGCAAAACTACACCCTAGAATCCACTATTGCTAAGGCTATTGCGATGTATGAAGAAGTCATTAGCGATTTTCAAAGGAGCTAAAATGCCAAACAAACAAATGCCAAACAACCCAACCCTTTCACCAAAATCCCTACAAATTGTAGAAAAAATCCTAAGCAAAAACGACCAAAAAGCCAAGCAAATGCGCGAAATCTATGCGCGAGATAATCTCTATGTGATCAATCTTATGAGCTCTCCAGGTAGCGGGAAGACGACTTTGCTAGAGCAGTTTGCAGATATTAAATCCGTGGGGGAAGATCGCTTTAGCTTTGCGGTAATTGAAGGAGACTTGCAGACCAATCGCGATGCCACTAGGCTAGAAAGCAAAGGCATAGCTGCCCACCAGATTCTAACAGGGGCTGCCTGCCATTTAGAAGCGAGTATGATAGAGATTGCCTATAATGCCCTAAAATCACGCGATGCGCTTAGTGTGGAGTATTTGTTTATCGAAAATGTGGGGAATTTGGTCTGCCCTGCTAGCTATGATTTGGGCGCGGATCTTAATATCGTGCTACTCTCAAGCACAGAGGGCGATGATAAGGTGCTGAAGTATCCTAGTATGTTTTTATGCGCGGATGCGGTGGTGATTTCTAAAAGCGATGTGTGTGAGGTATTTGGCTTTACAATCGCTAAAGTGCAAGAAGATCTAGCAAAGCTAAAGCCCAATGTTCCGCTGTTTTGCACAAGCTCTAAGGATAGAGCGAGCATAGAAAATCTCGCGCGATTTATTGTAGATTGCAAAAAAGCTGGCTATCATTCTAGCCATTGCTTTAGCTAAGGAGTGTGTATGTGCCTAGCGATCCCTTCCAAAGTGCTAGCGATAAATAGCGAGACAAATACCGCCACGATAGAGACCCTAGGCGTAAGCCGAGAAGCAAGCCTAGATCTTATGCAAGAAGAGGTGCAAGTGGGCGAATATGTGCTGCTGCATATCGGCTATGTGATGAGCAAGATCGACACACAAGCCGCGCTAGAATCCATAGAGCTGTATAAGCAAATCGTGCAGGATATGGAGATGGAGCAAGAAGAGCTAGATTGAGTATTGCGGGCGGATATAATACGATATAAAACAAGGAGAGATAATGCGAGTTTATGCGATGTTGCAAAAAATTGTGCTAGTGCTTGCTATGGTGCAAGTAAGTGTATATGCTAATGAAGCGGATTCTACATTAAGCGGCTATTATATGACACATATAGGTGATAGTGGGCGACAGAGTATCGTGGAGTTTTTTAGCAAAAATGGCAAGTTTTATGCCTATGGATTTGCCAATGTCGATGGCAGCGGACCGAAAAAAGACAGCAAAAACCCAGACCCAAAGCTACGAGAGCGATACGACAAAGGCGCGGTATTCGTCTATGGGCTAAAGAGCGATGGCAAGGGCGGCTTTAGCGGTGGGGAGGTGTATAACTATGATGATGGCAAAACCTATCACCTAAAAATCACCAAAGATTCTTCTGGCAAGCTAACTTTGCGCGCAAGTATCGATAAGCTAGGAATGATGGGGCAGACGCTTACTTGGACGCCGCTCACACAAGCGCAAATCGCACAATATGAGGGCGAGAAGCCAGACCCAAAAGTTGTAGAAGACTCCTACCAAGCGTTGCCACAAGCATTTAAATAAGGCTGTAAAAAGTGGATTCTAGGTTGAGGGATTCGGTCTTGCTTAGTGGGGATTCGGCTTGCGGGCTAGAATCGGGGATTTCATCGCCTAGCTCACGCGATAGCCACTCAAGGCTTATCTCCGCGTGCGGCTTGAAAACAAGCGAAGCGGTGCAAGGCGGGGGCACGCAAGCAGGTTTCTTTAGAATGCCTAGAATCCTTGAAGAAGAAATCGAGTCAAAATGGAAAATCAAGCTCAAATCCTAGAATCCACTTTTGAAAAAGTGGATTCTAGTGATACTCCCATTTTTGCCACCGCAAAAAATATGGATTGCCACGCCACTGCTACGCAGCGGCTCGCAATGACGGCAAGCAACACTGCTAGTGAAAAAGTGGATTCTAAGGAAACCGCCCAAAATGTAGATAAATCGCCAAACGAAAAAGCCGAAATTGTGCCTGATAAAATCTCGCAGGTGGCAGGATTTTTGATGAAAAAGCGGGGTTGTGCAGCCTTTTGCGCGGAGATAAGACTGAGTGTCTATCGCACAAGCAAAAGGCAAGCCCCCCGCTTTTTCGCAAAAAGCCAACACCAAAACCAAACAAAACACAAACACCCAAAATGAAAAACACGCTAAACACCAAGCTCCTTTTAGAAGGCTTCCGTGATAATAATGCAATCCTAGCTCTTAAACGCGAACTACACGAAATCGCCAAAGATCTGCAAGAGCCGCTTTATATGATGGAAGTGTGCGGTGGGCATACACATACGCTTATGCGCTATGGGCTAAGTCATCTGCTACCAGAATCTATCCAATGTATCCACGGACCGGGCTGCCCTGTGTGCATAATGCCAAAAAGCCGCATAAACCAAGCCTACACCATTGCTATGCAAAAAGATGTGATTTTACTAACGCTAGGGGATATGATGCGCGTGCCGGGCTCTTTGGGGAGCTTGCAAGATGCTAGGGCTTTAGGAGCTGATGTGCGCTTTGTGTATTCACCTATGCAGGCTCTAGAGATCGCCAAGGCTAATCCATACAAGCGCGTGGTGTATTTTGCTATCGGCTTTGAGACGACTACGCCGATGACTGCAGCTGTGCTAAAGCGAGCGATAGAATCCGGGCTAAAAAATCTCTTTATCCATAGCAATCATGTCCTAGTCCCACCGCCTTTATATGCGATTTTAGGTAGTAAGGATTGCAAGATCAACGCCCTAATCGCGCCTTCACATGTAAGCGTGATCGCAGGCTCTAAGATTTATGAGCCGCTTTTTGAGCGGTTTGCTATGCCTATTGTAGTAAGCGGCTTTGAGCCTGTGGATATGATGGAGAGTATTGTGATGATCGCGCGCCAAGCGGTGCGCAATGCCCCTAAGCTTGAAGTGCAATATCGCCGCGTGGTAACGCGTGAGGGCAATACAAAAGCCCAAGAGCTTATGCGCACATATTTTGAGATAAGAGAGAGCTTTGAGTGGAGAGGGCTAGGACACATAGCAGGATCTGCCTTGCGATTGCGCGATGAGTTTAGCGCATTTTGCGCGGAGAGAGAGTTTGCTAGCGTGCTAGATCACACGCCCATAGCTGATAATAAAGCTTGCCGATGTGGCGATATTTTGCGCGGTGTGGCAAAGCCACTTGATTGCAAAGTATTTGGCAAGTCCTGCACTCCAGAGCACCCTCTAGGGAGCTGTATGGTAAGCAGCGAGGGGGCTTGCGCGGCGTATTATAAATACGGGCAAGTATTATAGAATCTACTTAGGATAAAGCCTCTAGCATACACTTACAATCGCGTGCGCTAGGCTTGATAGTGCTTGCACACTAGAATCTAGCATAGGGCTTAGGGTATGAGTGGATTCTAGTGCGGATTCTAGGCTAGCTTGCGGATCGGGCTGCGGAAATATGCGCAGGAGCAAAAAGCCTTGGATCACAAGCAAGTTGATAATATCGATGAAAAATGCCCCCACAAGCGGGACTATCATAAATGCCGCGTGGCTTGTGCCATAGTGATTGGTAACAGCCTGCATATTGACCACAGCCGTAGGCATAGCCCCAAGCCCAAACCCACAATGCCCAGCGGCAAATACGCTTGCATCATAATCCTTGCCTAAGAATCTAAAGGTGATGAAAATCGCATACGCTATCATCATCAATGTCTGCACCACCAAAATCACGATAAGCGGCAAAGCAATATCTGCTAGCTGCCAGATTTTGATGATGAGAAATGAGAGAGCAAGAAACAACGCCAAGCTGACATTCCCTAGCACAGATACTTCTCTATCAAATACATGGTGGATTTTGAGCGCGGCTAGGGTGTTGCGCAAGATGATCCCGCAAAACAAGCACCACACAAATGTAGGGATATTGATCCCTAATTGATCACGCAAGGTGGGTGTGCTGATCTGGGTGATAAAATTCCCCACGAGTAAGCAAGTAGCAATTAGGGCTAGAGATTCTAGAAATGAAGCAGTGGTGATGAGCCGCTCTTTTTGCGGGGCTTCAAAATTGCTCGCTAGAGTGCTTTGCTCATTAGTGTCTATGCTATGGCTAGAATGCGGGGTTTGTAGCTTGTGCCTGCGTATAAGAAATCGTGCGACAGGACCGCCGATAAGCCCGCCCATCACAAGCCCAAAAGTCGCGGCTGCAAGCGCAGCTTCTCTGGCATTACTAAGCTCATAGGGAGACTTGGCAAACATATCTGCCCAAGCCGATCCGGTCCCGTGTCCTCCGCTCATCGTGATAGAGCCACCAAGAAGCCCTACTAGCGGATCTACGCCCATAGCAAGTGCCAGCCCCACGCCCACGATATTTTGCAAAAAGAGCAGTCCTGTTACAATCACCAAAAACAACACCAAAAGCCGCCCACCCTTTTTGAGCGAAGAGAAGTCCGCACTTAGCCCAATACTTGAGAAAAACGCCAGCATTAGTGGATCTTTTAGAGACTCATCAAAGGCAATATGCACAGAAAAATACTTATAGCCGATAAAAATCGCGATACAGACAAACACCCCGCCCACAACAGGCTCGGGCAGATCAAAATCTCGCAGGAATTTAATGCGTGCTAGCAAAAATCTCCCAAGCAGCAGCACCGCCACCATAGCCACAAGCGTGGAATAAAAATCCAAAGAATACTCTCTCATCATAGTCTCCGTATTATCGCATAAAGCGCAAGCCTTAGAATCAAGGCTATTTATTTTGTGTTTTGATTGTCTGTGGGGGTGTTCGCCGCTAGCTCTTCGCCCTCTTTATACCACTTAGAGATAGGTTCGGCTATGCTGTATGTAGGGTATTTGAAGCTATCTAGGACGATTTGTGCCATTGTTTGATTATCAAAGTTAAATACTAGTGGGGCTAGGAAGTTGATCGTGGATTGCTGGATAGGGTTTTGCATCACCATAATATTGGCGACAAAGATGTTTTTGGCATTTTCTAGATCTAGCAGTAGTTTCATCGCCACAGGCACTTCGAAGTCATACTCGCGCAAGATGAAAGGATTGATAAGCACAAATACCGGCGCTGGCGCATCGACATTACTCAAACGCATAAAAATCTCATCGATTTTTTCAAGCTTCATTTTCACAACATCTTCAAAGCCTAAAATGGGCGACTTGACTTCAAAAACCATCACGAACCTTTAAATTTGCAAACTTAAGTATAGCTGCCGATTCTATCTAATTTTTTGTGAAAATCAAATATACTTGAGGTGCAATCTTTGGATTTTGCTACAATCTCGTGCAAAATATCTAGCTACATTTATGAAACGGAGAATCTGTGCGGATCGATAGTTTTCTCAATGCGACAAATATTGTCAAAAAGCGTTCAATCGCGCAAGATATGTGCGCAAACAATGTCATAGAGCTCAATGGTGTGCGTGCCAAAAGTAGCAAGGAAGTGCGCGTGGGCGATGTGATCACTCTGCATTTTCTCACCTATACAAAATCCTACAAAATCCTAGCGATCCCCACCACACGCACCACGCCAAAGTCGCTATCTGCAAGCTTTGTGCAAGAAATAATCCACTCCTAGAATCCACTTTTGAAAAACGCAAATGGATTGCCACGCAACCGCAACCGCGCCTGCTCGCAATGACAGAGCCGCGCAATCTTAGAATCCCAAAGCGGCGATGAAACAAGCTTAAACCCCTAGAATCCACTTTAATCACTCTTATCTTTTATCACCCATCTCGCACCCGCCTATCCCCATTTTGCGCCAGATCCGCGCTTATGGTGTGGCGTGATCCCAACGATGATGGGGCTTGTCTTATGGGGACTTATGGGGGCTTGGTGGTTTGCTTTAGTTTGTAGCATAGCATTAGGCATCGCCAAGGTTATGCTTACAAAGCCATAAGTAAGCATTTGCTATACTGCGCCTTTCTACAAAGATATGGAGTGATTATGCAAGATCTAAGCCCTACACAATCCCTTAGAATCCACTTTTGCGACTTTGGCGATATGCAAGGTATCGCCCAAAAGATTTGTGCCATACTACAAGAGCATTTTACAATCATACTTGATAGTAAAGCCCCGCAATATCTCTTCTACTCTGTTTTTGGTAGCGAGCATATCAAATATGATTGTGTGCGCATTTTTTACACCGGTGAAAATATCACGCCTAATTTCAATATCTGCGACTATGCCATAGGCTTTGATCATTTACACTTCTTAGATCGCTATTTGCGCTATCCGCTCTACCTTTTCTATGAGCAAGACACACAAAGAGCAAGCAACAAGCACAAGGGCGTTGATGAGACACTTCTAGCAAGCAAGAAGCGATTTTGCAATTTTGTAGTGAGCAATGGCAATGCTGATCCTTATAGAGAGCAAGTCTTCTACGCGCTTAATGCGTATAAAAAAGTGGATTCTGGCGGGAGGTATCTAAACAACATAGGGCAGCGCGTGCAAGATAAATTTGCCTTCCAAAAGCAGTGTAGATTCTCCCTTTGCTTTGAGAATTCTTCTACTCCGGGCTACTTGACAGAGAAGCTTATCCAAGCAGCAGCAGCACAGACTATCCCAATCTATTGGGGCGATCCCTTAGCGACTAAGGCATTATCTACGGGGGGGGGGGGTAAATGCAAAGGCGTTTATCAATGCCCATAGCTTCCCTACCCTAGAATCCTTGATCGCGCATATCAAAGACATAGACACAAGCCCTAGCAAGCAGCTTGCGATACTGCAAGAGCCTTTGTTTTTGGACTCTAATCATATCGAGCTTTTTGAACGCCAGCTTGAGCAATTTCTGCTCTCTATTGTAAGCCAGCCTTATGAGAAGAGCTTCAGGAGGGGGAGGGCTTGCCTAAGGCTCTTTGAAGAGAGGCGTTATAGGCGATATGTGGCATTTATAGGGGTGTTTAAAAGGCTGAAATCTTGCCTGCGCTTTAGGAGTGTGGAGATATTTTGCAAGGACAAACTAGCACGCATAAAGCAAGCCCTTTTCAAAGCCTAGCCTATAAATACGCGCATTTCTAGCTACAAGGACTTATCTCTACATCTATTTATAAAGTAGAATCCACTTTTGCTGTCATTGCAAGAGTGCATTAGCAGCGGTGCGGTAGCTACTGCCTTTGCCATAGAATCCACTTTTGCCCTATCTTTGGCGCGTGGATTCTACCGCTTGGCACGCATTTGTGTGGAGGGGCTTGTGGATTCTAGCTTGGTATGATCAGTGTCTGCTTGGTAGCTGTCTTATCACGCATCGCATATTCTAAAATAGCTAGAATCTAGTCTATAAAGTCTTTGAAAAATTCTTTGAGAAAATCTCGCGCTTCTTCATTGCGCTTTTTTATCGCTTCTTTGTCAAACTTATCCACTTGGCTGCCAAATCCTTTAGTATAGGGGATATGAGATCTTCCATACGCGGCTTGCTTTTGCTCTGGGGATTTATCGCCTGCTTCACTATTTAGACTCTTTTCTAGGGTGAGTAGATTCCCATACGAGTGCTTAAGCCCATCAAACTCGCCCCTATCGCTAAAGCCATAGCCCCTCCACTCTCCCTTATCACCCCAGCTTTGCGGGCATATATGCTCGATACCTAGTGCATTGCCTAGGTCAAAATTCTTTTGAGAAGTTCTAACAAGCCCTAGCAGATCTCCTATCGTCAAATTGGGGCAAGTGTGCTTGAGAAACACATAGTGGTAGCCAGCTTTGCTATCGGTGTTAAACGCGCTTTGCACAAACCCTTCAATATGACTTTGCAAGTTTTTGCCCGTTTTTATACAGATTTTTTGTATCTCTTTTAGCAATTCTTGCTTAGTTATACTTCTAGCTCCATTATCTCGTATCAATCCACCATCGCGTATCACCGCATTGATGTCATAGACTGATTCAGTGCGCAAAAGCTTGGATAGCACGAAGTCTGCCCTAGTGATAAGCTCTACTAGCTCTTCTGTATTGGCGATTGCAGGCTGCATATAGAGACGCACAAGCGTGGGGTAAAGGCGCGGGTGTAGATTCTCCAAATAAAGGCACTCAAAAAGCACCTTGTTTGTATCGATTTGGTCTAAAATCTCTACAAATGTCTTAAAAAAGTCGCGCAAATCCATCACATAATGATCGATAAACTCCCCTAAAGCCTGCGGATCTTTTTTGCAATGTGCTAGATAATCTTTAATGATTTTATATGTCATCTCTGTGGTAACTCTAGGACCCATCGCCGAGCCTTTGAGAGACAAAGTGGGGTAGCTGCCTAAGTGGTGGCGCAGCATTTCAGCTTCTTTGAAATTTGTCCCCCCTACTACCGAGCTATGCTTATGGCTCTCTATATGCGCAGAATACTCAAAAATCTCGCCAAAGAGATCATTGATCTTATCATCAAGCCTTGCACTACAATAGCGATTGGAGTAGTAGATTAGCAGGGATTTAAGCTTGTCAAATGTCTTTAGCGGCACGCCGCGATCATTGACACTTTGGAATGTGCGGATAGCCTGCCCAGCGTTACTCTCTCTAAACACAATTAGCTGCATCGCTAGCAAAGTATCGATATAGAGATTGACCTCTTCACTTGGCAGATTTACACGACTTAAAATCGCATCAAACACTTCACGGAGATTTTGCTGCCCTTTTGTGTGGGCTTGGTCTTGTAGCTCTTGTGGGATATGCGAGCTACCAGCATAGCCTAAAAGCTTGGTGAAAAAGTCTTGGTTTTTCTCAATGACTTGGAGTCTAGAGGTTTGCTTCCCATCATCTGCTTCTATATAGGCTCTATTTATGCTGCCTCTTGCCAAAAGCGCGTAAAGCAGCATAAATATCGTAGTCATTCGCTGCTGCCCATCGATTAGATCGTAAGCATTATACGATCCGTGCGGGGCGATGACAATCGTGCCCAAGAAATGCCCGCTTTCATCGCTTTGTCCTTTGCCTCTAACAATCTCTACATTTTCTTGCAAATCTTCCCAGAGATCGTTAAGCTGCTCGATCCCCCACGCATAGTCGCGCTGATAGTTTGGGATATAAAACACCCCCATTTGTAATGCTTCTCTTAGATTTCCGTTTTTCATTGTTGCTCCTTTGATTAAGATTGCCTAGCAGTATTTCAAGTTTTTCACTTTGCTAGTGGGATAGATAAGATTTTGGAATATCTCTTGCACAATCCTATCGCCATTGATCATGTCAAACTCCCTTTCATACAGCACCCACTCAAACTTCCTAGCCCCTATCTCTATCGTAGCCACTGCAACTGGGACTTTGATACGATAACGCTGCGTGGCACTACCATTACGAGAGATATTTGCGTAGGAGCGGCGCTCATATGTTGCCTTTGTCCTATCATATATGAAGTCAAGCTTCTCTATTTGCATATCGCCCCGCAGAAGAGCTGTGCGGATCATCCTGTATTCTTCAAACTTTTTTGGGTCAAATCGCGGATCATTGGCTGTATCAATACACTCTCTTTTAATCAGGTAGTTATATATCAGCTCAATATTAGTAATGATCCACCCTGAGTCATAGCAGCTATCACACTCTGCTGCTGGATCATCAAACGCCCATTTGCGATCTCGTTTTTTTAGTTTTCCGCACGCCTTGCACATATCATCAAACTCCGTGTGGATACATTCATCACATGGCTTGACTCCTTTTTCTATACATTTTCTGCATAGTCTTTTTAGATAGAATCTATACTCTTCTGCATTTTCGATAATATCTTGCTGTGCTTGTTTAGTTTGTGTGAAATCCCAATTTCCCATGTGATCTTGCATTACCTTGGCAAATCTTTTTTGCATAGCCGGATCATCGGCAAAATAATGTGGAATAGCATGTCGCTTCTCTTTCCACTCTTCTCTTGTGATATATCGCCCTTCCGCCAATGGCACTTTGTCGTATTCATTCCAACTTACACCGCTCATATCGCTTAGCTCCATCTCAAACTCATACTCCACACTCTCCCAGCCTATAATCTTAAGCCCTAAAAATGACTTTTGTATCTCACTACTAAGCTCAGTGATAAATTTTTCCACCTGATCTTGTGTCATTACGCGCCTTTGTGATTGCTAGCTCACTAATGATACGACATAATTTCTTAAATAATTTATAAAAACGACTTATTATCATAGTTAGCTTTAAAGAGAGTTTGCCTTTAAATGCCAAAAATTTAAAGGCAAAGCATTATGAAATACACCCAAAGAGACAAAGCCAGAATCCTGCGTATCACCACCCGCACACTCCAGCGGTGGAAGACCACTAAGCCGGAGCTTTATGCGATCATTGAAGCAGGCTTTAAAATGCGTGAGAATCTAGCCAGCCAAGAGCTCTACCACCAAGAGATCCTAGAGCTTATCAAATCTGTCGATCCCAACTCCACCCACTCTATCAAATAGCTCTAAACCCTAGAATCCACTTTTTCTAAAGCTGAATCGTTTTAGAAAAAGTGGATTCTAGTAATGATTATTCTGCTACCGCAGAATTTATGGATTGCCACGATTTTGCTAGCGCAAAATCTCGCAATGACGGAAAATAAGCGTTGCTACTAGAATCCACTTTTGAAGGTTTTTGACTTCACAAAAAGCTTGTTTTACTTCAATACGATTCTAGGGATTATCAAAGAAGCTGCGCGTTGCTTGCTTTGCCACGCCGCTAAAGCGGCTCGCAAGCGAGAGAAAGTGGGCGTTATTTCACAAAAAGCTTGTCTTGCTTCACAAAGTCCATTTTACTTTCGCACGATTCTAAGAATTGCGGTGGGGACTGTGGTTGCTTTGCGTGATTTTCTAAAGAAACTTCGCTCTGCTCGTTTTGGGGTAGGAGTTACCTAAGCGGTAATGACTGCCCTAAAATCACGCAACACTGCCGCATTGCCTACCCAAAGCTGAATCGTTTTACAAAAAGTGGATTCTAGAGCGAGGGCTTAAGGAGATCACAGCCACTGCAAAATCGCACCTTCCACCTGCTCTTTTTCTAGCACTTGTGTGTGAAGCTTCGGCTTGCTAAAAAGCTCTGTGATCCCAGCACCAATGCTCGCCCCAGCATCTAGCATTATCTGTATCGCCTGCTTATCATCGACCCTCTTACCAAAGATCGCTTCCACCACACTTGGGGCAAATTTACTCCACTCAGCCGTAGCGCAGACAAGCGTCTTTTGACTAGGGTTTATGGCACAATGCGCCCCGTATGCTAGGGCAGTGTGCGGATCTAGGATATAGCCTTTGTCAAAAGCTGTGCGGATCATCTCTCTAGCCTTTGTATCATCGCCCCACCACGCACAAAAATGCTCTTGCAGCTTTTCTAGCTCATCGCCGCTTAGGGCATAGCGCGAAGTGGATTCTAGGGACTCTTGCAGCTCTTTGGTGCGCGTATCGCCATAGAGGTAGAAAAGCACGCGCTCGACATTGGAGCTTTTTAGTATATCCATAGCAGGTGAAATGCTCTTATGCAAGGATCTACCTGCGATGTCATACACGCCGCTTGTTATAAGCTCTGTAAGGATATTGTTTTGATTACTAGCGATGATGATCTGCCCTAGCGGCAGCCCCATACACTTAGCCAAAAACGCCCCCAAAGCATTGCCGAAGTTCCCGCTAGGCACGCTCACTGCTAGCTTCTCCCCCCACTTCATCGCCCCTTGTCGCACAAGCGTGAGATAGCCCCATATATAGTAGATGATTTGGAAAGCGATTCGCCCAAAATTCACAGAATTTGCCGCGGAGAGTTTATAGCCCTTTTGCGCGATTTTATCGGTGAAGTCTTGGCTGTTTAGTAGGGATTTTAGCAGGCTTTGCGCGGTGTCAAAGTCGCCTACAATGCCTAAGGTTTTGAGATTGGGCGCGGAGGCTGTTTGCATTTGCAAGCCTTGCACTTGGCTTGTGCCGCCATCTGGATAGAGGCAGATCACTTTGACATTGGGCTTAGAGGCAAGGGCGGCAAGCGTGGCAGGTCCTGTGTCGCCGCTGGTGGCAGTTAGGATTAGATAGCGTTGATTATGCGCGGCTGCTAGAGAGCTAAACAAAGAGCCAAAGGGGCATAGAGCCATATCCTTAAACGCCCGAGTAGGTCCGTGATAAAGCTCTAGGAAATAGGCATTTTCACGCTGGGTGATGGGGGCTGGGTTATTAGGGTCATCAAAGCTTGCATAGCAGTGCAAGGCAGCATCTAGCACGCTAGAATCTATCTCTATCTTTAAGTGCGTGAAAATCGCCTTGCATAGATCATTGTAGCTAGAATCTAGCAGCGCGCGAAAGTCGATTGTAGGCAGTGTGGCTAGGGTATAAAGCCCTTTAGAGTCAGCAGCGGGTGATAGGATCGCTTGGGTGAAATTGGCGGGTGGGGTGGTGGCGTTGCGTGTGGAGGTGAAGGGGTTCATTTTATAGTCCTTTTTGAGCAATCTAGCGATTCAGTCTTGGGTGAGCGATTTCGTAGATTTTGGGGATTTGGAGGCAACCGCAGACCTCTAGTCTAGCTCTGCCTCCAAATCCCCAA
This sequence comes from Helicobacter zhangjianzhongii, assembly GCF_030249855.1. NCBI lineage: Bacteria > Pseudomonadati > Campylobacterota > Epsilonproteobacteria > Campylobacterales > Helicobacteraceae > Helicobacter > Helicobacter zhangjianzhongii. Next base: position 91,323 of record NZ_JANURN010000002.1, read on the forward strand.
AAAACTCCAAAAGCCCCACCGCAACCCTTAGAATCGTGTTAAGATAAACAACCTTAAAAAAGTGGATTCTAGGGCTGGCGATTCAGCAGGCGCGATTGTAGCAGATTTAAGCTTTTGTTGTAAGCTTGCGATTTTTCTAAGGAGCTAGCTATGGCATTATCATATAAACTTGTGATGTTTGGATTCCCGGCGTTGTGTGAGGACATCGATGAGGTGCAAGCAAGGATGCGCCAGATCCCGCCAGAGCGTGCTAAGGTGGAGACTTTGGAGCAGTGCTATGTGATCGATCTGCACACAGGCGTGCGCTATGAGATCGCCTGTGATGAAAAGGGCTTTTATATCTGTGATTTCTCTGCGGATACTAGCGAGTGAAGCGTGTATTTGCTATAATCGCGCCTTTGCTAGAATCCACTTTTTTAAGGTTGTTTATCTTAGCACGATTCTAAGGGTTGCGGTGGGGCTTTGCGTCTTTTGAAAAAATTTAGGGTAGGAGCTATCTTGTCGATAGTGACTGCCCTAAATTTTTTCAATGGCGTGAATCGCTCGCCCAAAGCTGAATCGCTAGATTGCCCACTTTTTATAACAAGGACAGCTATATGAATATGCAAGAACTACAAAGCAAAGCAAAAACACTCATCGAAGCCCTCCCCTATATCCAACGCTTTAGTGGCAAGATCATTCTCATCAAATATGGCGGTAGTGCTATGGAAGATGAGAGCTTGAAAAAAAGCGTAGTGCAGGACATAGCCCTGCTAAAAAGCATAGGCTTTAAGCCTATCATTATCCACGGAGGTGGCAAGGAGATCAGCAAGTGGGTGGGCAAAATGGGCAAGGAAGCGCGCTTTGAGCAGGGACTACGCGTAACCGATGAAGGCACGCTAGAAATCGCCCAAATGGTGCTAAATCGTATCAACAAAGACCTTGTAGGCTATATGGCAAGCTATGGGGTTAAGGCAGTGGGGATAAGCGGCAAAGATGGCAATACTTTTTGCGCGCAAAAAAAGCTCGCAAATGGCGTGGATATAGGGTTTGTAGGCGAGGTGCAGGCGGTGGATACAGCCTTGATTTTAGGGCTACTTGATAATGGCTTTGTGCCGGTGATTTGCCCTATTGGTATGGATACAAATGCCCAAGATTATAATATCAACGCCGATGATGCCGCCTATGCGCTAGCTATCGCGCTAAAGGCAGAGAAGCTTGTCTTCCTTAGTGATATTGAGGGGATTTATCGTGATTTTGATGACAAAGCCTCGCTTATCACGATACTACCGACCTCAAAGGCTAAGGAGCTGCTGCAAGGCGGGGGCATTAGCGGTGGTATGCTGCCAAAGCTACAAAACTGCATAAAAGCCGTGGAGAGCGGTGTATCGCGCGTGCATATTATCGATGGGCGTATCAAGCACTGCTTATTGCTGGAGTTTTTTACCGATGAGGGTATAGGCACGGCGATTTTGCGCGATTGATAATACATTAAGGAGAGAGTATGGCAAGGAAAGATTCTAAACAAAAAGTGGATTCTAGGAAAAGTCTAAATTAAGGAGTAACAATGGATTCTAAGAAAAAAACGCCAAAAGTGGATTCTAGCACCGCAACATCTCTCAACAAGCCAGCAAAGGATTCTAAGATTTCTACCCACATAGGGGCTGAAAGTGCGTTTGATAGCCAACTTGTAGAATTACAAAAAGTGGATTCTAGGAAAAACGCTCAAAGTTTAAACAAGCCGCAGGCGGCAGGATTGTGCGGCAAAAATACAAGGGCTGAAAGTGCGTTTGATACAAAAGCCGCAGGCGGAAGGATTTTTGATGAAAAAGCGGGGTTGTGCAGTGGCGAGCAAGGAGATAAGACTTGCGGTCTATCGACGCAGCGAGCCACAAACTCCCCGCTTTTTCGCAAAAAGCCAACGCCAAAAATGAAAAAGCCAAATGACAGCGCGATTTTGCAGGTCTATTCCCGCTTGCCTATCATCTTTAACAAAGGACAGGGAGTATATCTCTATGACACGCAGGGCAGAGAGTATTTAGACTTTGGGGCGGGTATCGCTGTCAATGCCCTAGGCTATGGCAACACCGCTTTCAACACCGCGCTAAAAGAGCAGATCGATAAGCTTTTGCACATTTCTAATCTCTACTACAATCTCCCGGCAATAGAGGCTGCTACAAAGCTTGCTAAAGCTAGTGGGCTAGATCGGGTGTTTTTCACCAATAGTGGGGCAGAGGCGTGCGAGGGCGCACTCAAAGTCGCCAAAAAATACGCCTATGAAAAGGGCATAAAATCCCCCCAAATCATCGCTATGAAAGATTCTTTCCACGGGCGCACGCTTGGTGCGCTATCAGTTACAGGCAATAGCGCGTATCAAAAGCCCTTTAAACCGCTGCTCTCTGGCGTGAAATTCGCCCGCTTTAATGACATAGCAAGTGTAGAGCGGCTTATCACGCCAAAGACCTGTGCCATTATGCTAGAAACCATACAGGGTGAAGGCGGGGTAACGCCTGCTAGCAAGGAGTTTTTACACGCTATGCGCAAGCTTTGTGATAGGCACGATATGCTGCTAATCCTTGATGAAATCCAATGCGGTATGGGCAGAAGTGGGAGTATGTTTGCCTATGAGCAGTATGGGATAATGCCTGATATTATCACCACGGCGAAAGCCCTTGGCTGTGGTGTGCCTGTGGGGGCATTTGTGCTATCACAAAAGGTCGCTGACCTCTCACTAAAGCCCGGAGATCATGGCAGCACCTATGGGGGCAATCCATTTGTATGCGCGGCAGTGAGTAAGGTGTTTGATATATTTGAAGAGCTGCAATTAGTGCAAAGAGTGATTAAGCTTACACCTAGCCTCACACAAGTGCTACAAGAGCTATGCGATCGCTATGATTTTTTACACAGCGTGCGGGGTAAAGGCTTTTTGCAAGGTGTCCAGATTGATCCAAAAAGCAAAATCCAAGCAAAGCACATAGTCCAGCTTGCCATAGAAGAAGGGCTAATAATCCTTAGCGCATCGCATAATGTCCTGCGCTTCGCCCCGCCGCTTATCATCACGCAAGAGCATATAGAGCTAATGCGCCAGAGACTCACACGCGCACTTGATAGAGTGAGCTAGAATCTAGCTTGCGCGATTCAAAGATAATTTACAAAAAGCAGCTACAATTGCTGCACTCACACGAGAAATCTACCCTTGGAGAACATAATGAAACGAGATTCTTACAGCATACTTAAACGAGGTCTAATTGCCACGACACTTATCTGCTCTTTTAGCCTAAGCGTAGCAGGGGCTAAGGTGCTTGCCACCGTTGATGGCACACAAATCACAGAAGAAGTGTTTGATGAGATTAAGGCGCAAAATCCGGGCTTTGAGTTTAGCAAGCTCCCTAAAAATCAGCAAAAAGAGCTACTAGACCAAGCGATCAATAATGTCCTAATCGCCAAAGAAGCCAAGCGTGCCAAAATCGACACCACACCAGAATTCACACAGGCATTTGATAAAATCACGCAAAATATCAAAGATCGCTTGCTAGTCCAAGCGTGGGCGCAGAAGCAAGTCCAAGAAATCGCTTCTAAAGGCTCTGCCACAGAAGCTGATGCAAAAGCCTATTACGACTCCCATAAGGCTGAGTTTAAAAAGCCCAATGTCCGCGCACGCCACATTGTCGTAAAGACAGAAGCAGAAGCGCAAAAGATCATCGATGAGCTAAATAAAGCCCCTAAAAGCAAAGTAGAATCCACTTTCATCACACTTGCCAATACACGCACCATCGATCCGGGCAATAAGCAAGCCCAAAATGGCGGGGATTTGGGTGCGTTTGAAAAAGAGCATATGGTAAAGCCATTTTCTGATGCGGCATTTGCGATGAGCCCCGGGACTTACTCTAAAGCCCCTGTGAAAACAGACTTTGGCTACCATGTGATCTATGTCATTGATAAAGCAAGTGAATATGCCTTTGACTCTATCAAGCAGCCGCTTATCAATATGCTTAATGAAAAAAAGGTCTCTGAAACGATGAAAAGCAAGGTCGATAGCCTACGCGCAAAAGCCAAAATCCAAATCTCTAACTAAGTCAAACCAACTAAGGAGCGAGCAATGCTAGTCAATGGTAATGAGATCTTGCAGAAGGCACATACAGAGGGCTATGGTGTCGGGGCGTTTAACTTTGTGAATTTTGAAATGCTAAATTCCATTTTTATGGCGGCAAATGAGGCAAAATCCCCCATCATCGTTCAGGCAAGTGAAGGGGCGATTAAATATATGGGGATTGATATGGTTGTAGGTATGGCACAGACTATGGCTAAACGCTATCCGCATATCCCTGTGGCATTGCACCTTGATCACGGCACAAGCTTTGAGTCGTGCAAAAAGGCAGTAGATGCGGGATTTACCTCTGTGATGATTGATGCCTCTCACCACCCTTTTAAAGAAAATTTAAAAATGACCAAAGAAGTGGTAGCATACGCCCATAGCAAAGGGGTTAGCGTAGAAGCGGAGCTTGGGCGGCTTATGGGGATTGAGGATAATATCTCTGTTGATGAAAAGGACGCGGTGCTGATTAACCCTGATGAGGCAGAAGAGTTTGTCAAAGCTACAAAGGTGGATTACCTAGCCCCAGCTATTGGCACAAGCCACGGGGCATTTAAGTTTAAAGGTGAGCCAAAGCTGGATTTTGACCGCTTGCAAGAAGTGAAAAGACGCACCAATATCCCGCTAGTCCTGCACGGCGCAAGCGCGATCCCTGATTATGTGAGGGAGGCATTTCTAGCCACAGGTGGGGATTTGAAGGGGAGCAAGGGCGTGCCATTTGCATTTTTACAAGAAGCAGTCAAAGGCGGGATCAACAAAGTCAATATCGACACGGACTTGCGGATCGCCTTTATCGCCGAAGTGCGTAAAGTGGCAAATGCGGATAATACGCAGTTTGACCTACGCAAATTCTTCGCCCCTGCAATGGAATCTATCACAAAAGTTATGGTAGAGAGGATGGGCATTTTGGGCAGTGCTGGGAAGATATAGAGACTCTGCCCCTAGAATCCACTTTTTTATCAAGCGTTCAGTCTTGGGCTACTCTCGATTCAGTTTTGGGCGAGCAATTCACGCCATTGAAAAATTTAGGGCAGTCATTACCGCTCAAGATAACTCCTACCCTAAATTTTCCAAAGCGCGCAAGGACCCCACTGCAACCCTTAAAATCGTATTGAAGTAAAACAAGCTTTTTGAGAAAAGTAGCTTTATCATCATTGCGAGGCACAGCCCAAGCAATCCACAATTCTAGCGCGCAAGTGGATTCTAGGATAAATGCTCTTTCTCCGTCATCGCGAGCCTTGAAAAAAGGCGCGGCGATCCACAGCCTAGAATCCACTTTTTGAAAAGTGGATTCTAGAGCAAGGGCGGTTGATTCTATGGATTACTAAAGAAACATCGCCTAACGGCGAGCGTTTTACTTGTTTTCTAAAGAAACTTCGCTTCGCTTGTTTTCTAAAGAAACTTCGCTTCGCTCGTTTTGCCGCGCTTGTTTCACACGGCTCGCAATGACAAAGCTGCAGTGGATTGCCACGCGGATAAATCCGCTCGCAATGACAATGAAAACGCCGCTAATAAAAAAGTGGATTCTAGGGGGTTTGATTCTGCTAGGTCAAAACTATGGATTACTAAAGAAGCTTCGCTTCGCTCGTTTTGCCGCGCGGATTTTCAATCCGCTCGCAAGTGAGAGAATTTGTGCTTTATCCCTAGAATCCACTTTGAAAATGGATCGCCGCGCTCGTTTCACTCGCTCGCGAGTGATGATAAAGGGCGTTTGTGGCTGTGTTATCAAACGAGGATTCTACTTTTGGGCGTTTTCTTTGTCATCGCGAGCCTTGCACCGCGTGGATTCTAGGATAATGGCTTAATGATTGCTTTCCCTTTTTCTATGGACAAAATCTCTACTTTATCACCATCGCGCAAAGCCATAGAATCTACAGCCGACTTGGAGTCGCTAGATTCTAGGCTCTCTAGCTGATATGCCCAGAGCGTGCCTTTGAAATACACCATTCCTTGCTGGATCTCCCCCACACCGCCATTTTGTAAGGAGTCTTCATAGACTTGAGAGCCTTTAAACCACGATTTTATGGGCTTTCTTAGCACAACAAGGCAGAGCAGAGAAAAAAGACAGATACTTAATGCCTGCCATACATACACACCCTCCACACTACCGCCCATAATATCGCCAAAGCCTATGAACGCTTCAATCCCAGCTGTGATACATAACCCCATACCGATAAAAAGCAAGAAAAATGAGCCAAAAAATATCTCCGCCACAATAAAGCCAAACCCCAACCCCAAAAGCATAAGTGCCGACATCTTACTTCCTTATATTTGTGCTGCTTTTTAGCAAAACTCCCGCAAGGGATTTGGATTCTAGGCTTGCTTGAGAGCTAAACCTTAGAATCGCCAAATCTACGCCTTTTTGCCCTTGCCTAGAAATTCACTTATCACACTAAGCCCACCGATAAATTCACTCGTCTCATAGGGGATAATCACCTTATCTTTACTTGGATTCTTACTTAGCTCCGTGAAAGCCACAATTCGCTCTTTTGTCAGCAAAAACTCCGCTGCTTGAGCGTTTTTGCTCATTTGGTTAGCGATAAGCTCCATCGCATCGCTCTGTCCTTGTGCTAGGGCGATTTGCTCATATTTTTTGGCATCTGCCATTCGTTCAATAGCTTCAGCTTGCAAAACCTTTTCTTGCTTTAGGGCTTCGGCGTTGCGGATTAAAGCTTCTTTCTCCGCTTGTGCTTTTAGCTCAATGGCGCGCTTTTCTCTCTCTGCCTTCATCTGCAGATTCATCGCATTTTCTATATCCTTTGGCACAGAGATTTCGCTAATCTCCACACGCATAATCTTCACCCCCCAATTATTTGCCGCATCGCCCAAAGCCACTTGCAAAGCAGCATTAAGCCTATCGCGAGATGAGAGAGAATCATCTAGATTTATCCGCCCTATCTCACCGCGAAGTGTCGTGGTAGCAAGGTTTGCAATGGCTTGTTTATAGTCATTGACACTATATACCGCGGATTTTGCATCAAAGACCTTTAAAAACACAATCCCATCAATATTGATATTGACATTATCTTTAGTGATCACCTGCTGACGCCCGATGTCTATCATCTGCTCCCTAGCACTCACCACCGCACTTAGCCTATCAATGATGGGGATAATGAAGTGAAACCCACCATCAAGCACCCTGTGGAATCTCCCCAGCCGCTCCACAATGGCAATATCTGTCTGTGAAATAATCTTTATCCCAAAAGCTAGCACCACCACGCATAGCACAAACACCACACCAGCAAAAATAAGCATTCTATACTCCTTGTTAATTAGATCTAGTATTGTAACCGATCTTGCCTAATAGTCCATCTTTGGCTGCTAGCACGATCCCAAATAGCACAAACAAATAAGTCGTATTCCACCGCCATAGCAAGCAGTCAAAAATCATCGCCACACTAAGTGCCACGATAAACACCACCCCACCGATAAACACGATCCCATAGCTTTTTCGCGCTAGGGATTGTGTTTGACCACAGGGGCTAGATTCTTGCACCTTTGCCACAAGCTGTCGCATATCGCGGAAAAACACCATATAGCAAAAGCCCCCAATCGCTAGTAGCCCCACGATAGATAGCTCAAAAGCAAGCGATAAAAGCTGATTATGCGGGTGTGGGTAGCCTTTGGGGCGATCGGCGAGTGAAAGCACATAGCTATGATGCAAAGAATCTCTAGGGAAAATCTGCTCTAGATTATCCACATAGCCCAAAAAGCCAAAGCCATTAGGGCGCAAAGGATTCTGCCATATCGCCTGCCAAGCAGACTTGCCCATAGAGAGCCGTGCTAGTGAGCTATGCTCCCACGAAAAGCTCTCATCTTTGGGGAAAGAGAAGCGCGAGCAAAGCAGCCAGCCATAGAATCTAGATGCACGCAAATACGCTCCTTTAATCGTAAAGTCTGCGCTAGATTCTAGCACGCCAAACTCCTTGATAAGCGCAGGGATAGTAGAATACTTGGTAAAAAAGAGCGAGTCGTGATTATAAGCGTGAAATGCAAGGGGCTTAGTAAAGTCAAAGGCTTTGTTGTAGAAAATCACTTCCACAGCGCACGCTCTATCAAATCGCCCCATAGCTGCTGGCTCAAAGCTAAGGACATAGGAGAGATTATTTGCCATTTTGTGGAAGTTATATCGCTCATTCCACTGCGCACTAGCCACATACACCACCGCGACAAAGCCTATCGCAAGCACCCCCACAAATCCTAGAATCCACTTTTTATACGCGAAACCAAAGAGCAAAAACGGCAGCAAAAGAGCCACAAACACCGCCACAAAGACAAGCCGAGAATTATTCGCCAAAATCGCCAATAGCGCGATACTAAACAAAGCCACGCTATAGAAACGAGCTTTGCCACGAGTGAGCCAAATCATAGCGATAGAGAGTGCCGCAGCAAGCAGCAAAATAAAGCTATACACAAGAGGCTGGTCATTGCCAAAGCCTGTGGCACGAGTATTGACAGAAATATCGCCATTAGCATAGTCTATGGCAAAATCCACAATCGTAGCCACAGGCTGGATAAACACCACCGCAAGCCATAGCAAGAAAAAGAGCAAAAATCCTTTAGAATCCACTTTTTTAAGCGCGAGATAGACTATCACCATAAATAGCCCATCAAATGCCAGCCTGCGGACATTCTGCAATGATTCATAGCTATTTGCGCTATATAGGCTTGAGAGTGCGCCAAGTGCTAGCACAAGCGCAAAAGCCCCAAGGAGCCAAAAGTGGATTCTAAGCGCGGCAAAATCACGCCAAAACGCTAGCACAAACACTCCGCTTGCCACATACAAAAGATTGATAGCAAAGGAGCTTTTGATAGGGATAAGACTATGGGAGAGCGGCAGCACGCTTAAGGCAGCTAGCACAAGCCCTATACAAAGCAGCAAGCAGTAAGATCGCCAATTTTTTATCATACACTGCCTTGATACACGCTACTTTGCGATGACAAAGGCAGAGATAGGGTAGTGCTTGCCTGCTCGCTTTAGCTCCATATACGCACGCAGTCCCTTTGCCTCATCGCCCCCAAAGCCCCTAAGCTCTTGCTCAAGCGTATCTACCATCTCTAGCTCAACTAGCACAAGCAAATATGCCATTTGCGCATTTTCATCATTATCCGCTAGCTGCTTAAAATATGTGAGCCACACATCAGGGGTGCATTGGGCTTGCATAGCCTTTGCCAGAGAGATATAGGCATTTGTATCAAAGCCTACTTGCTTGCAAAGCCCAGCGATTGTGGCGGGATCTAGGGCTATATCTAGCTCCTTGCACAGAAGCAAAGCCTGCTGCAAAGAGCTAGGATCTAGGCAGTCGCAGGCATTGGCGTTTAGGGCTTTTTGCAAGTCTTTGGCATTTTTAGACTCACAAATAAGCCTAAAGGCATAGGCACGCACTTCATCACTCTTGCTTGGGTCGCTAAAAATTTCTAGCGCGTTTTTATTGCTTTTTAGGGCGTAGTTTTTGGTGTTTTGCAGGGCAAATGGATTGTTGTTGTTTAGGTGGTATTTGCGTATGTCAGTGAGCTCGCCTTGGGCGATAGCGCGATAGAGGGAAAAAAGCTTATCAATCTTGGCATTGCCAGAGTCTTGTGAATCAAGAGCTGGCACAAGGTGAAATCTAGCGATTGTGTTAGAGAGCTGCTGATTGCTAGGGTGATAGAGCTTGCTTGGGCTAGAATCCACTTTTTCAAAAGTGGATTCTAGGGGGCTATGCGTAGCAAAATGCGTGGCTTGGGCGTGGATTTGATCGATAAGAAGCGTGAAGTCTTTTTGAAGTTTTTTATCCACGATGATGGTGCGCAGCTTTTTATAAAAGAGCAGCATACTTGTGCAGATGAAAAACACCCCCACAGGCACACACACCCAAAACGCAGTTGTAAGAGCTAGTCCTGTATCTAGCTCATATCGCTGCACACATAGCCCAAACGCCCCCCCAAACACCGCGACAAAAAACACTAATGAAAACAGCGCGTAACCTGTAAAATTCATCATATCTCCTTAGTTATGATTTGGGCTGATTTTTTTCATACAGCTCCCTACAAGTGATACAAAAGCGTGCGTGGGGCTTTATCGTAAGCCGCTCTTTGCTGATTGTATCATCACACATTTCACAGATCCCATAGGTATTATCAATGATTTTTTGCAATGAAGCTTCAATCTCGGCAAGCTCTAAGGTGTATTTCTCAATGATTAGCGAATCTAGCTCGCCTTGGATTTGCGCGGAGATCACATCGCTATCATCGGTAAGGGAGCTTGCGTGCAAGTCTTTGATATTGGCATTTCTCAATGCTAGGATTTCTAGTAAATCTTGCTTGCGAGCAAGTAAGATGGCTTCAAACTCTGCTATGTCAATGGGACTTTGCACACACGCTCCTTGTGATGTGGTCATTTGTGGTAGGGGTGGTTTGCCAGCAGGCTACACGCGCGGTAAATCTGCTCTAGCACGATCACCCCCACAATACTATGGCTAAAGGTCAGTGGGCTTAGGCTTATGGGCGTGGTTTTCTCAAGGAAGCGCGACTCAAAGCCAAACGCCCCACCGATGAAAAATGCTAGCTGCACCTTATCTTCAAAAAGTCTAGCAAACTCCCTAGAATCCACTTTTTGCCCAGCAGGGTGCAGGGCGATATTTGCCTGCTTGCTTGGCAGTAGCAAGGGTAGCAGAGCTTTGGTGTAGGACTCTTGGGCTGCTTGGGGTCCTTGCTTTTGGGCTTTGGCTACTACACTTGGGAAAATATACTGCATTATGATCTCCACGCCAAAGCTTCTGCACAGCTTGTGGTAGTGGGCTTCTAGCTTTGTAGGTGGCAGTGGCTTAGATATGGTGTAGAGCTGGATTTTCATAGCTGAAAGGATTGAGATATAGGCTTAGATCGCTTAGAGTCTTGCGTAGATCCCCCCTTGATACGACCATATCAATAAGCCCGTGTTCTAGGAGAAATTCTGCGGTTTGGAAGCCCTGTGGCAAATCCGCGCCAATAGTCTGCTTAATCACCCTAGCCCCGGCAAAGCCTATCATAGCTCCGGGCTCTGCGATAATCACATCACCCAAAAACGCGAAGCTAGCACTCACGCCCCCAAAGGTAGGATCTGTCAGCACAGAGAAAAACGGCAGTGAATGCTCGCTTAGGCGATTGAGCGCGGCAGAAGTCTTTGCCATTTGCATAAGCGAGTAGGTGGATTCTTGCATTCTAGCCCCGCCGCTTGTGGAGATGATGACTAGGGATTGATGCTTTTGCACCGCGCGATCAATGGCACGCACGATTTTCTCCCCCTCCACAGAGCCAAGACTCCCTCCCATAAACGCGAAGTCAAACACCACAATCTGCATAGGCACGCCCTCTATGCGACCTTCTCCTGCGATCACAGAGCTAGGGCGACCGGTCTTTTGCTCGTATTTTTTCACGCGTTGTTTATAGCTCTCTTTATCCACGAAGTTAAGCGGATCGACAGGGGCTAGGGACTTGTCGTATTCGATGAAGCTTTCACTATCGCATAAAATCTTGATCCTATCAGTAGCGCAAATGCGGAAGTGGTAATTGCACTTTGGGCATACTTGCCCAAGGGCTGCGACTTCTTTGTAATACATCAGCGCACCACATTTGTGGCATTTGACCCAATGACTTGAAGTGTCTTTGGCACTTCTTGCTTCATCGCGTTTGATGTTTTTCAAAAACTCCATAAATCCCATTACCCATACTCCTGATTCTGCTAGTTGTGCTTGGTGTGGTGTTTGTAAAGTATTTGTTCAATCATACCAAAATCTTGCTTATTTTGACTTACAAGCAAAAAGTCCTTCTCCCTTGCGATAGCCAAATCACGGCAGAGGAAAAGCCCTGCTAGCGCATCGTATTTGCGTATCGCTCCACAAAAAAGGAAGAAATTATGCTCTAGCGCGTAGGCTAAAGAGAGCGCGCTAGCCCCTAAAGAGCGGAATTTAAGCTTATGGGCATACAGCTCTCTAGCAATCTCTGGGTGGGAGTAGGCTTTCTCAAAGATCCCACACTTCGCACGCGTGGGGGCTATGGGGGAGTGCTTTTGTGTGAAAAGGTGGATTCTAGTCGCATTTGGCGTGTCGCGATTGCCATAGATGATTTGCGCACTGCAGAAATTCACCACCGCGGCTTCTAGCACCTGCCCTGTGCTATCACACAGAGCTAGACTCGCGCCATAGTAGGGGATATTGGAGAGGTAGTTGTCGCTGCCATCAAGTGGGTCTAAGATGATAGTGAGTTTGTTGGTGGATTGAGCTTTTTTTGGTTTGGGCGTTGGCTTTTGCGCGCTTTTGCGGGAGTCTGCGGCGTGGGCTTGCTCATTATCGCCTAGATAAATCCCTTCGCCCACGCCTTGACAACCCACAAAACGAAGTTTCTTTAGAAAATCATCGCAAAATCCTGCCGCCTGCGATTCGCTTACTTTTTGGGCGTTTTTGTCAAAAATCCTAGAATCCTTTGCTGACTCGCTTACATTTTTGGCGTTTTGGGTAAAAATCTTAGAATCGCTTGGGCTTGTCCCAGAATCCTCGTTTGCTGCCGCCTGCGCCTTGCTTAGAGTTGCGGCGTTGTCAAAAGTGGATTCTAGGTTTGCGGTGCTAGAATCCACTTTTTTATTAACGCTATTTTTATCGTCATTGCGAGCGGATTTATCCGCGTGGCAATCCATAGAATCCACCGCCCTTGCCCTAGAGTCCTTATTTGTATCCATCTGCGACCCAGCTGGTATAAATCCGCTCTCTTCAGAATCTATATGTGCGATGTGGGATAAGTGCTTGACAAAGATAGCTTCACATAGCAGATCCGCACCTATGCTTATATCTCCGCCTGCGCCTTTTGCGCCTGCTTGTAGCAAATGCGCTTCGCGCGTGGCAAGTGCTGGGATAATCTCTCTAGCTGCTTGCAAGAGCGCGCATAAAAACTCGCTCATATCGCTCCTTTGGTCTATGTGGATTCTAGTCGTGTAGTCGCGGTCAAAATATCGCGGTCAAATATCGTGGTATTGTAGCGCAAATAGTGTAGATAGCTAGCACGCAAGCTAGCCCTAGCGCACTATCTTGCCAAAGCTTAGGAGATAGAGCAGTATTTTTGCTAGCGACTCTATGCGAAACCACACAAAAAGCGAAGCGCACATATTTTTGACATAGTGGCTAGCCTGCGCCTTTTTGCACAGCACCAAATAGCGCAAGATCTTATCAAGCTTCCCATACAGCTCCCTATCACAAGGCGCAAGCTCTCTAGCGCACAATGCCAAGGCTTCTGCGACTTTGCCATAAGCTCCAATGTCTTCTAGGGCTTTTGCCCTGCTTTGCGCCCTATCTTTGCAGGAGCTAGTAGAGGAGCTGGCATTGGCGCAGTAGATATAGAGCTTCTCTGGTAGGGTGATAGCAGTAGAGCTTAAGTGCAAAAGGACAAAAGCCTTTAGCAAATCTTCTGCTAGTGTGATAGGACCTGCCACACGCGATATGATACTATCTGCCCTAGCGATTAGCTCTCGTTTATAGAGCTTGTTCCACAAATATGGGCTAAATTTACTACGAGTGGGGAAAATCAGCTTGCTAAGAGCAGAGCCTGTGTAGATCATACTGCCTTTAGGCTGATACACATAGCGGTAAAATCCCTTACACTCACTGCCAAAGACCACCATATCCGCTTGTGATTGACTAGCACTTTTGTAGGCAAGCTCGCATAAATTGGGCTTGATATAATCATCACTATCCACATACAAGATATACTCGCCTTGGGCTAGACTCGCGCCCACACAGCGCGTGTGGAGCAAGCCTAGGTTTGTAGGGTTGCGCAAAATATGGATTCTAGGGTCGCGCGTAGCAAAAGATCTAGCTATCTCCATAGCTCCATCACTCCCGCAATCATCAACGATGATAATTTCAATATCGCGCAATGTTTGTGTGATGAGTGATTGGAGGCAGCGTGTGATGTAGGGTTGGGTATTAAAAACAGGGACGATGATAGAGATGTTTGGTGGTGTCGCAGCTTGGCTGGTGGATTCGGCTTTGCGCGATAAATCTTTGATTGCTTCGCGCGTGCTGCAGTTACATACGCCAAGTATGCGCCCTTGCACGCACTCGCAAAGCAAAGATTTATCATCGCAAATCCTAGAATCCTTTGGCTGCTTGCTTACATTTTTGGCGTTTTTATCAAAAATTGCAAAATCCTGCCGCCTAGCTGCATTTTGAGAAACCACATTTTGAGCGTTTTTGTCAAAAATCCTAGAATCCACTTTTTTATTAGCGGCGTTTTTATCGTCATTGCGAGACACTGCGCTAGCAGTGGCGCGGCAATCCATAGAATCCACCGCCCTTGCCCTAGAATCCACTTTTGCAAAACTAGATTCTAGGCTATGGATCGCCGCGCCTTTTTTCAAGGCTCGCGATGACAGAGAGAGGGCTGGCTTGCGTAGATCTTGCGCGTTGTTGGGGTCTAAAATAATAAGGCGTGATTTCATCGCTTGTCTTTATGCTGGAAGATCACGCTATTGTGTGCTTTGGCGACTAGGGCATAGCCTTTAGAGAAGAGAAAGCGCGCGATTTCATTATCCTGCAAAGCGACCATATCTAGCTCGCCATAAATGTTTGTCAAAATCTCTACGATTATGATGTGTGGCACGAAGCTTTCCCAATCATTGCTACGCAAGACAGAGAGATCAAAGCCCTCGCAATCTATGCTTAAAAAGTCTATCTCCACGCCCTTTGGCACATAAGTATGCAGCACTTCGCCGAGGGTGAGCAGCGGCACTTTGACTATGCGCTGGAGCTTGCCTAGAGAGTTTTGGGCGACTTGTTTATCAAAGGTGTTCCACGCGGGTTCATTAAACATATAATACTCCATATATCTAGGTGTTTGCTTGTCGCTGGAGGATTGGGCTTTTTTTGGTTTTGGCGTTGGCTTTTGCGCGCTTTTGGCGGATTCTGCGGCGGTGGCTTGCTCATTACCGCTTAGGTAAATCCCTTCGCCCCCGCCTTGAAAGCCACCAAAACCAGCGAAGCGGTGCAAGCGCAGCGCAGCAGGTTTCTTTAGAAAATCATCGCAAAATCCTGCCGCCTGCGATTCGCTTACTTTTTGGGCTTTGTTGCCAAAAATCCTAGAATCCTTTGCTGGCATTTTTAGATTTTGCGCTTCACTCGTAGAATCCACTTTTTTATGGATCGCCACGCCGCTTTGCGCGGCTCGCGATGACAATGAGCTAGAATCTAGGCTTTTAGATTCTAGGCAAACTTGCTCGCGGTTGGATTTTGGCTTTTCATTACTGCTTTTGGATTCTAAGATTGCGGAGCTAGAATCGGGGCTTTTCAAGGCTTGCAAGGAAGATAAGACTAGTGGTCTATCGACGCCGCAAGGCGCAGAAATCCACGATTCTAGCCCGCAAGCTGAATCCCTAAATATTACCCCCCCCCCCCGTTTGCTCCCCTATCCCCACTTCCAAATTTATATCCCTAGGGCGATATTTGTTAAAGGCTTTCATACTGCCCGGAGTCGCATCGATATTGATCCCGCTCCAGCCTTGCGTGTAAAACAAATAAGTATTTGAGAAGCGAAAGGGGTGGTGCGCCCCCACATCGACATAGAATCCTTTGTCGCTCTTTTGCCAAAGTAGCGCACGCACGATGCGATCTTCACCCTCGATTGAGTAGCTAGGATTCATATACGCTCTGCGCCCTAAAAGCCGCTGCCTAGCGCGCTTGAGACACTCCCATACGCGCCTTGGTAGGATCTGCTTTAGTGTATAAGCTAGCATTTTCACTCCTTATAAGTTGGTTAAATCTCATCGCAAGCCAAAGGATATGAGCCTTTGGGCTAGGGATTTTGCCCACGCTCTGCGCCTGCTTCCGTGCGGGAAGCACAGCTTGATAAAGAGCCTTTTAGGCAGAGTCTTTAGGATAAATCTAGGCGACTTACTCCTAGCCACATAATCACTAAGCAAAGGCTGATACTGCTTAAATGCTTGCTTGTGTTTGTCAAACCTTGAGCCACTCTCCAGCCACGATCCGGCGCAGTGGTGTGCTAGTGTGGTGTTTGGGCTTAGGTCTTCTAGCACAGGGGCTAGCCCTACGCTAAGAGGCGAGAAGTAGTCTTTAGGGTAGATTTTGACCCCGCATTTGATGATAGGCTCACTAATATCCCCGCAAAAGCCCTTAGTCTCTACAAACTCGCCTTGATCTAGGAAGTAGAGCTGTGCGAGCTTGGGGCTTATAAGCAGCTCTTTTCTAGCCAAGTAGAGCTTGCCTAGATTCTCATATATCTCGCACATAAATTTCGCTAGCTTTGCGCCTTTCTTGCCAGCCATAGCGTGGCTTGTGTAGCCGCCATTTACTCTATCTTCTATGCCGATTATCATCTCATACGCACTAGATTCTAGCTCGCTAATAATGGCGCGAAACTTCTCTCCACTTATCACTTCAATATCCGCGTCCAAATACACGCCCCCATAGTGATAGATAAGCCACCACCGATAATAATCCCCCAAAAACACGCCATCTTTAAGCTCGCTTAGGGCTTTGGTGTAGGGGTTTAGATCTAGGGGGAGATTGCTTGCATTGTAGGATCTAATCTCAAAGTCCGGTAGCTGCTGCTGCCAAGTCTCAAGATAGCGCGTGTAGATGTCGCGCTCGCCATTGAAGCCAAAAAAGATCCTGTGGAGGTGTTTAAGTGATTGGGCTTCTTTTGTTTTAGGCGTTGGCTTTGGGCTTGGAGGCGTCGCATTTCTAAAGAAACCTGCTGCGGCTACGCCTTGCACCGCTATCGCTGGTTTTGAGCGATAAATCGTGGATTCTACGGCGTGGGCTTGCTCATTATCGCCTAGATAAATCCCTTCGCCCACGCCTTGAAAACCCCGATTTCTCATCTCAACTGCTGCCGCCTGCGATTCGCTTACTTTTTGGGCTTTGTTGTCAAAAATCCTAGAATCCTGTGTGGAGTTTTCTACATTTTCAGCATTTTCCCTAGAATCCACTTTTTTACATATCGCGTTGTTTTTGTCATTGTGAGCGGATTTATCCGCGTGGCAATCCATAGAATCAACCGCCCTTGCCCTAGAATCTAGTTTTGCAAAACTAGATTCTAGGCTATGGATCGCCACGCCGCTTTGCGCGGCTCGCGATGACGCTCGGCTTTCTTCTTCTAGGATTCTAGGAATTGCGGTGGGGCTGTGGAAGCTTTGCAAACTTTGGGGAAGGTTAGCGACCTTGGTGGTCGTGCCTTTCACAAAGTTTGCAACACTGCCGCATTGCTCACCCAAAGCCGAATCCCACTTGCCTAAAGCGTGTGAGAATGCGTTGTATATCTCCCTAGCACACCCCTCCCAGCTAAATTTGCTCGCCTGCGTTAAAGCCCTTTGACTTAGCTCCCTAGCATAGCTCTCATCGCTATAAATTTTGTAAATCGCTTCTTGCAAGCCTAGGGCGTCATTTGGGTCTAGGGCTATGCCGCCACTGCCCAGCACTTCAGGCACAGAAGTCGTGCTAGAAGCGATAGTCGGGCAGCCGCAGCTCATAGACTCTAGCACCGGCAGCCCAAAGCCCTCATAGGTAGAGAGATACACGCTAGCAAGACTATGGCTAAAGAGATTTGCCAAGTGCCTATCCTCAACATAGCCCGCGCGGATAATCTTGCTGCGCCACTCCCCCAAAGAGTCAAAGCTAGATTCTAGCTCGCCTATGAAGCTCTCCCACGCCCCACCTCCAAGCACTAGCACTAGGTCATTGATATTGTGCTTTTTGATACACTCGATGAAATTTCGCGCGACAAAAATCAAGTTTTTCCTAGGGTCTAGCGAGCATAGGCTAAAGATATAGCGCGCATTATGCGGGATATGGTATCGCTCTCTTATTTGCGCGTTTTTACGCTCATCAAAATCTCTGTAAAATATCTCCCTATCTGCGCCAAGCAGTGCTACGCTGATATGGCTCTCACAAAGCCTAGTAGGGAAGTGCTTAAGGAAGTCGGCTTTGGTAAAAGCAGAGTTTGTGATATAAAAGTCCTTGACATTAAGCGAGTCGGCTATGTCATAAAAATCGTGCCGCTGTCTCAATACCTGTCTCAATACCTGTCTCAATAGCTTATCAATAGGTATATCACTCATTCTAAAATGCTCTTCATAGACAATTGGGATCACATCGTGCAGGAGTGTGAAGCGCACGCACTCAAGTGCGGCGATCTCTTTGGCAAAGGCATAGTAGGGAGAGAAGAGAATATCGCAGCTCTGCATAGATTCTAGTGTGCTTGATCCTAGCTTGTGGTAGCGCGCTAGAATGATAAATGGCAGAAACACCGCCCGCATAGCGCGGTCTAAAATGGGGTGATTGCGCTCTCTTAAGTAGTGGCAAATGGAGTATTTTTGATAGCACAGATAGGACAAAGCGCGCTCTACAAGGCTAAATCTATTGACAAAGCTAAAGCCCTTTAAGCTCTCTAGCTTGGCGCACTCTCTTTTGCAAAGTGTGTAGAACTCCAGCTCGCAAAAAAGCCTAACTTCACAGATTTTGCTTAAAGCTAGCAGGACTTGGTAGGCACTAAGTGTAATGCCGCTGCGATTGGCACTAGAGCGAGAGATATACATTAGCGCGCGTGCATCAAAGCAGACTGTAAGCCTTGTGCCCTTGGTGCTAGAATCTAGATTTTGACAAGCTGGCATTATGCTTCCTTGTGGCTGGGATTGGAGGGGGTAAAGAGTCTTGCTAGAGCGTGCAGGGCAGCATAGATTCTAGGGGCTTTGGTCTTAGCGGCAAATATCGCCTTTGTCTTATATGCTTGCAAAGTGGGGGCGATAAAGGCACGCAAAATCTCTGTGAAAAAGGGGCTTTTACGCGCTACTTCCCACCACTGCTTGGTGTGAGGGCTTGCATACTCTATAAGCTCTAGGGTGGAGTGTGTCTGCTTGATATAGCACACGCGCCCCCACGGCTTAGGCTGCGCAGCAAAATGCACGATATAGGGAGATTCTAGTGCGCTGTCATAAGCGGCGCGGCTGTGGCGAGAGAGCATTGATTGAGCTTCTTTGGTGGATTCGGCTTTCGGGCTAGAATCGTGGATTTCATCGCCGCGCTTCGTCGATAGACCTCCAAGTCTTATCTCCTTGCGCGGCTTGAAAAACCCCGATTCTATCTCCAAAATCCTAGAATCCTTTGCTGACTCGCTTACATTTTGGGCGTTTATCCCAGAATCCTCGTTTGCTTCCGCTTGCGGCGTGCTTACATTTTTGGCGTTTATCCTAGAATCCACTTTTTTATTAGCGGCGTTTTTATCGTCATTGCGAGACTTGCTTGGCAAGTCGTGGCAATCCACTGCAGCTTTGTCATTGCGAGCAAGCGCGGTAGCGGTTGCGTGGCAATCCATACTAGAATCCACCGCCCTTGCCCTAGAATCCACTTTTGCAAAACTAGATTCTAGGCTATGGATCGCCACGCCGCTTTGCGCGGCTCGCGATGACAAAAGGGTGGCTTCATCATCTCGCAATGACGCTCGGCTTTCTTCTTCTAGGATTCTAGGAGTTGCGGTGGGGCTGTGGTTTTCACTACTGCTCTGGGATTCTAGGATTGTAGATGAGAAATCGGGGCTTTGCGAATCGACACAAGGGCGCGCACTTGGCGTGCGTAACCGCAGGGTCGATGAAGCAATCGCCGATTTATCGCTACAAGCCGAATCCTCTTGTAAAAAGCGCAAGATGTGTGGCGGAGCTACAATCACATTCCACCCAATCGGCAGCTCGATCGCCTCATCACAAAAGCACTCATTTAAGAGATTTTGATCGTGGAAGCCTTGCGTGATTTGTGGGCGTGTGGCTATTAGGCGGAAGAGTCGCTTACTAGCCTTTGACTCTCGCCACTTCTCCATATCTAGCAGCAAAACTCCAGCATTGAAGTAAAATCCCAAGTGATTGCTACACGCACTAGAAGCGTCATTAAAGGCTAGATCACGCACCGCACCAAGCAATGCGCCTTGCAAATCTATGCTAAAAAGCCTAGCAATATCTGTGCGCACCAGCACATCGCAATCAAGATAGACGCATTTGCTAATGCTAGGGGGCAAGATAGAGTCTAGCAGCAAGCGCAAGTAGGTGATATGGCTGTCATTCTCGCCTTGGGTGGGCAAGGATACAAAGCGTGCTAGAGAGTGGCAAGAGTGTGAAATACTAGCATTGGGGTAGGTGGATTCTATGCGCGAGAGCTTGGCTTGTGTGGCTAGAGATAGGGGACTATCGCTTAGGAGATAGAAAGTAATATCCGCTTGCGTTGTCTCTAGCACAGAGATCATCACCACGCTTGCGTATTTGACATAGCTCTCATCAGCGCATAGCACGATGGGCAGGGCATTATCTTTTGGCATTATTAGCCCTTGCGCTTTTTAATCCGCGCACAAACTCCGCGACAAATACCGCCAAAATCGCGCACACAAAGCCACTCACACAAAGCAGTATCCACATACTTTTGCCACCATAATGACTCCCCACGCCCTCTTTTAGCACACTTAGATCGCGGAAGCCTTTGGCATAAGTTTTAGCAGGGCTAGAGTAGATGAAAAAGCCATTGTTAAGAATATCATCAACCCCAGCCATCCACGCCGCTACCTCATCGCCCTTGGGCTGCAAATCGCGCAAAAAGCCAAGAGAGTCTATAAGGGCTTGCACCTCTGGCGCAGAGTCTAGCTCCTTTTGCACCGCTTGGGCTACTTGCTTTGCTTGGCTCTCACTCTCTGCTGGATAAACACACCAATACACATCAGCATAGCTCATCGAATACCCAGCCGGTGCTAGAATCCACATTTTGCCCTGAATTATATGCGCGATTTCTCTGCTCACATTCTCCAGAGGCTTTGCATACAGGCGGCTAAGGAGCGGGTTTAAGATCCTATTGCTCACAAAATACGCGCTTTGAGAGTTAGGCGATCTAGTCGCACTCTTTGATAGGATAAAAAACGCATAATTATCCCCAGCACTTAGGCTAGCATTTTGCGCGGTGCGCTGCTTGTATAATATCCCCACACCCCCCACACCAAGCACCAAAGCAAGCACCACAATAAACACCCACCTATACCGCCAAAACACCGCCAATGTAGAATCCATCACAACTCCTTAAAAATATAGTAAAACCACTTCCCATAGATCCCATAGCTATCAAAAAGATAGATATTCTCCTTGCCAAAGAGCATAGTTTTAAGCTTATAAAGCAAGCACGCTCCAGCAAAAAATAGCGCGAGCATAGAGAATCTACGCAGCCCTACAAAGAGCAAAAATCCCAGCAAAATCGTGGTAAAAAGTATGGTGAATCTATGTGCGATCCCGCCAATGACCAAATGCAAAGCAAAATACATCATCACAAACCACATCACAAAGAAAAACCACCGCTTTTTGATAGGGTCATTTGTCGGTAGCAAAATCAGCCCCGCCACCATAATGACCAAGCCCAGCTCAATGGCATTTGGCATAAACTCCCCAAACCCCATTGCATAGAATCCTAGCTTATCAAAGAGCGGCAGCTCTCTAGGCAGCGCGCCGCTATTATAAAGAGCTAGAATCTGGGGGAATGTAAGCCCTGCAAGCACCACGACAGCAAAGCTTAGAGCAAGCGTGGCTTTAGGATAATGCCTAAGTGCAAAAAGCAAGGGCGCAATCAGTAGGGTGCTTGTGTGAAAAAGTGTGGCAAGCGCGATTGCAAAAAGCTTGCCTAAAGTGGTGCGTGCATAAAGCGCATAGAGGATCACAAGCGAGGCAAAAAACTGCCGCGTGTATTCCCCGGCGATATAAAAGTCAAAAAACAGCAGCGACAATGCCACGCAGAGTGATTTCTCACTCTCTTTAAGCTCGCTCATAGCGTATTTCTCTAGCCAAATGTAGAAAAGCACAGAAGCAGGGAAAATCGTCCAAAACAGCACAGAAGCAGGCTCAAGCTCGCCAAAAAGTGCGATAAGCACGACATACCAGAATCCAAGCGCACACTCAATCTTATAGAGCGAAAACACTTGCATAATATCGCCATTTAATAGCGTGCGATAGGTGGCAAAATAGCGGATAAAATCATCGCCCTCCCAGTGGAAATACATTCTACTTGCATAGAGTATGCTTCCACTTAGGATAATGCCCACGCCAAGTGCGATACGGCAGAGCTTATCAAGCTCTTTTCCACACGCCAAAAGTAGTAAAAACCCCAAAATGAAAGAAAAAAGCGGGCAAAAAGGCAGAGCCATATAGGGCAAAAGGCACGCCGCATACAGCCCATAATGCCTAGAATCTAGCGCGACTAGCATACACGCGCCTTGCTAGGCTTGCGGTAGAATCTATGCTTGATGACTCCATTTACCGCATAGTGCGCGAAGTAATACGCCGCTTTATGTAGCGGCAGCTGCAAAATCTCGCGATAGACTTGCCATTGTCTATGCGCGGATTTAAGCTTATTGGCAGTGTCGCTTTGGCTATGGATCCTAATGCGCGCTAGATAGCAAATATCATCTAACGGGGGGGGGGGGGGCGAAATATATGCGCAATGATCGCGCAAGATAGAGAGCCAAAGCTCATAGTCGTGGCGGATTATGCCAGCTTGTGGAGTGCCGACTTTGTCTCTATCATACATTGCCGTGGAGTTGCCGATTTGACAAGTTTTAAGCATATCGTTGTAGGTGATTGTAGAGTTGGGGAGAAAGCCCCCAAGCATTGCCCCACTCTCATCAATCACGCGATAGCCCCCATAGCTTAGGGCTGCATCTTGTTCAAGCATTGTGCTTACCTGCACTTCTAGCTTATGAGCCTCCCACACATCATCAGCGTCTAAAAATGCGATAAACCGCCCCTTGGCTTGTGAGAGAGCGTAGTTGCGCGCGGCACTTACGCCTTGATTGCGTGGGAAGAATGTAGGCTTAATGCGAGAATCCTTGTGTGCATAGGCTGCAATGATAGATTGCGAGCTATCTTTAGAGCCATCATCGACTATCAACGCTTCCCAATGTGCATAGCTCTGTGCTAGGACAGAATCTAGCGCGGCAGCGATATACCGCTCGTTGTTAAAATTGGGAATGATGATAGAGACAAGATTGTGCATTGTGATCCTAAAAGCGCGTAAAGTAAGTGCGGATTCTAGCTAGATTATTTTTAAGCGACAATAAACACCGCGCGCTCCTACTCACTTATGCGTCCTTCAGCACCCTCTTCTAGCTCATTTGGCGTGTCTTCAAGCTCTAGGCGTGTTTTTTGGATTTGTATGATTGCATTGGCTAGCTCTTTGGCGATATTATGGCTAAAGCCCACGGCATTAAGCAGTGAAGTCCCATTGGGAACGCTTATTTGCTTTTTGCTTAGTATGGATTCTATATGCACGATAGAATCTTTATCGATTTTTTTAAACGCCTTTTTCTGGGATTTTAGCTTGATAATGGCTACTTGCGGGTGGATCTCTTCATCAGTGTTAATCTGCTCAATACTGCGCAAAAGTAGGGCTAGATGTGTCCGTAAGGCGTTGTATTCACTAGATAGAATCTGGTTTCTTGATAGGCTGTTTTTCTTAAGATTTGGCTGCAAAAGCTCCATATTTTTGATAGCTTCAATGATATGGCGTGAGGCAGAAGTAAGCATAGCAAACTTATAAATATGCTCTTTGTCTTGCGTGTGGGCTTGGGCTTCTGTGGAGAAGTCAAGGATCGCATTAAAAAGCACTTTGATTTTTTTGATATAAAAAATCTCAATATCCACATCATCTTCATTTGCCCTATTCCAAATATGCTCCTTTAGCACCTCTTCTATGTCTTTTTCACTTCGTATGTCGTGCCGCGAGAAGCCAAGCGCGTGGGCGATAAGCTCAAAGGCGTTTTCATAGAGATGATACACCTCTCTTGTAAGCGCGATTAGCGCGGTGTTTTGATACTGCACGATAGTATCACTCACATACAAAGGCTTATCGACTTGAGAGTCTTCATCTTTCATCAGCACTTCTAAGAATCTAGCGATTTTGGGGATAAATGGCAGGAGAAGCACCACGCCCACAAGATTAAAGAGCGTGTGAAACACCGCAATGCGCAAGACGCTGTCCTCCCCAAAGCCTAAAAGCGCGGAAATGGTGCTATTTATCCACATAAAGTAGTCAAATGTCGCAATCACAAGCAGCGCGATACCAAAGTTGAAGATACAATTTGCCATAGCCAAACGCTTGCCATCGACATTGGTGCTAAGTGAAGCGATAACAGCGGTCATAACCCCGCCCACACTTGTGCCAAGTGTCGCTGCAAGGGCGTTTTCATAGCTCATACTGCCAGCTGCAAAAGCGGAGATGATGATTGTAAGCGTAGCGTGGGAGCTCTGCACGATGGCTGTCATTAGCGCACCTAGCCCTACAAAGAGCAAGACCCCGCTTAAGCCCTCCATAGAGTATTGCGAAAAATCTACAATCTCTTTATACTCTTCAAACCCTTCTTTAATATACCCCACACCTAAGAAGAAAAACCCAATACCCACAAAAATCTGCCCTATGCCTTTGCTCGTCTTTGAGCTCTGGAAGTTGAAAAGCACGCCGCCTACGATGAGCGGGAGTGCAAGGGCTGAGATTTTCATACCGCTAACCCCAGCAATAAGCCACGAGCCAGCACTATTGCCAAGATTTGCGCCAAAGATCACGCCTATGCCTTGCGCAAGACTTAAAAGTGCTGCAGAGACAAAAGAGATAGAGAGCACAGAGACTAGCGATGAGCTTTGCATAACCGCTGTGGCAACGCTCCCAAAGGCGACACTCCTTACTGAAGTGCTTGTAGAGCTTGCTAGGAGATTTTCCAAAAAGCCGCCATTAAAAGCGCGGAATCCACTCCCAAGACTAAGCATACCAAAGAGTAAAATCGCAAGCCCAGCACTGACATTGGTCAAAGCATCGCTTGTGGATACAAGATAAATAATCGCCACAATACACAAAGGTATAAGGTATCGTTGAAACATAGCTCCCCCTAGATTCTGCATTACTCAAAGTTTGCGTAGAAATTTTGCTACATTGTAGCCTAAACACAGAGTGTTTAAAGTTACATTCTGCCAAACTCGCGCAATACTTAAGTCGCTTAAGCAAAATTTAGCCACAATGCCGCCATACTTAAAGTAGGACAAAGAGCGATTATGCAAGGCTACATTCTCTGCGTGCAAAAGCAAAAAAACGAAGATGTCATCGTGCGCATTCTCACACAAACCCACATCGCAACGCTGTATAGATTCTACGGGGCGCGCCACCCTATCGTGCATATCGGGCGAAAGATTGACTTCACCAAAGAGTATAATGGCACCTTTATGCCAAAGCTTAGAAATGTAGTGCATTTGGGGTTTGCTTGGGAGAGAGATGTAACACGCCTGTATGTATGGCAGCACTTTATCGAGCTTTTGCACCAGCATTTGCGCGATATTTCTAGCCTTGAAGAGCAGTATTTCTCTATCCTAGATTCTAGTGCGAAGCGGCTTGCTAGCCAGAATCCTAAGCGCGTGGTGCTAGAAGCGTATGCGCAAATCTTACACCTAGAAGGTCGTATCCCACCACTAAGCCACTGCCTAATCTGCGATCAGCTACTAGAGAGCGAGCCAGATCATAACGCACTAGAATCTTTAGAGCTAGGCTATTTGAGCAGTGATACAAGCGCGAGTTTGCAGGCATTGCAAGAATCTAGGGAGGCTACCTTAAGCACAAAGCTAGATCACAGGGCGCATACTTGTCCTATCACACCTCCGCAACACATCGCAAATATAGCGGTGCTACGAGGGTTTTTAAGCGCGCATACGGCGTGTGCAAATGCAGCGACCCTGCCTTATACTAAGCTAGAATCCTATCTCCGCACAGCTAGCACGATTGATCTAGATGATGAAGAGCTTGAGCGAGCATATCAAGTGCTGCTGCTTGGCTTGTAGGTGCCTTATAATCCCTTTAAGGCAAGTTTTGGCTATAATCACGGCTGTGATTTAGATTTAGGAGTTTGGTGGTGGGCTTAGGCAGGGTGTTTATCATAGGAGTATTGCGACAATCTTGCTCTAAATGGCTTATGTGTGGGGGCTTATGTGTGGCGGTGCTGTTTGGGATTCTAGCTTGTGCGAGAGTGCCAAAGCCTACGACAGAAACGCCCATACGCCTTACAATCAATGTCGCCGGTGTCTTTAGCGATCTTACAGATGGAAGCACCACGATAAAATCCGCGCTGACTTATTGGCGTAAGCGCAATGATGATGGCAGCTTTGGCGATCGCTTTGCCATAGGCGGGGCAAATGCCTTTAACCGCGCGATCAACACGACACGATTCCGCAAGGTGCGCGATGAGGTGGTGGCACTTGATGCTGGGGAGTATGTCTTGGACTCCTTTGAGCTTCAAGCACCAAAATCCATAGCCATCTCACAAGATGGTGATTATACAAAGCGCGATGGCTGGGATCACACAAGCAACACCCCTAAATACTTGCTTCTATCACTGCAAAAGCCCGTTGTGCTACCGAGATTTATCATAGAAGTGCTAGATTCTAGAGCGCAAGGTGGGCAGAGGGTGCGGCTGCTTATGTGCCTAGCAGATAATGAGCGTGTCCCTGAAGCCTTGCGCTTTGGCAGATATATGCAGCCAGCGCGTGCGCCAAAGGCTATGTGCGATAGAGTCTTTGGCAATATGCGTGTAAGCAAAGAAGAAGGCAGGTAGGGCGTGGTCTCTAGGAATGTAATTTGCTTTAGATTCTACAAATCTAGCACGCCCATAATGACTCTATATTTAAGATTATTTGTAAGGAGCAACAATGGCAGAAGTCATCACCATAACTTCCGGTAAAGGCGGTGTAGGCAAATCTACCGCCACGGCAAATCTCGCAGTAGGGCTTGCGCAAGTGGGGCAAAAAGTAGTCGCAGTGGATTTTGACATAGGGCTTAGAAATCTTGATATGATCCTAGGGCTAGAAAATCGCATAGTCTATGATGTGATTGATGTGATGGAGGGCAAATGCGCCATCTCCCAAGCCCTAATCCAAGACAAAAAGACGCCAAATCTTAGCTTCCTCCCAGCTAGTCAAAGCAAAGATAAAACGATCTTAGACAAGCAAAAGGTCAAAGCTTTGATCGAGTCGCTTAAAGAGCAGTTTGACTATATTTTGCTAGATTCTCCAGCGGGGATTGAGGGCGGCTTTGAGCACGCCATTTTCTGGGCGGATCGCGCGCTTGTGGTGGTAACGCCAGAGGTAAGCTCGGTGCGTGATAGCGATAGAGTCATAGGCATAATCGATGCTAAAAGTGATAAAGCCGCCAAGGGCGCAAAGGTGCAAAAGCACTTAATCATCAATCGCATTAAGCCAGAGCTTGTGGAAAATGGCTCTATGCTTAGTAGTGAAGATGTGCTAAAGATCCTAGCAATCCCGCTTATCGGGCTTGTGCCAGAAGATGAGAGAGTCGTATCTGCGACAAACTGCGGCGAGCCTGTGATCTATGACAAATCTAGCATAAGCGGCGAATGCTACAAGCGCATTGTGGCTAGAATCCTAGGTGATGAAGTGCCATTTGTGGAGTTTAAGAAGCAAGGCGGGATTTTGCAGGGCTTTAAAAGGCTGTTTCAATGAGCTGGAAACTTTTTAGCAGAGATGGCGGCAGCGCGAAAGTCGCACGCGATAGGCTTACGATAATGCTAGCACACGAGAGAAGCGTGAAAGTGCCGTATATGGAGCAGATGAAAGAAGAGATTTTAGCCGTGGTGCGCAAATACACCCAAACGGACAAAATCGCTATAAGAGCGGATTCTAACCAAGAAGTAAGCACACTAGAAGTAGAAATCACTTTAGGATAAGATATGAATAAAACAAAGTTTTTCAAGGTATTGCAGCTTATCAGCTCGCTTGTGATTATCGCAGTCATCGCTACGGGCGCGTATTTTGGCTATGGACTTTATAAAGAATACAAGATCGATCAAGCCGCCAAAGCCGAGCACATAAGCCCAAGCACCCCAGACACTCAAGCAGAATCTAGCAACGCAGAATCTAGTCAAGAATCTAGCATTGATTGGGATAAAATTAGAGCCAATGCCAAAAATGACACAAAAGAGCAAGTAGCAGTGCAAGAGCCTGTGATAAAGACACTTGCCCCACCCAAGAAGCAAGCCAAAAAGCAAAAGCCAAAGCTTGCTATCATTATGGACGATCTAGCATACAAAAGCCAGCTTAATGACTTGCAAAAGCTTAATCTGCCCATCACGCCCTCATTTTTCCCTGTGAGTCCGGACTCTCCTGATACGGCAAAGCTTGCGGCTTCTACGCCTTTTTATATGGTGCATTTGCCATTAGAAGCCCAAAATCCACAGCATTCGCGCCAAAAGTGGATTCTAGTAGGCTCCAATCAAGATGAGATCCGCGCACAGATCGCGACAATCAAAGAGCAGTTCCCTAGGCTGATGTTTCTCAATAATCACACCGGTAGCAAATTTACTGCCAGCGAGCCTGATATGGCAAATCTCTTGCAAGTGCTAGGGGAGTTTGGGATAGAGTTTGTGGATTCTAGGACAAGTGCTGATACAGCCGCGCCAAAGCTCTATAAGCAGGCAAGCCGCCCACTGCTCTCACGCGATGTGTTTTTAGATAACACGCCAAGTGTGAGCTACACGACAGATCAACTCAAGCTTGCGATAAAAATCGCCAAGAAAAAGGGCTATGCCATAGCGATATGCCACCCACATAAAAGCACCTTTAAAGCCCTAGCAAATGCCAAGCATAGTCTCTTCAAAGAAGTGGAGCTTGTGTATATCAAAGATCTCCCTGTGGCACGCACGCTACTTGCTCAAAATCTCTCCAAAACTCCGCCCAAAGCCCCCACCACAGAGACTAGCACGCTAGCACACACACCAGAATCTACAGCCCCCATACTCCCTAGCGCACCAAGCCAGCTGCCCAACGCCCAAACTAACGCCCCAAAAGACAATGCCCCAGATACTACCCAAAAGGACAATGGAATCGCAGGGCTTTTTGACTCAGCACAAGGTGGCGAAATACCGCATAATGCGTATTTAGACCACACCCCAAGCAACGAGCCTTTGCAAGCAGATTCTAGCTCCCCTGCGCCTTTAGAGACTCTCCTAGAAGCCCCAGAAGCTCAAGAAGCCCAAGCCCCTGCTCCACAAACCGCGCAAGCCCAAACACCACCTACTAAAGAGCCGATCCCAAAGCCTTCAAAGATTGATACCACGATGTTTAAAGAAGCTAAGCGCGTAAGTAATGAGCAAAAGGCAAAAGCCAAGCCCGCCCAGCCGCCAAAGCCCAAAGTCAAAAGCGAAAAATCCACAAAGACTTATGAGAGTAGCCAAGATTGTGCGCAAAATGAAGTAGAAGCCTTTGTCTCTGGCTGCCCAAGTGATAAGGCTAAGAAAAAGCAAGGATTTATCGATATTAAGTGGAATGGCAATGAGCAAAACCCCAGCAAAAAGCCTAAAGATTTTTTAGATTCTAGTGATTTAGACTCTAGCTTATAATATGCCAAGCCCTAGCAGCGTATCGCCTTATCTTATTGATGTTCCGCGCTCTTTGCAGATCTTGCCAGATCCGCCTGCTAGGCTCTTTGCCCTAGGGGATAGCGCGCTTTTAGACCCTAGGCTAAAGATCGCCATAATCGGCACAAGAAAGCCTAACACCTACACTCAAACCTACACCACCTTGCTTGCCAAATCTCTAGCCAATATCGGTGCGATTATTGTGAGCGGTGGTGCGCTAGGCACAGATATTATCGCCCATAGTGCCGCGCTGCCTAGCACGATTTGCGTGCTACCTACAAGCCTTGATCGCTTCTACCCAGCAAGCAATGCCAAGATGATCCAAGCTATCGCACAGCAGGGACTTGTGCTTAGTGAGTATGAGTGCAATCCCACCCCCCAGCGATATGACTTCCTCCATAGAAATCGCTTGATCGTGGCTTTGAGCGATATTGTCATAATCCCTCAAGCCGATCGATATAGCGGCTCACTTGCTAGTGCTAATCTTTGCACCAAGCTTGATAAGCCGATATTTGTGCTATCTCACCGCATAGGAGAGTCGCTTGGCACGCAGGATTTGCTAGCTAAAAAGCGTGCGAGTGCGATCACCGATATAGAAGCTTTCACACAAGCCCTAGCCACGCGCTTTGGGCTTAAGGCGCAAGAAGCCAAAGAGCGCGATAGGCTGCTAGAATTTGCCCTAAGTAACCCCACCTTTGAAGAAGCCTTTGCGCGCTTTGGGGAAAAGGTGCTTGAGTATGAGCTTATGGGCAAAATTACGCGCGAAAATGGGCGCATAATCATTAGCGGCGCATAATATTAGTGGAGTGTAAAAGTGGATTCTAGTCAAAGCTCTAAAATCCTAGCGTGTGATGTGGGGCTAAAGCGCATAGGGCTAGCGCATATTGTGCAAGGCATTATCCTGCCATTAAAGCCAATTATACGGCGCAATCGCAATCAAGCTGCCACAGAGCTTGCAGAGCTTCTAGCACAAATGGGTGTGGAGAGGCTTATTATAGGGCTGCCAAGCGGAGGGCTAGGAGGAGATACGAGCACGCAGAAACGCATTAAGCATTTTGTGGGGTTGCTTACTTTTGGTGGGGAGGTGGTGTATGTCGATGAGGATTTTACTAGCACGCACGCGCTAGAGTCTTTACACCACGCCAAAAGAGAGTCTAGGCAAGCATATAGGAAAAACGGCGTGCTAGATTCTCTAAGCGCGTGTGAGATACTTAGACGCTATCTTGGACAAATGGCTTAGGTGGCGCATTGTAGGCATATCTCGCTAGAGCGCAAGGGGGAATTTGCTACAATGCTAGGAATTTATCATAAAGGGTTGTTATGGATATTCGTGCCAAGTTTTTAGAATTTTTTGAAAAAAAGGGGCATAAGGTGTATAGCTCTATGCCTTTAGTCCCAGATGATGCGAGCTTGCTTTTTACCAATGCGGGAATGGTGCAGTTCAAGGATATTTTCACAGGCAAGATTCCAGCCCCAAGTCCCAATATCGCTACAAGCGCGCAGCTTTGTATCCGTGCAGGCGGGAAGCATAATGACTTAGAAAATGTCGGCTACACAGCGCGCCATCACACGCTTTTTGAAATGCTTGGCAACTTTAGCTTTGGGGCGTATTTTAAAAAAGAAGCTATTGCGTATGCGTGGGAGTTTGTAACAGAAATTTTAGGCTTTGATAAGAGCCTTTTATATGTAACGATACACGAGAGCGATGATGAAGCCTATGAGCTGTGGTGCGAGCATATAGAGCCAGAACGCATTAAAAGAATGGGCGATAAGGATAACTTCTGGCAAATGGGTGATACAGGACCTTGCGGACCTTGCAGTGAGATATATGTGGATCAAGGGGCAGAGTTTTTTAATGGGGAGGAGGATTATTTCGGCGGAGAGGGGGATAGATTTTTAGAGATATGGAATCTTGTGTTTATGCAGTATGAGCGGGATTCTAGTGGGGCGTTGAAGCCGCTACCTAAGCCTAGCATTGATACAGGTATGGGGCTAGAACGCGTGGTGGCGTTGAAAGAGGGCAAACGCTCTAATTTTGACTCTAGCCTTTTTGTGCCTTTAATCCACAAAGTGGAATCCCTAAGCAAACAAACATATATCTATGAAAGTGGGGCTAGTTTTAGGGTGATCGCTGATCACGCGCGCGCTGTCGCCTTTCTGCTCGCTCAAGGGGTAAATTTTGACAAAGAAGGCAGGGGCTATGTCTTGCGGAGAATCTTGCGCCGAGCGGTGAGACACGGCTATTTACTAGGCTTAAGAAAGGCGTTTTTATACGAAGTGGTGGGGGTGGTGTGTGATACTATGGGCGGGCATTATAGCTATTTGCAAGAGCGTAAAAATGCCCTACAAGAGCAATGCAAAGCAGAGGAAGAGAGGTTTTTTGAGACGATAGAGTTGGGGATGGCGTTGTTTCAAGCGGAGCTAGAAAAATTAAGAGGGCATTCAGCTAACAACAATTCATCTTTGGGTAATCATAGCGGCGATTTTGTGGATTTTAGGACAACCGCAGACCATCAGTCTAGCTCTGCCCTAAAATCCACAAAAAGCCCCACTAGCACCACCGCAAATACTAGAATCGTGGATTCTACAAAGCAAGACTCCAGCAATTCTAAGATTTTTGATGAGAAATGTGGGTTGCAAGGAAAATCGCAAGGGAGTTACCTTAGCGGAGAGCTGTGCGATTTTTCGCAGCTCCCGCATTTGTCGCAAAATGCAACGCATTTTAGCGGTGAAGTTGCTTTCAAGCTTTATGACACTTACGGCTTTCCACTTGATTTAACACAAGATATGCTAAGGGAGCTTGATTTAAGCGTAGATTTGCAGGGCTTTGAAAAATGTATGCAGGAGCAAAAAGATAGAAGCAAAGCACACTGGAGGGGCAGCGGTGATACTATCAAAGAAGGCGATTTTAATGCGCTGTTGAGTGAGTATGGCGAGAATGAGTTTGTAGGCTATGAGCGTATGAGTGTGGAATCTAAGATTCTAGCCCTTTTGGATTCTGGCTTTAAACGCATAGAATCTTTAGAAGCAGGGCAAGAGGGCTGGGTGATGTTGGAAGATACGCCGTTTTATCCAGAGTCAGGGGGACCGGTGGGGGATACAGGAGTTTTACTTGGTTTGGGGCATTCAGCTTGTAACAATTCGTCTTTGGGTAATCATTGCACCGATTTTACAAATTTTGAGAGAACCGCAGACCTCAAGTCTAGCTCCCCCTCAAAATTTGTAAAAAACAGCACAAGCACCACCGCAAATACTAGAATTGTGGATTCTACCCCTTGTGAGCGTGAGCTAAAACCCACAACCCCAAAATGCCAAGAGTCTAGTGGAGCAGAATCTCAAAAAGTGGATTCTAGTCATTGCGAGACTTCCTTAGGAAGTCGTGGCAATCCACAGAACATAGTCGCTAAAGTTTTAGATACGCAAAAATACTTTGGTTTAAATCTCTCTAAAGTTGTCGCAGTAAATATGCTAAAAGCAAGGGATTTGGTAAAAGCACAAGTGGATTCTAGTCGCTTTGAAATCATTAAGCACCACTCTGCTACGCATTTATTGCATTATGCTCTAAGGCAGATTCTAGGATCTCATATCGCCCAAGCTGGAAGCCTTGTAGAAGCAAATCGCTTGCGGTTTGACTTTAGCCACCCAAGGGCGTTAAGCGTCAATGAGCTAGAGCAAATAGAAGCTTTAGTCAATAGCAAAATCGCAGAATCTTCACCGCAAATTTGTGAGACTATGGGCATAGAGCAGGCAAAAGCAAAGGGGGCTATGGCACTTTTTGGCGAGAAGTATGGGGAGAGTGTGCGTGTGATAACTCTCGGCGATTCTGTCGAGCTATGCGGGGGGATTCATATCCACAATACCGCAGAGATTGGGAGCTTTTATATCGTGCGTGAAAGTAGTGTCAGTAGCGGTGTTCGGCGTATTGAAGCGGTGTGCGGCAAAGCGGCATATAGCTATGGCAAAGCAGCATTAGAATCCATAAAAAGCCTAAAAGAGCAGCTAAAAGCTCAAGATGTCTTGCAAGGTGTGGCAAAATTGCAAAATGCACTCAAAGAAGCAAGAGATAACGCAAACAAGGCAAAGCAAAGTGTCAAAAGCCTAGATTATGAGGAAGTAAATGGGGTGAAACTCATCGTCCTAAAGCTAGATTCAGTGGAAACAAAAGAGGCAAAAGACATCATAGATAGGGCAAAAAATGAGAATGAAAAAGTAGCGATTTTGCTTGTAACAGAATCTAGTGGAAAAGTAGCTTTAACTGCCGGGGTAAAAGGTGTGGCAAATCTCAAAGCCGGAGCGTGGGTAAAGCAAGTCGCACAAATCTTAGGGGGCAATGGCGGGGGCAGAGATGACTTTGCTACCGCTGGAGGTAAGACTACAGATCCTAACAAAATCCAAGAAGCCCTAGATGTAGCAAAAAGAATCGCAAGAGAGAAGCTAAGCTAAAAGTAAAAAGAGATAAAAGGAAGCGGTATGCAGTGGAATAAAGAAGTGCAAGTTGATGAATGGGTAAGAGAGAAGCTAAAGTCTATGGGCTTAAAGCTAGGCAAAGACTTCTTAGAAAAAGATGCAAGTGCCTATCTCAAAGACGCCCTAAAAGGTGCAAGCAAGACCAAGAAGCAAACAGGCACAGGGATACCAGATTTTGTGATAGAAAAATACAAAGTTGATAATGAGATTATCCCAGTTATTTTTGAGTGTAAGCTAGGAGTAGGGAAGCTTGAAAAATACGCAAAGGATAATGAAAAAGCCCTAGATTTTTCTAACGATGCCATTAGCAAATACGCCCTTAATGGTGCTTTGCATTACGCAAGGGTGGCATTGCAAAATGAAAGTCAAAAGCAAGACCACTACAAAGAAATCATCGCCATAGGCATAGCAGGAGATAATAGCCAAAATGTAAGGGTAAAAATCGCCTGTGTCTTTGCAGACTCTTCACTTGCCTATAAGGAGATAAAACACACAAATTTAGACTTTTTAGAAAATGCCAAAAGCTTTACACATTTTTATAAAGAAGAGTGCAAACTCACAGAAGAGGATAGGCACTTGATACTTATCAGAGGTAAATGGCATTTATCCTATCATAGTGCCCAGCTTAATAAGCTTATGCACAATCACAACATCACCGCACCCCAAAGAGTGCTTTACATCGCAGGTATGATTCTATCAATGCAAAGTGTGATGAGTAATGAGTATAGAATCCTAACCAAAGGGCTAAGCCCAGCCGACCTACAAGGCTCACAAGAAAATGGGCTAAGAGATGGGGAGCTAGTGTTTGAACGCATTGAAGAGTTTTTACAAGTCAAAGTCCCAGATAGTGCAAAAAGAAAGCTTATGTTAGATTCTTTTAACGAGATTAGAAAAGATACTGATAGAGATAAGATTCCCAAAAATTTCACCTATAAAGAAGGTGAAAAGAAAAATCCAAATCACAAAATCATAGCCCACATTCTTAAAGAACCCTCAAGTATCAATAAGCAAATTTTCGCCTACATTTACGCACATATTTATAAAGAAATTGATGGGCTTAATGGGCATTTAGATATTATGGGTGAGTGTTATAGCGAGTTTTTAAAATACGCTTTAGGCGATGGCAAGGAGCTAGGCATAGTGCTAACTCCCCCTTATGTTACCAAAATGATGACCCAAATCCTAGACATCACAAGCACAGATAGAGTTATGGACTTAGCCACAGGCTCAGCTGGTTTTCTTATCTCTAGTATGGAGCAAATGATAGAAGATGTCTATAAAAACACAGCCAAGCACTCCACACAAGCAAACAAAGCCATTTTAGAGCTTAAGACTAAGCAGCTTTTAGGGATAGAATACAACGCCGAGATGTTTGCCCTAGCTACGAGTAATATGATTTTACGCGGTGATGGCTCTAGTAAAATCTATAAGGCAAATACCTTTGAGACAGAAGATTCTCTTTATGTAAGCTTTGCCCCCACTAGAATCCTGCTTAATCCCCCTTTCACTTGGGATTATAATGGACTTCCTTTTATAGAGTTTGGACTAGATAGGATGCGCCCTCACGGCTTAGGAGCTATCATTATCCAAGATAGCGCAGGTAATGGACAAGCTATCCCTATAACCCAATCCATACTGAAAAAGCACACACTAAAAGCTAGTATCAAAATGCCCATAGATTTATTTCAGCCTATGGCAGGAGTGCAGACAAGTATTTATATCTTTGAGGCAAAAATCCCGCACGATTTTGAAAAGCCAGTGAAATTTATAGACTTTAGAAATGATGGCTACAAACGCACAAAAAGAAGTTTGCAAGAAGTAGATAAACCCGCTCAAAGATATAAAGATATTCTTAAAATCTACAAACAAGGCTTAAATGCCAAGCTTGATAATAGCGTGTATGAAAAGCCCATTAACTTAAGCGAAGTGTATGTAGAAGATTTCATTAGTGAAAGTGGGGCGGATTGGAACTTTGACCAGCATAAGAAAATTGACACAACGCCGACTTTAGCGGACTTTAAAAAATGCGTGAGTGAGTATCTCGCGTGGGAAGTGAGTAATGTGCTAAAAAATTCTTGTCATACTGAAGCCTCTCTGCCTTGTCATACTGAGCATTCCCCTTGTCATTCTGAGGGAGCGATAGCGACCGAAGAATCTAAAAACATAGAATCCAAAAACGCCATTATAGATTCTTCACTTGCTACGCAAGGGAGCAATGACAAAGGAAAAGATGTTTCGGCTACGCCTCAACATGACAATAAGGCAGGGCTGGAGGGAAACGCCCTTAGCCCTCGTTTAGTAAAGCTTGAAATAGAATTCAAGCAAAACGGGGGCGAGTGGAAAAGCTTTAAAATCGGCGATTTGTTTGATGTTGATGAAACTTGGATTTATGGAAAAAATAGACAATATAAAACAAAGTTTAATGAGCCTGATAGCGAAACAATACCCGTCATAAGTGGGATTACAATCAATAATGGGATAAATTATTATACTAAAGACAAAGATATTCCAGCAAATGAAATCTTTTGTGATAGTTTAACAATTTCAACAAGGGGTGAATATAGTGGCACGGTAACTTATCACGATGGCAAATTTGTGTTAGCTAATAATATTTTAGTAATGCACCTGCCTAAAGAATGGACTAAAAAGGCTAAAATTTATTTTGCCACTCTTGTGTCAAAATTAGGCTATGGCGGTTTCAATGGTTATCCAAGAAAAGAAACATTAAAAAATGATGTCGTATCTCTACCAGCTTTCAACGGCAAAATCGCCTTTAACTATATGGAATCCTACATCAAGGAACTTGAAGCCGAGCGTCTTCAAGAACTTGAAGCCTATCTTAAGGTTACAGGCTTAAATGATTATACTTTAAGCCAAAAAGAAAAAGACGCACTAAAAGCTTTTGAGAATCTAAGCACGCCAAAACGAGAGAGAGAGAGAGTAAGCGGCACGCCGAATGAAGTGCCGCTTAAGTGGGAGAGCTTTAAAATCGGCGAGTTGTTTGAGATAAAGCCAACTAAGGCATATAAAATGACAAATACCACTCTTTTTGAGACAAAGGGCGATGTGCCTGTGGTAACAAACTCTAGCCTTAATAATGGTGTAAGTGCTTATGTGGGATTAGAACCAACAGAAAAGGGCAATATGATAACTTATAGCGACACGACAACTTCGGAGGGCATTTTTTATCAGCCTAGAGATTTTGTAGGCTACTCACATATTCAAGGGCTTTATCCTTTAGTGCATAAAGATAAGTGGAATCGCTACTCTTTGCTGTATTTTGTAAGCGTATTTAGAAAAGCGAGTTTTGGGAAATTTGACTATGGAAATAAGTTTAATAGAAAAATCGCTAAAGAAATGCGTGTTTTACTACCTGTTTTGCCCACCGCTTGTCATACTGAGCCTTTAGGCGAAGTATCTCAAGTGGAATCCAAAAGAGATTTTTCGCTTGCTACGCAAACTCAAAATGACAAAAATGTAGAGTCTAGTGCAACGCAAGATTATCAAATCGCCTTTGACTTTATAGAATCCTTCATCAAAGCTATCCAAAAAGAATGTATAAAAAGCGTGGTGCTGTGGCAAGAGAGAGAAGCAAGAGCCTATAAACAAGTGGTAGAAACGCTCGCATAAAGCCTAATAGTCCCTAGTAGCCTTATCCTGCATAGTATTTCAAAAGTGGATTCTAGTGTGGATTACCAAAAGGCTGCGGCTATGCCTTGCTTCTAGCAACTTCGCTTGACCGCGCCGTGCTAGCACAAGGCTCGCAATGTGATAAATCGCCCCTTTAATCAAACCCCCTAGAATCCACTTTTCACACAATGCCACAAATGTGTATTTAAGAGCTTCTGGGCAAATATTGCTGCACTTTGCTTGGTGTTTAATATATTTTTCCCTACAATCACGGACATATTTATCACACACGGACATATTTAAAGCATTGGAGCTGCTATGGCTGCATCGCAAAAGTGGATTCTAGTCGTATCACAAGCTCTAGCAAAGCCCATAGCAAAAGTCGCGATTCTCTAAGCACACTAGAATCCAAACCCCAAAGAGCCAGCAATGAACAAACCACAAAACTCCGCCAACACACGCCGCAAGATCTTTTTCATCAATCTATTGCCAATTATTTTGATCACCCTAAATCTCCGCGCCCCTATCACTTCTATCGCGCCTGTGGTGGATAGCGTGCGTGAGTATTACGCGCTTAATGCCGCGCTTGCTGGGCTGCTCACCAGCCTGCCGCTGCTTGCCTTTGGGCTTGTGTCTTTTGTCGTCTCGTATTTTCAGCCTGTGCGTGCGATGTTTGTGGGGCTGCTTTGTATCCTGCTAGGTGAGATTGTGCGCTGCGTGGGCGGGAGCGCGGAGCTTTTCATCGGCACGGCGATTATGGGCAGTGGGATTGCCGTGGCAAATGTGCTACTCCCAAGCCTTGTCAAAGCCAAATTCCCCCGACAAATCCCCAAAATAATGGGGATTTACAGCCTTGTGCTGAATTTCTCTGCTATGCTTGGGGTGCTGCTTATCCTCCCACTTATGGGGCTACTCCCTGTGCCTTTAGCTCTCTCTAGCTGGGCGATTCTCGCAGTGGCTGCCATTGCTAGCTATCTGCCTCAAATGAGCAACCACAGAATCTCACGCCCCAAGCTCAAATCCACCGCCAAAGGCACGCTTTTTGCCAATGCAAATGCGTGGAAAATCACGCTGTTTATGGGGATCACAAGCGCGATTGCGTATAGCTTTTTCGCGTGGTATCCTAGCTTTCTTATATCCTTTGGCTTCTCTGCGCATTTTGCTTCACAGATGATGATTCTAGCGCATTGCATTCTCGTGCCTGTGGCGTTTTTCGCGCCGCTTATGCTTGGGGTTTTGCCAAATGCGCGCAGAATCTATCTCATCATTTTCATCTGTGGGACATATATTGTGTGCTTCGCCTTGCTGCTTCTCTCCCAGCAAGCATGGGTGGCGCTCATCGTCTCTGTGCTTATTGGCGTGCCTGTGGGCGGTGTGTTTGGGATCGCGCTGCTTTTTATCTCTACAAAAAGCTCCAATGTCCAAACCGCCACCAAACTCTCCGCTATGGCACAAGGCGTGGGCTACCTCATCGCCGCACTATCCCCTGTGGTGATTGGCAAAATTTATGATCATTTTCATAGCTTTACCTACGCGCTTGTGGGGCTGCTTGGCTTGGCGATTTTGCTAAATTGTGTGGGCTATCTCGCCTACAAATCTCCGCAGATCTAGGGGCTAGGGGTGGTGGATCTGCGTGCTTTGTGTGAAATGGCTTGAAATAAAGGGCTTGCTACTACAATGCGCGTATGTTGATATTGGGTGTTAGGGCGTGTGTCTTTAGGCAAATTTACCGCACTTTGCTTGGTGTTTAATACATTTTGCCCTACAATCGCGGATACATTATTACGACATTGGGAGTTGCTATGCGTTTGACTATGTGTGCGGTGCTGTTATCTGGGGTTTGCTTGGCGCAAGAAGTAGGTGTAAGCGTGGATTTGGGCATTGGGGATTCTCCTACGCCGCCTGTGGATATTGATGAAGTGGATTCTAGTAAAGTCTCGCTTGTAGAGGGAGCAAACCTTACAGACATACTCCCTCGACCAAACACCGATGAAGCGGGCAACCACACGCCCACCGAGCATACAGAGCTACTTGTGCTAGCGGGGAATAGTAGCGGTAGAGAGAGTGTGTCTGATTTACTCTCCATTATGAGCCCTGAGGGGGGTGTTTTGACGCTTTGGGCTCTAGCGGTGGGGAATTGGGTGTGGGGGTATCCACTGATAGATACCCTAGATTTCGGTGGGGCTAGGATTTGGCGGATTTTTACCAAAGCTAATGGCAGTGTGGCAATCCAAAATGCCAAGGAAGGCACCTGCCTAAGCGCGTATAGAAATGGCGTAATCCACAGCTACTGCAATATGGAAGATCCAGCGCAGCTATGGAGGTTTAATTTCTTTGACAATCAAGCGGTGCAAATCCAAAATGTCGCCACCAAGCAATGCCTAGAGACACCGAGCAATCAAGCCACGAGATTTTTTAGCATTTTTCTCACAGACTGCGTGCAAGGCGGGCAGCTAAATAGCGATCAGCAGTGGTTTATCACCGCGCCGCCGCTTCAAGCAGGTGTAGTCTTTAGCACCGATGGCAGATAGATTGATACGACATTGACATAAGGGAGTGGCACAATGAAGATTATCGCGCTAATGCTACTAGGCATAAGCCTACTTTTTGGCAGGATTGAGGACTATGTCGTGGGGACTTGGAATCTGCAAGGCTCTTCAGCTAGCACGGAGAATAAGTGGAATGTAAGTGTGAGGCAGCTCATCACAGGCGATAATCCTGTGAATATCCTAATGGTGCAAGAAGCAGGCAGAGTGCCTGCCACTGCTAGACCCACAGGCAGAGTGATCCAGCCCGGCGGCACGCCCATTGAGGAATACACTTGGGATCTAGGCACGAGATCAAGACCAAATTCTGTGTTTATCTACTATGCCAATATCGATGTAGGGGCTAGAAGGGTGAATATGGCGATTGTGAGTGCTAGGCAGGCGGAGGAAGTCTTTGTAATCCGTCAAGATAGGATTGCGGCTGATGTTTCACGCCCTGCTATTGGCATTAGAATCGGTAATGATGTGTTTTTCAATATCCACGCGCTAGCAAGTGGCGGTGGAGATGCCACTGCTTTAGTAACCGCCGTGCATGATGAATTTATCACTCGCCCGGAGTTAAGCTGGATCATCGCTGGGGATTTTAACCGCGATCCTGCTA
Source organism: Helicobacter zhangjianzhongii (assembly GCF_030249855.1). NCBI lineage: Bacteria > Pseudomonadati > Campylobacterota > Epsilonproteobacteria > Campylobacterales > Helicobacteraceae > Helicobacter > Helicobacter zhangjianzhongii. The sequence goes on from NZ_JANURN010000002.1 coordinate 132,082, forward strand.
GCTTGCAATCTGGGCTTGATACAAGGATCACCAATCATATACACATCGTTACGCAAAATTCCGCCACGCATTTTAGTAGGGGGGCGGCAAATAGGATTTTGGACTATGCGGTTGTGGGGCGAAGCTCTAGTGATAGGAGGACACTTGCTCTGCCTGCTATCACCGCGCTTTTGATGGCAGCTAGCGTGCGATCGCATTTAGCTTCAGATCATGTCCCTGTGCGTTTTGGGAATTTCAAATAAGGAGTGGGTATGAAAAGATTCTTGCTTGTTGCAGTGCTTGTATTGAGTGCGTATGCTGATGACCCGGAGCTGCCAGATTTTGTAGAATTTACCACACCTGTGTCGATACGAAGTGCGTTTTCTGGGGATATTGTGGGCTTTGGGAAAGATAGGAATTGGACTATACGGGATATTCCTTTGACAGAGGATATGAGTAAAAATGACCCTTTTAAGGATTTTGGGCTTGGTGCGGTGCAGTTTGTGCAGCTAGGCACACAAGATGTCTGCCTAGCATTAGGCGAAGATGGATTATTTACACGCAAAAATTGTAATGAAGATTTGGATTCTAAAAAATATGAGACACTCTATACCATTATCCCCACAACCACGCCCGCAGTGCAAATCCGCTCCTTTGTGCTGGATAAAAATGAGTGTATGACGGTGTTTAACAACCCTCAGCTCCCAAGGGGCAGGGGCATTGGAATCCGCCCTTGCGATGTGGATAGCCTCTTTTCTGTGGATTTGGATAATCTCTTTTTGCTCAATCCCCCTATCCGTGATGCAAGGCTTATCAATCCTTAATCTTGCTCCTTGCCTAGAGTCTTTTATTGCGCAAGAGAATCTCTCTACAAACAATATTCCTAGAAAAGGGGCATTTAAACGAGGGCTGGATACTCAAATCACTTGGCTCTAGGGTGAAATTCACCCCCACGCCCGCTACTTCTGCGCGGAAGCGATTGCGCACAAAGCCTAGCCGACATTGTTTGGATTCTAGTGTGTGGGCTTCTATAAGTGCGCGCACTTGGGATTGCGTAGGCTTGCTGCCTAGCAGGCTGTGGCGCGTATAGAGAAAAGAGAGCTGCTCTTGTATCGTGCCTAGTGTGTGGGCTAGCTTGGTATAGCAGGCTTTCTTGCTAAAATCTAGCTGCTTGATGAGCGTAGCACTTAGCACACCAAGCACGGCTATCACAAACACTAGCTCAATCATACTAAACGCCCTGCTTAAGCGCATAGTAGATCTATTTAGCGGGGGTTTTTATGATATATGGCACGCCTTGCAAGCCTGCTTTTTGCAGCTCTAGCCCTATTGGAGTAAGTTTGGCAGTGATATCTCCTTGCTCTGTGGGCTTATCAAAGCGCACGCTACTTGGGTCAAAGTTTTTGTCAAACACCCTTTTTAGCACGGCGATTTGCTCATTCTTGGCTTTGGCACTCTGGATAAGCTTGGTAAATGCCGCTGCTTTATCTATGGAGCTTTGCTTGAGAATGCCTACAATCATAAGCACGAGTGTAGAATCTTTGGCATATTCTTCAAGCTTTTCTATTTCATTTTTACAATAAGGGCAGTTGGGATCAAGCACCATATAAAGTGTGTTTTTGGCTGATTTGTTTGCGATAGTTATGGTGCTATTTGCGTGCTGTTTAAATACCTTTAGCACGCCATCATCGGTGATTTGCTTGTTGTGTAGGCTGACTTTTTGCAAAAGTGCTTCAAGCTTGGCATCAAACTTCTCATCTTTGGAAAAGACAAGGTTTGGCGATATGCCTAAGATGATTTTGCCACTATCGTGGGCGAGCAGAGGTATCCAGAATCTATCTTGCTCGACTATGGCAAATGTAAATCCCTGCAAGCCAGAATCCACTTTCTGCACGACTTGGGCAGAGAGTCCTTGTGCTTGTAAAGTGGATTCTAGCTGCTTAGAATCTAGCCCATAAGCTAAGCCTACAAGAAGCACACTATAAATACACACTCTAATACCGCGAATATATGGCATTATCATTGTTTGTCCTTTTTGATTGGTTTGAGATAGCCTTGGGCGATAAGCTCTTTGGCGATTTTTTGGAAAACAGGCGCAGAAGTTTGTGAGCCATAGTAGTGCTGCCCTGATGAGCCAAAGGTTACTACCCCTATGACATAGGCGTTTTCATCATCTTTGGCAAAGCCAAAAAATGAGCCATTATAAGTCTCGCCATAGCCACCAGATGACGCCACAACTCGTGCTGTGCCTGTCTTGCCCCCTACGATAATCTGCTCTACTTTAGCTGCTTTGCCCGTGCCAGATTCTACGACTTTGATTAGCACTTCTTGCATTTTTTGCGCGGTGGTGCTAGAGATAGCGTGCTTGGGAGATGGGAGATTGGGGACATAGATGGAGCTATCTTGGGCGATGAAGTGCTGTGTGATATGTGGGGTAACCAAATATCCACCATTGACAAATGCCCCATAAGAGCGCAAAAGCTGCATAAAAGTAACGCGCACGCGATAGCCATAAGACACCGATGCCTTTGCCGCGGAGGACTCTTGGCTTAGCTCGCGCACAGATGGGATCACGCCATCTTTCTCATAAGGCAGATCAATCCCTGTAATCTGTGCTAGCCCAAATGCTTTTAACCCATCATAAAATTCTCTCCCACTAAGTAGCATTGAGAGCTTGACCATTCCTACATTGCTAGAGCGCACAAGCACATCTTCTATCGTGGGATTTTTGGGCATTATGGAATCATCTTTGATGATATATCGCCCCACGCGGTAGTAGCCATCGTTTAGATCAATGGCACTTAGTGGATTGATAAGCTTCTTTTCTAAAAGTAGCGCATAGACTAGTGGCTTAATGGTGCTGCCGGGCTCAAAGGACTCTATCGCGCGGATTTTTAGGCTTGTGTAGTCTTGCTTGCGTATGGATTTTGGATTGAAGCGATTGGAAGTGGCTAGGGCTAGAATCTGCCCTGTTTTTGGATGTAGCACGCCAGCGATCACTTCATCAGAGTCAAACTCCCTAATGGCATCATCTACGATGGCTTCTACTTTTTGCTGGAATTTAAGCGGAATGCCTAGCACCACATCAAAGCCATCATAGCGTTTTTGCTGCAATGCCCCCTTGCTTTGAATGACATTAAACCCTATATCGCGCCTGCCAGATACTTTGCCGTGGCTTACGGCTTTTAGGATTGGGTCTTGGGATTTTTCTATACCATCGACACCTTTGGGGATTGTTAGCCCAGATTCCTGCTCCTTTCTTGTGTAGCCTACAATTGGCTCTAGTAAATCTGCATACGGATACTCCCTATCAACCCCACTTACCTCGATACTAAGCCCTATTTTTTGCACGAGCTTGCCGCTATCATCTTCGTATTCTTGGAACACATCATAAGCGAGTAGCTTGGCATTTAGGGCTTTTAGATTAGCGGCGGTATTGGGGCTTATGGCATAGGAGAGAGTCGTGTAGTTTGTCTGGGCGAAAGCTTCTAGAATCTTAGATCTTGGTATATGGCTATATATCTCTAGAAGTTTGATAAAAAGCTCTTTTTTATCAGGGTCAATGGAGCGTGGGTTGAAGCTTAGTTTATAGAGCTTTTTGCTTCTTGCGAGTGAGTAATTATCCTGCGTATAGATAGTGCCACGCACTGCTATGTCAGCTTTGGTGATGATAAGGGTGGGCATTTTGCGAGGCAAAACTGCCTTGAAATACGCCACAGCTAGAAATACGATAAACCCCACCAAAAGCAGCAGAAAAAAAACAAGAATCCTACGCGATTTTTCTAACTGCATACACAAGAATCTAGAATCTACACTTGTGTGCGTAAAATCTCTTTATACGCGCTCAAAGCCTTATTGCGCACTTCTAGCATAAGTTTCATACTTGTCTCTGCTTTGCCAATAGCAATGGCTGCTTGATGAAGATCTTTAAGCTGACCGCTTGCCATATCAGCAAGAGCTTTGTCGGATGTTTCTTGGACTTGATTAAGCTCATCAATGGACTTTTTCAAAAGCTTTGAAAACTCCCCACTAGAAGCATCGCTACTCCCAGCGGTGCGAGATGATCCTGTAGAGCTTGTGATAGAGAGTGCTTGGTTTAAGCCAATCTTTTTAATCTCATCCATTTGGTTTCTCCGTGTTATTTATCAAATTATTATATCGGTTTTTTGTAATTTTACTATATACAACTATATCGCTATGCTTGCATCATTAAAATCGCATTGCCAGCCATAGTCTTAGCACTTTGAAATGCCGCAACATTAGCTTGATATGCCCTTGTGGCTTCGATTAGATCAGCCATTTCTACCACAGGATTGATATTAGGATATGCGACATAGCCTTCAGAATTTGCATCTGGGTGGTTTGGCTCATATTTCATAATGGGTGCGCGATCATCACGCACGATTTTATCGATATACACGCCCATTATCGCGGGCTTTGGAGTCTTGCCTAAATCCCCTTCGTTGAGCGGATCTTCGTATTCTATGCCATTAGAGTTTTTCTCAAGCTTTTGGTTTAATGCCTTATTAAAATCAAATGCACGGAATGAGAGCATTTGCCGCCTATAAGGTCCGCCCTCATCGGTGCGCGTGGTGTTGGCATTTGCGATATTAGCAGAGATGAGATTGGCGCGGATCCTTTGAGCCGATAGCCCATAGCCGCTAATGTCAAATGAGTTGAAAAAATTCATCGCTTATCCTTTGTTAAATGTTTTTGCCAGCTTCAATGGCGTAGTTTAAGATGCCTTTGTGCTTTTTTAGCGCGGTGGTTAAGCCTTGATAGACAACAGAGTTTTTCCCAAGCTCTGTTGTCTCAATGTCCAAATCCACACTATTGCCATCATTTCTTGCCAAATGCCCATCACGGAAAAACATATCGGGTCTATGGATATGGCGCGATGTGCGACTATCATCTAGGCTAAAATGCTTGGATTTTGTTTGTGCGATATGAAGAATGGGTGGCTTTTTGTTTTCAAGTATTTCTGCTTGCTCTAGGGCTAGCATTTGTGTAAATTCTATATCTCTTGGGCGATAAAAGGGGGTGTTTTGATTAGCGATATTGCCAGCTATCAAATCTTGTCGCAAAGAGCGAAAATCCAACGCCTTATATGTGAGAGAATAGACTTTAGCCTCAGCTGCAAAAGAAATCATCACAACTCCTTTATGACTCTTCATAAATATATTAAGCAATGAAGCAAATTTAATTCCATATTGAATGGGTTTGAAAGAGATTGGAGAAAATTATGGCATTTGATCGCATTTATATGGTAGATGATAATTGTGGGGATAAAGCAGATGGCGACCCTTGAAAGATTCGAACTTCCGTGACTGCCTAGAAAGGGCAGTATCCTTGACCGCTAGATGAAAGGGTCTTGTATAAAAAGCCTTTAGATTCTAGTAGAATCTAAAGGCTATGCACATACTATGGGATTTCGACAGGTGTTGGATTTTCTTTAAACATATTGGCTATTTCTTCGCGATTTGGGGCTTGCGCTCTGCTTTTGTATGGTCCTAAAAGATAGCGAGCATTTGGCTTGTTGTCTAAAACAATATGCTGGATTCTATAAGGGTATTTTTTAATGAGTGTCAAAAATTCTGCATTTGGCTCTTTCTCAAATGCGCCAACCTGCCAATAAAACCCTTGTGTAGGTGCAGATCCATTTGCCACTGCGGGGGCACTCGCGCTAGCAGGCTGGGCTTTGGGGCTAGATTCTGGCTTGGGCTTTGGAGCTTCTGGCTTAGGCGCAGGCTTTGGCGTGGTAATAGGCTTAGGAGCAGGGGCTTGTGGCTTTTGGACAGGTTTTGGCTTTTCTGCTGGCTTTGGAGCTTCTGGCTTAGGTGTGGTAGTGGGCTTAGGAGCGGGGCTAGGGCTAATTGTATCTTCGATATTGCTCAAGGCATTGTCAATATCGACAGCATTGCCTGCATTGGTATTGTCTTGAGAGATTGGATCTTGCTCAAAGCCCATATTCAAATCCTGTGGGATAGAGGGCATACCATAGGTATCTATGGAGCCAGGCGCACTACTATCTTGCCCAAAATCTAAACTACCAAAATTACTACTAAACACATCATCGGCTGGTTTCATTGCATTTTGATCGACAATCTCGCTTGGAGTAGCTAGCGGCTCTTCTTTGGTGATGAGAAATTTCCATACCAAAAACGCTACCACCGCGATAATCGCAATAGCCGCTATGACGACAAACACCGCTTTCTTGCCACTTGAAGATTGTTTATTGTTTCCTAGTAGAATCTCGCTTAATTCTTTCCTATCTTCCATATATGCTCCTTCCTACATATGTCTAGCCCAAGAAGCCCCACGCTCTTTGGCATAGACTTCATAAGGCACGATAAGTATATTAAAATCTCTTGGTAAATCAATATTCGGGAAAACGCGCCATTCAAGGGGCATTTTTTGTCCAAGTTTTAGTGAGAGTGTGCGTGCAAGCCGCTGCCCCTCGCTCAAATCTGTGTGTCCTTTGTGGATATACAAATGCAAATGCCCAGGGGTTTTTGTGTTATAAGCGGTAAAATTGATGAACCCTTCATCGCGCAAGAGTAGCTGTGCTTTGTGGTAGAAGCGATCAGGATTCCTACCATTGTAGTCAAAAACGATATTTTCTACCTTATCACCGGGTAAAATTAGGCTATGTGCCACAGTGATCTTGCGCGCGAAATGATCCCGTATAATCTGGCTTGTGAGCATACTATTGACGCGTTGGAATTTATCAAACAATAATCGCCCATTGTAATGCACCTTTTGCCCCAATCCATCAAGCTTCTTGAAGTAAAACGCGCTATGCATTTTGATGAGCTTCAATTCCATTTCTGTCATACTGCGTCCTTAAAAAATGGGCTTTTGATAGACCACAAACCCTCTATTTAGCTCCCTAATCTCAGCTTTAATGCGCTCTTGGAGTTTTGTATCAGTAATATTATCTAAAATATCAGCGATTTTGTGTGCTATCCACTCAAACTCTGCTTCTTTCATCCCCCTAGCCGTCAAGGCAGGAGAGCCTATGCGGATACCGCTTGTTACAAATGGGCTTCTTTTTTCGCCCGGCACGGTGTTTTTATTGACCGTGATTCCAGCATTGCCTAGGGCGATGTCCGCATCTTTGCCGCTAAAATCTTTAGCCAAAAAGCTCATTAAAATAAGGTGATTATCACTTCCACCACTCACTAGATCATAGCCTCTATCGACAAGCACTTCTGCCATTTTGCTAATGTTTGCTTTGACTTGTTTGGCATACGATTTCCACTCGGGTTTTAGATTTTCTTTAAAGCCCACTGCCTTGCCTGCGATGATGTGCATAAGCGGTCCGCCTTGCAAGCCCGGAAAGACACTTTTGTTGATTTTGGTGGCGATTTCTTCGTCATTGGTTAGGATAAGCCCTCCTCTAGGACCGCGCAAAGTCTTGTGGGTAGTGGAGGTTACCACATCACAATGGGGGAAAGGATTGGGGTATTCGCCCGCGCAAACAAGTCCAGCGATATGGGCAATATCTGCCATCAAAATCGCCCCTACTTCATCAGCGATTTCTCTAAACTTGGCAAAATCTAGCTCTCTTGTATAGGCAGAAAATCCACATACCAAAATCTTTGGTTTGATGATATGCGCACTTTGGCGTAGCTTTTCATAATCAATCCTGCCATCTAGCTCCACGCCATAAAAAAAGCTTTGATAGATCTGTCCTGTAATGCTCACTTTCGCGCCGTGTGTGAGATGCCCGCCGTGGCTTAGATCCATACCCAAAATCTTGTCATAAGGCTTGAGCAACGCACTATACACCGCGCCATTTGCTTGGCTACCAGAGTGTGGCTGCACATTGGCAAATTTGCAACCAAAGAGCTTTTTAGCCCGCTCAATAGCTATGGATTCTATCGCATCGACAAACTCGCAGCCTCCATAATATCGCTTATTTGGATAGCCCTCTGCGTATTTGTTTGTCAGCACGCTGCCCATAGCCTCCATAACGGCTGGAAAAGTGTAGTTCTCACTAGCAATCATCTCTAAATGCTCATTTTGGCGCGTAAGCTCGGCATTGATGAGATTGTAAATCTCAGCATCAACTCGCTCTATTTCATATCCCATATTTACTCCTTTAAGTCTTGGCTAGATTCTAGGTCTGTGCCTTTTGCTTGGGGCTTCATCGCGGGGAAAAGCAAGACATCTTTAATGCTCTTATTGTTGGTAAGCAACATCACAAGTCGGTCGATCCCTATGCCCTGCCCAGCAGTTGGCGGCATACCATAGCCTAGCGCGGTTACAAAATCCTCGTCCATATATTGAGCTTCTTCATCGCCCGCGTCTTTTTGGCGCACTTGGGCGAGGAATCGCTCATATTGATCGATAGGGTCATTTAGCTCGCTAAAGCCATTGGCAATCTCCTTGCCGCCGATAAATAGCTCAAATCGATCAGCAATGCTTGGGTCTTCATCATTGCGGCGTGCTAGGGGGCTTATATCTATGGGGTATTGTGTGATAAATGTGGGGTTTATGAGCTTGGATTCTACAAACTCGCTAAAGGCAGCATCTTGCAGCTTGCCATAGCTTAAATTGGATTCTAGCTTCACGCCCTTTTGTGCGAGATAGGATTCTAGGCTTTTGGCATTTTCTAGGGCGGATTCTGGGATATTGCCGATTGTCCTAAGGCTATCTTTGTAGCTTAGAGTGCTCCACTTACTAAAATCCACTTCCGTATCGCCCCAAGGTAGCTGCGTGGGGAGCTGGAGCTTTTCTAGCAAGTAGGTGAAAAACTCCTGTGTCAGCGTGATTAAATCCTTATAAGTATGATACGCCCAATAAAATTCAATCATACTAAACTCTGGGTTGTGGGAGTGATCCATTCCTTCATTGCGGAAGTTGCGATTAAGCTCAAACACCGCTTCAAATCCCCCTACAATGAGCCGCTTTAGATACAGCTCTGGGGCTATACGCAAGTAGCGATCCACACCTAGGGCATTATGATGGGTTACAAAAGGCTTGGCATTAGCACCGCCAGGGATTGGGTGCAGCATTGGCGTCTCTACCTCTAAGAATCCTTTTTCTTCAAAAAATCTCCGCACAAGCGCGACAATGCGCGATCGTAAAATAAAAGTCTCTTTCACGCCAGGATTCATAATCAAATCCACATATCGCTGGCGATAGCGCGCTTCAATATCAGTAAGCCCGTGAAACTTCTCTGGCAAAGGGATAATGGCTTTAGTAAGGATTGTAAATGCATTAGCGTGGATACTTAGCTCACCTGTTTTGGTAACAAATGCGTAGCCTGTGATATTGACAATATCGCCCACTTCAAGCAGCTTTTTGACAATGAAAAATTCTTGCTCACTTAGCTCATTTTTTGACAAATATGCCTGCAAAATCGCGCTTTCATCTTGGATTTTGATAAAGCAGGCTTTGCCCATAATGCGGATAAACTTCACACGCCCTACAACCGACTCGGTTGGCATTTCAGCTTGGTCGGTGGATTTGGCTTGTAGCGATAAATCGTGGATTCTGCGTGATTGGCTGCAGTCATTACCGCTAAGGTAACTCCCTTGCCAATCGCTTGAAAGCCCCGATTTACTAAAGAAACTGCGGCTGTGCCCCGATTTCTCATCTACAATCCTAGAATCCTTTGCGGAGTTGGCTAGAGTTGGGGCATTATCCAAAGCTGAATCCCCATCACCAGAATCCACTTTTTGCGCGTTGGTGTCAAAAGTGGATTCTAGCAAATGCGCGTAGCGTTGCAAAAACGCCGCATTGCTCATCGTGCGTGTAAGCGCATTGGTATATGGGTTTAGATCCTGCTCTCGTAGGGCGTTTGCCTTTTGGATTCTCTGTGTGATATAAGTATTCTCAAACATACCAATCCGCTTTATTTAGTGTTTAGATTCTGGACTGTTTGCTTGACTTCTTCAAGCCCTTGCTCAAGACTATCGGCACTCGCCTTGCCTTGCGTGATGTCGCTGAGATTTTGGAGCGTGCCATCAACCACAGAGAGCTTCATAATCTTTTGGGCGATATTGATCATATTGACATACATTTGGCTATTTGCCCTAGCACTTTGCACGAAATTTTCACGGATAAAGCTAATTTGCGACACCGCATAAGCAATAAAGCTAAAGATGAAAAACACCTTCACCGAGGCAAAGATAAAGCCTAAGCCTTTATTGAGAAAATCTAAACGCAAAAATACAAGCTTGCTTGCTAGCACAATCCCAATAAGCACAAACAGAGCCCAGCACACAAGCAGCACGATGATAAAGCCTAGAGTCGTGTGGATTGTGCTGCTCCCAAAGTCATAGACATTTTTGAGCACATTGCCCACAGGGCTAGCAAATACCGAGCCTAGATACACCCCAAGCAGCACGCCTACCAAGCTACAAAATTCCGCGACAAAGCCAGATGCAAACCCACGAAATCCAATCACTACAATAATCACAATCAGCGCGACATCAATATAATTCATCACCACTCTTTACGGAAAATTTAGCTTAAAAAGGCTACCATTGTAGCCAAAGATACATAAAATCAAGGTAAATATTTTGAAAAAAGCTTCCGCGCAGGGCTTGCTTGATAAAGGCTTGCTAGAATCCACTTTTGACAGAACGCAAAAAGTGGATTCTAAGACAAACGCCCAAAATGTAGAAACGCCGCCGAACGAAAAAACAGAAAGCGTGTTTGATAGTGAGCAGCAGGCGGCAGGATTTGTGATGAGAAAACAAGGCGTAGCCGCAGTTTCTTTAGTAAATCGTGGTTTTCAAGGCGGGGGCAAAGGGATTTACCTAGCGGAGAGCCAAGCCCCCGCCGCAGGATCCACGACTTATCGCGCAAAGCCAACGCCCAAAACACAATTTTTCTCGCGTCTGCTGCTGGGCTTGCTCTATGCGCTAGGATTTTGTGCGTGGCTTTATGTCTTTGCGCTTATCGCGCTTATGCAGGATTCTACTCTTGAGGCAAGTTTTTCAGCTCATATTGCTAGTGCTTTGCTCCTTAGCATTCTTGTGCTAGCGAGCTTTAGTATCTGGCTCTATGTGCCACGCGCGATAGGGGGGTATTTTGGGTTTTTTGTGGGGGTGTTGCTGTTTTATTGGATTGGGCTTTCTTTTCGCTTTTCTATCGCGCCATTTTTGCTAGGCTTTGTGTGTGTGGGCGTAGGGCTTGCGTATGCGGCGTTGCTGTATTTAGGGCTATATTTTACAAGCAAGATCTATCGTATTTTTTCACTCTTTGCGCTAGGGATTTTCGCGCCTTTTTCGTTTGATTGGTTTGTGCCGCAATCGTGGCTGGCGTATAGTGTGTTTGGGGTGGGAGATTTGGCGTTTATAGGCATTTTGTGTGCGCTGGCTCTTGGGCTATATCGTGGCAAGGCTAGGGTAGTGAGAATGCTAGTAAGCGCGGTGCTTTTGCTTGCGTGCGTGGATTGGGCGATGGTGGATTCTAGTGCGCATAGGCAAGCCCTAGCGCATATCACGCCGCTTGCAGATGAGATTGTCATCGTCCAAAGTGCTATCCCCCAAGATCTCAAATGGGAGCAAAGCACCATAGATTCTGTGCTTGAAGGCATTATGAGCGATATTGATTCTGCGATTATGGATTCTAAGCAGATGATCATCTTCCCAGAGACGATCCTGCCCTTTGTGCTTAATCATCAGCAAGGCTTCCCAAAGCGCGTGCTAGAGGCATTTCTAGCAAAAAGCGCGAAGATCACCATAGTGCTTGGGGCTTTTAGCGAGGAGGGATCACAGGTGCATAACTCCACCTATGTCTTTAAAGATATGGGCGTGGAGATTTTGCACAAAGTCATCTTAGCCCCCTTTGGTGAGAAGATCCCGCTCCCAGACTTCTTAGCAAAGCCTTTGTATAAGCTCTTTTTTGGCATAGATGATGGACTGCAAGCCGCCAAAGATCCGCAAGATTTTAGCGCATTAGGCAGGCTCTGGCGCAATGCGATCTGCTACGAGGGCACGAGCAAGGAGATCTATACAAATGCCCCAAAATATCTTGTGATGATTAGCAATAATGCGTGGTTTTACCCAAGTATCGAGCCGTTTTTACAACGCGTGCTGCTAAAATATTACGCGCGTAAATTTGGCACGATACTCGTGCATTCTGCTAATTATTCTCGCTCGATGATTATCACGCCCTTGATCGATGATACAAGGGCTACTAGAATCCTATCTCACAAGGAGTAGTATGCTACTACAAGCCAAAGCGCTATCGCATCATTTTGATACCCTGCTCTATGACAATGTCTCTCTCAAAGTGGATTCTGGGCAGAGTGTGGCTATCCTTGGGGTCTCTGGCTCTGGGAAATCCACCCTGCTAGCAAATCTCTCTACAATGCTAAAGCCACGAAGCGGGAGCGTGGAGATTTTGGGGCAGGATATTTACGCGCTTAAAGAGTCTCAAAGGCTTGAGCTTTTGCGCACAAAGCTTGGGATAATCTTTCAAGCACACTATCTCTTCCGTGGTTTTAGTGCGTTGGAGAATCTTCAAGTAGGCGCGATTTTGGCAAGGCAGCCCATTGATATGGAGCTTTTAGAGCGATTTGGCATAGCGCACACTTTGGAGCAAAACTCTGCTGATCTCTCTGGCGGGCAGCAGCAGCGGCTCTCTATCGCACGCGTGCTAATGAAGCAGCCTACTATAATTTTCGCCGATGAGCCCACGGGCAATCTTGATAAAGCCACCGCCCATAGCGTGATGGACGCGCTGCTAGCGTATATTGCTAGCAAGCAAGGTGCGCTTATCATCGCCACCCACGATGAGTCTATCGCTCACAAATGCACGAGAATCTATCGCATACAAAAGCACGGCTTAGAGCCATTACAGCTTCATTAAATACATTGAAGGACAGCTATGAAACCGCTAGAATCCACTTTTACCCCCCCTGCTAAAATGCCCCTAAAGGTGCTTGTTATCGCCGCTTGTCTCCTAAGTCTCATCGTCATCGCTGCAAACTACTCTGTGCAGTTTCACCTAGGCGACACGCCCCTAACCTTTGGGGCTTTGACCTATCCTTTTAGCTTTTTGCTGCTAGATATTTTGAGCGAGAAATACCGCCGAGCAGATGTTACAAAAGTGATCGCCCTTGCTATTTGTATCGCTTTTTACCCCTCTTATCTCTCGGCTACTACGCAAATCGCGCTTGCTTCTATCGCGGCGTTTTGTATCTCCCAGCCTGTTGATGTGGCGATTTTTTATGCGTTTAAGCGATTTTTCCCTAAGCTTTGGTGGCTTAGAAATGGATTTTCTACGATTTTTGCGCAAAGCTTTGATACACTTATTTTCTTTAGCTTTGCATTTTGGGGGGTGAAAAGCTTTAGCGAGTGTATGGATATGGCAGCGGCGGATTATACGATTAAGGCGATTGTAGGCATTATGAATACGCCGCTCTTTTATATCCTTGCCATTCGGGCAAAACGCCTATGGCGACACCTTACCTAGATCTACAAGGAGCAGAAATGAAAATAGTCAATCTTGATGTAAGCACACTTGGCGCAAATGCGGATTTTAGCGAGCTAGAGAGCTTTGGCAGCTATGTGAGCTATCCACTTACTAGCTATGAAGAGACTTATGAGCGGGTAAAAGATGCAGAGATTATCCTTACCAACAAAGTCGTGCTAGATAAGCCCCTGCTCTCTAAGCTCCCTAGTCTTAAACTTATTGTCGTAACGGCTACTGGCACAAATATCGTTGATGTAGAGTATGCCAAAGAGCGTGGAATCCCTGTAAAAAACGCCGCTGGCTACTCCACGCTAAGTGTCGCCCAGCACACGCTGACTTTTGCTCTTAGTCTGCTAAGTCAAATGCCTTATTATGATAGCTATGTCAAGCAAGGGCAGTGGGCTAAAAGTGCTTGCTTCACGCATTTGGCGCAAGGGCGGCGGGATATAAATGGGCTTGCTTGGGGGATCATTGGACTTGGGGCTATTGGGCTAAGGGTCGCAGAGCTTGCTACAAGCTTTGGGGCAAAGGTGGCTTACACCTCCACAAGCGGCAAAAACACCGCCCAAGCCTATCCGCATTTAGCCCTAGATGAGCTACTAGCTCAAAGTGATATTCTCTCTATCCACGCCCCGCTAAACCCCGCTACAAAGGGACTAATCAACGCGCAAAAGCTTGGATTGCTTAAAAAGGACTGCATTCTTATCAATGTCGGTAGAGGGGGGATTGTCGATGAGCAAGCCGTGGCAGCTAGGCTAAAGGGCGGGGCGGAGTTTTACTATGCTTGTGATGTGCTAGAGAGTGAGCCTATGAGAGGTGATCATCCATTTTTGGATTCTAGTATCCAAGATCGCTTGCTCCTAAGCCCCCATATCGCCTATGCCTATCAAAACTCGCTTAAAACCTTGGTGCAAATGAGTATCGATAATGTCAAAGAGTTTTTAAAGGCATAAGCCTTGCGCCATCTCTATCTCTCCACAAAGCCCCTTGATGAGCGAGCTAAGTCGAAATATCTTTTAAGCGATGAATTGCTTATGGAAAATGCCGCTAATGCTCTATGTGGGCTTATAGGCTCGCTCACGCATAAGGGCAGTGTGGTTACTATCGTGTGTGGCAGTGGGGATAATGGCGCAGATGGCTACGCACTAGCAAGAAAGCTTCAAGGCAGCTATATCACTAGAATCTATGAGGCAAAAGAGCCTAAATCGCGCTTATGCAAGCTCCAAAGTGAGAGGGCGCAAGTCGCAGGTGTAGAGTGGATAAAAAAGCTTCTGCCTTGTGATGTGATAGTGGATTGTCTCTTTGGTAGTGGGTTTGCTGGGGAGCTAGGTGCGGAGTTTATCAAGCTTTTAGAGCAGATGAATACTTGTGCGCGCCTAAAAATCGCGTGCGATGTCCCAAGTGGGCTAGATCTACAAGGGCGCGTGGAGTCCTATGCCTTTAGCGCGGATTATACGCTAAGTATGGGTGCGCTTAAGGTCGCGCTTTTTAGCGATGTGGCAAAGGATCTCACAGGCAAGGTGCTAGTAGGCGATCTAGGCGTATCAAGGGAGCTTTTTGAAGTGCAAAGCCCCTTTTATCTGCTTGAAGAAAGCGATTTATGCTTGCCACACCGCACCAAGCACAACTGCCATAAAGGCAGCTTTGGGCATATCGCAGTGATTGCTGGGGAGAAGGCTGGGGCGGCAGAGCTTAGTGCGATGGGAGGGCTTAGGATGGGGGCTGGGTTGGTGAGTGTGGTTAGCAGGGATTCGGCTTTACTAAAGAAACATCGGCTAACGCCGACCGCTTCGCTTGTTTTGGGTAGTCATTCCGCAGATTTTGGGGATTTTAGGGCAACCGCAGACCTCAAGTCTAGCTCTGCCCTAAAATCCCCAAAAAACTACGAAAGCAATACCGCAAATCCTAGAATCCTTATGGAAGAAAGTCAAGCAGAAAGTGAAAATCCTCAAAAATCCTGCCGCGAGCAACTTGAGCTAGAATCCACTTTTGAAAACACTCCCACCACCGCGCAAAATATGGATTCTAGCACCGCCCAAAATCTAAACAACTCGGCACAGGATTCTAGGAATGAAGTAGAATCAACTTTTGAGCAAAACGAGCAAGACACCACCGCAAAGCGCAGAATCCTTGCAGACAAACAAGCCGCGCTAGAGTCGTCATCGCGAGATTTGCCCCAGCAAATCGTGGCGATCCATAATCAAAATGCGGATTCTAGCCTTGAAGCTATGGATTGCCACGCAAGCACTAGCGTGCTTGCTCGCAATGACGGAAACAACAATCAAGCGCAAAACGCAGATTCTAGGCAAACCGCGCAAAATGTAGCCGCCCCACAGACAGAAGCAAAAGTGGATTCTAGGAATGAAGCCCAAACCCTAGAATCCACTTTTGAAAACGCCACAACTCTAAGTGAGTCGCAGGCGGCAGGATTTGCCGATGATTTTTGGGGTTTTCTAAAGAAACATCGGCTAACGCCGAGCGGTATCCCTTGTTTTCAAGCGGTAGGCGCAGGGATTTACCTAGTCGGTAATGAGCAAGCCTACCGCGCAGAATCCCCAAAAAGCGCGGTAAAGCCAACGCCCAAACCAAGCCAAGCGCAATCGCTATATAGCACCATCACCACCCATAGCGAGCTTATGTATCCCCACGCAATCCCCCCCACCGCCAATGTCCTATGCCTAGGTATGGGGCTTGGCAGTGGCTATGGATACTTGCTTGAGCCTAGCTTCATCGGCGAGAGATTGTGCGTGCTTGATGCTGATGTGTTTTATGAAAGCACATTGCCCAATCTACTAGAATCCACTTTTGCCCACAATCTTGTCCTAACTCCCCACCCCAAAGAGTTTCACGCGCTTTTGCACTTATGCGGGCTTTTTAGCGGCGATATAGCAGAAGTCGCAAACAATCGCTTCGAGCTAGCCTTGCGCTTTAGCCAAGCTTACAAGTCCCCCACACTGCTGCTTAAAGGCGCAAGTCCCATCATCGCCCACAATGCCAAGCTCTATATCAATCCCCTAGGCACACCAGCCCTAGCCAAAGGCGGCAGCGGCGATGTGCTTAGCGGCGTTATCGCAGCCTATCTCGCACAAGGCTTTAGCCCCCTACAATCCGCCATCAACGCCTCTCTAGCCCACGCACTAGCCGCTACTAAAGAGAAAAACACCTACGCCCTAACGCCCCTACGCTTAATCGAGCATTTAGGCACGCTTTAGCACTTTTCTAGCTAGATAGATTCTAGGCGGCTCTTCCCTTTCCTTGACTCGTTTTTTTTTTTTTTGTAATCTGCGCGTTTTTGGATTCTAGCCTATTATAAGGATAAGCGATGAAGCAAGCTATCAAAGCCCTTTACACGCGCGCACCACAACGCCTAAAGACCAAATTCCACAATCTCCTAAATAGCGATGGCTTTTATAGTCATAAATCTCAAGCCCTAATTGATAGGATCACCGCCCTTAGCCTGCCTATCACAGATACAGAGCTACAAAAGCGTATCATCAAGGACAATCTCTTGCTAGTTGAGATAGAGATTTCTAGCTTTTGCAATCGCACTTGCTGGTTTTGCCCAAACTCTAGCGTGGATAGAAAGAGCAAAAGCATAGAGCTACCTGAAGAAGTGTTTATGAAGCTTATTGATAATCTCGCGCAAATTGATTATGACAAGGATCTAAATTTCCATAGATTTAATGAGCCTTTAGCTGATATGGAGCTACTGCTAAAGCGCGTGCGACAGGCTAGGGCGGCTCTGCCAAAGGCGCGGTTTAGTATCTTTTCTAATGGTGATTATGCAAGTAGGGAGAATCTAGAAGCTTTGCGAGAAGCTGGGGTGGATAGTATGCTTATGTCGTATTACTACGGCAAGGATAAGTCCTATGACAAAGAGTCTGTGATACTCCCAGCTATGGAGAAAATGCGCCAAAAGCTAGGGCTAGATTATGCCGTGGTAGAAGATAATTTTCAGCAGTTTTGCGTGCAGTTTGCTATGGAGGGTATGGAGGTGTATTATCGCGTGTGGAATCCAAGCACAAGCGGGCAGTCTAGAGGCGGTGCCATAGAGTCGATGAAAAGAGCGCGAAAAGTGGATTCTGGCTGCTTCCAAGGGGCTATGAATTTTTATGTGGATTATAATGGCTTGGTGATGCCCTGCTGCCATACGCGCAGCGATGTCAAAGCGCATAAAGACTTTATCATAGGGGATTGCAATACGCAGGATATGTTTGAGATATTTTTTAGCCCAAGATTTACGCGCTTGCGTCAAGAGCTATTTATGAGCGGGGCTTGCTCGCCTGCTGTGCAGCGTATCTGTGCGGATTGTAGCGATAGGCGAAGAGAGCAGTTTCTATCACTAGGCTAGATTCTAGCGATCAAGCACGCCTAGATCAGCGGGCGATCCATTTCTTTGGGGATTGCTAGCCCCATAATCTTTAGCACACTTGGGGCGATATTATTCAGCGAGCCAGAATCCACTTTTTCCACGCCATTAGCCAGCACGAAGCACCACACATCGCCTATGGTGTGATTGGTCTTAACCTCGCCTTGCTCGCTTTTCATCTCCTCACAATTGCCGTGATCGCTTGTAAGCACCACCGCATAGCCTAGCTCACGCGCTTTGGCAAATATCCGCCCTAGCTCATAATCCACCGCTTCTACCGCCTTTAGCGCGGCTTCATAATTGCCTGTATGCCCCACCATATCGCCATTTGCGAAATTGACCACGATGAAGTCATAGGCGTTGGTATCATCGCGGGCTTCTCCCATAGCCTTTAGCACCGCATCGCCCACTTCTGGTGCGCTCATTTGGGGCTGCAGATCGTAGGTAGCGACTTTGGGGGAGGGGATAAGCACGCGCGACTCTCCTATGAAAGGCTCCTCCACGCCGCCGTTGAAAAAGAAGGTTACATGCGCGTATTTTTCTGTCTCAGCGATATGGGCTTGGCTCTTGCCAGCATCTGCTAGCACTTGGGCTAGGGTGTTTGCGGGCTTTTGCTTAGTGAAAAGCACAGGATAAGAGAAGCTCTCATCATACTCACACATCGTTACAATCCGCTCCATACGCTTAGGGCGTGGGAAATGCTCGAACTTCTCCGCCCCAAGCGCGGTGATAATCTCTCTCGCGCGATCAGAGCGAAAATTGCTCATAAGTAGCCCATCTTCACTAGCAAAGCCGCCATTTTTAGCAAACTCTCCAAAGCACATAGGCGTGATAAACTCATCTGTAATGTCTTTGGCATAGCAAGATTCTATATACTCTCTAGGGCTTTGATCTGTGTGTGGGATAGCGTGTGCTAGGGCATTGTAGGCTTCTTGTATGCGCTCCCACCGCTTATCTCTATCCATCGCATAATATCGCCCGCTAATGCTTGCTATGCTGATAGAATCCACTTTTGCACACATTGCCTCCACCTCTGCCAAAAATCCTAGCGCACTTTTAGGCAGCACATCGCGCCCATCGGTGATTAGGTGCAAAAACACGCGCTTTTTATGCGCGGCAAAAATCTCTGCCAACCCTAGAAAATGCGATAAATGCGAATGCACGCCGCCATCGCTCATAAGCCCTAGCAAATGCACTGCTTGTGTTTCTTGCATAAACTGCTGCAAAAGTGGATTCTCTGCTAGCTCATTAGAATCTAGTGCGCGAGAGATCCGCACCAAATCTTGGTAGAGCACTCGCCCAGAGCCTAGGCTCATATGCCCCACTTCAGAATTCCCCATCTGCCCCTCTGGCAGCCCCACACTCTCCCCATAAGTATGGATAAGGCTATAAGGCACATTT
Source organism: Helicobacter zhangjianzhongii (assembly GCF_030249855.1). NCBI lineage: Bacteria > Pseudomonadati > Campylobacterota > Epsilonproteobacteria > Campylobacterales > Helicobacteraceae > Helicobacter > Helicobacter zhangjianzhongii. The sequence continues at coordinate 151,268 of NZ_JANURN010000002.1, forward strand.
TTAAAGAGCCAATCATAAGTGGGCTTAGTGGCATTGGCAAAGGCATTGTAGGGGGAATCTGGCTTATAGCCGATCCCATCTGTGATGATAAGCACGCATTTTTGAGACATTGATAATCCTTTGGTGAGCGATAGAATCAAGCCTTTATTAAAGCTAAAAATATTAAACCGCTGCTCATAAAGCGCGGATAGAATCCACTTAAGATCTGCTACAATACGCGCAAAATATCCCAAGGACTCTTTTATGTATGCATTCGCAAATGCCATTCCTATCCTTAGTGTCGCTGGGAGTGATTGTAGCGGTGGGGCAGGGCTACAAGCAGATCTAAAGACCTTTGCCGCGCACGGATTGTATGGTATGAGCGTGGTGCTAAGTGTCGTAGCAGAGAACACTCAGCGCGTGATAAGTAGCATAGATATGCCTAGTGAGTCTATTTTCGCGCAGTTTGATGCGGTGTTTGAAGATATTGTGCCTAGGGCTGTGAAGATCGGTATGCTAGGCTCATCTTCTATCATCGAGAGCGTGGCTCAAAGCCTATCGCGCTATCTTCCTAGCAATATTGTCATCGATCCTGTGATGTTTGCGAAAAATGGCTTCCCACTTATGCCTAAATCTATCCGCAAGGAGTTTGCTACATCACTTATCCCTTATGCGTGCGTGCTTACCCCAAATATCCCAGAAGCTAGCGAGCTATGTGGCTTTGAGATAGCAAGCCTTGAAGATATGAAAAAATCCGCGCTAATGCTCCACAAAATGGGCGCAAAAAGCGTGCTTGTCAAAGGTGGGCATAAAGAGGACTTTGCCGATGATGTGCTTTATGATGGCAAGGAGTTTCATATATTCCGCGCTAAGAAGCTCCAAAGCACCAGCACGCACGGCACAGGCTGCACGCTAAGTAGTGCTATTGCCAGCAATCTAGCCTTGGGCGTTGGCTTGCAGGATTCTATCAAAAATGCCAAGGCTTATACCTACAATGCCATAGCCCACGCCGCGCCTCTTGGCAGGGGCTTTGGTCCTACTAACCACCTCTATGGGCTTACCCATAATACTATGGTGGGTGTGGAATTTTAGAGATTAGGAGTGTGTATGGAGTTTTTGTATAACTATATCAATGTGGTGTTTTATATCGTGGCATTTCTTGTGGGGGGGATCCCCTTTGGCGTGTTTTTCACGAGGCTTTATGGTGTTAAGATCCAGGAAGTAGGCTCAGGTAGCACAGGTGCTACCAATGTCTATCGCGCGTTGAAAGACATCGCCCCTAAGCAGGCTAAGCTGCTCTCTATCGCCACGCTTGTGCTTGATGCGATTAAGGGGCTGCTTGTGGTGCTTGTAGCAAAGCTTGTGGGGCTGCCTTATGGGGCGCAGTGGATGATCGCGCTACTAGCGATTGTGGGGCATTGTTATAGCCCATATCTGGGCTTTAAAGGGGGCAAGGGCGTATCCACGGCTATTGGCTCTGTGCTATTGCTTATCCCTATTGAAGGTGCGCTTGGGCTTGTGGTGTGGGCGATTGTAGGGAAGGTGTTTAAAGTCTCTTCGCTTTCTTCACTGCTTGGTGTGCTAAGTGGGATTGTGCTGACCTTTGTCGTGCCTTATGTCCTGCCGATCCCAGATTCTATCAATATCGTTGCTCAAATCCATAGCCACACGCCAGTGGTGTTAATCGGGCTGCTTATTCTCTACACACATATCCCAAATATCAAGCGGCTATTTTCTGGGCAGGAAAACAAGGTGCTATAAATGCCCTATGAAATCGTGCTAGAAGATTTGTGCCTTGAAGCTATCATTGGAGTCTTGCCACGCGAGAGAGAGCAGGCACAAAGATTGCAGGTAGAAGCGCGTATAGGCTATGAGCGAGATGGCAAAGGGTTTTTAGACTATGCGCAAGTGCGAGAATCTATCATCACACATTTGCAGCAAGCACGCTATGAGCTACTAGAGCAAGCCTGTGATGGTCTAGCGGCGTGGCTGTATGCGAGCTTCCCTCCTATCACGACACTCACACTCACGCTAAAAAAGCCTGATGTTTTTGTGGATTGTTGTGTGGGTGTGTGTAGGAGCTATCCTTAGGCAGTAGTAGAAAGTGGATTTTGGCACATAAGAATGACTACAATATCTATCGTGGTGGTGCGGCAGATCCACAAGTCTATCCAAGAGCTATACTCTATACTCCACTACGCAGTAGTTTGGTAGAATCTTTTTTAGCCTTTCTGTTAGGATTCTGCCTCTCTCAATAATCGCTTCATCGGTTACTGGGGTATAGCACCCATTTTTCCATTCTAAATCTATGTGTTCTTTAGCCCATTTATCCAAGTCTTTTTCTAATTGTTTTGCTTCATTGCTTTGTAAAGAGATATTGCAATCCTCTTCAATATTTTGAAAGCAAATTCCAACATCCTCTTCATCCCACAACGCATCATAATCCGCCATTACACAATAATACTTTATCTCCTTTATATCCTTTTCACTCTCAACATAAGTTTCTACATATACATCGCTCTTAAAGTGTGCTTTCAATGCCTTAGCAAGTTCTAATTTTTGCTCATCAAATGCAGTGCGAAGCTTTTTTAGAAACTCATCTGCATCATCTCTATACCAATACAGCCCATACTCATCATACAAACTCTGCCATTGTTTAAACTTCCACACTAAATCTTTTGGTAATCCCAAAAGTTCATACCCAACATTTGGAAATTCCCTTTCTTGCTTGTCGTCATTCCAAAGACTCCATATCCCACTACTATAAAATTCCCCCCACACTTGCAAATGCCACTTATGTTCGCAATGCTGATCGCCACAGGGCTTAGTCTTTCTTTTTTGCTCTAGCTGCTCTTTATGTTTTTTGCAGGAGGCTTTCATATCGCTCTAGCACGCCTTTATTTGGCTCTTTTTTGCTATTTCTCTCCATAATGTCAATAATGCTTTGTGGAATCTCTTTGTAAGTTTCAATCACATTTAATGCCATATTTCGGCAGCGTGTTACAGGGCTTTGCAGGGCAGTTTCTACAAACTCTAGCCCGATAATTTCATCAAAATTTCTAAGATTTTGCACGATGAAGCTTATATCATCATACACCCTAAACTCCGCTCCAAGCCCTAGCTCATCTTTTGGCTCACTTTTTAAAGCCTTCAAGTCAAATCGCTCCTTTGCTAAAGCACAAAGCCTTTTATATCTATCTTTAGAATCTGTGAGTGTGAGCGGATACCACTCTTTAAACTCCTTATTTTCACTAGCGATTTTAAACATATCCTCCCATATATCAATGCCAAGATGTCTAGCAATACTCCTTGCATCATAGTTAAACACATCGACACGGATAAGCCCCTCCCAATCAATATTGCTATGAAACGCTAGTTTATTGACAATATCTAGTAGCTCCTGCCTCTCACTCTCATCATATTCTAACTCCTCTTTAATGGGATCAATAAGCGCGCAAATAATGGCAAATCGCTCTATATTCATCTTTTGATTTTTGGATTCTTTGATAAACAATGCTACCAATTCTTTAGAGTGCGGATAGTCTTCAAAATGCACCTTGCTTAATCCGCAAAAGCTTTGCAGCATTTCGCCTGTGGCAATGTAGATTTTCTCTTCAAACCCCCTTTCTTGTATCAACCCTAGCAAATCGCCCTTCTCCAAACACTCAAGCACAATATGATCAATCCCAATCTCACATTTATAGCCCTCAAGCAAAATCCACTCGTGCTTTTTCTCATCATCAATTTTCACATAATCCACATAGGCGATTCTCCCCCAGCCCTTTGTGCGTTGTGCAAGATAAAAGACCTCTTCATTTTTCTCATTGCGTGCTAATGCCACGGCTACAAATCTCGCAAACTCATCTGCCAAGCCAAATTGCATTAGCATACTTATTTCTTTTTCATCAAGTCTGCAAACCCCAAGCACCGCTATACCAAACTTAATCGCCTCTCTATGCACCCCACTAAGCAGAAACTGCCTAGCAGTGTTTATGCAAAAATGCAAAAGTTTTGTGTTATTCTCCGCTTCATTCATCAATGCTTCTAAAAAATCATCAATATACCCAAGCGTTCTATGCTGGATAATAAACATATAAATCCCGCCCAAATGCTTATCTATCAATTCATCACTTAGCTCACTAGAATCCACTTCTGCAAAACACCTAAACATCGCAAGCAGCGTAGCAGCACTATTGTCTGTGTCTTTCCCCATAATGCCATCTAGCATTCCGGGCATAAAGTTCATCTTAGCAATTTCTGGCATAGCAATATGCAGACTATCATCATCTGGCAAGTCTTTATCCAAGCCATCTTCTGTCGCATTATCTATAATCCATCTAAGCAATCCTTGCTCACCGCTTATAATCTTTTCATAGCTTTGCATAATCACTCCTTTTGAATCTATAACAAAATCTAGCTATCTATAATGATGGCTTTGGCGTGGCATTGGTGCTAGCAGGCAAGATAGGATAGATATTTGTAGGGTATTTACCGCTAAGTGATTGGAAAAACTTCTCTAATATTTTTATCTCATCATCGCTTATAGTGATCCCTAGCTGTATAGATCCCATTTCTTTGATCGCTCCTGCAATGTCCCAATACTGCCCATTGTGAAAATAAGGCGCAGTGTCTAAAATATTGCGCAAAGATGGGGCTTTGATCCTGCCCTTAGCATCGCCCTTGAAGCCCCCGACCTTAGCAAATGTATAGGGCTTGATGACAGAAAATGCTCGCATAGAGCCGCCTAGATTGATGTCTGTGTGGCAGGTCGTGCAGCCTTTATCGATAAACATATTAAGCCCAGCTTGCTCATCTTTGCTTAGGGCTTTGGTATTGCCGTTTAAGAAATCATCATAGCGACCCGGGGTAGTAAGTGTCATCACAAAAAGCGCGATAGTATCGGCAATTAGCGCAGGCTGGATTTTGACATTGTTGCCATAAGCGGCTTTAAACTCATTGACATAATCTGGGATTGATTGTATGCGTGCAAGAATCTCTTGCGGCGTGGTTTGCATTTGATTTTGTATATGTGCTTGAAGCTCTAGTCTAGTCGCACGACCATCCCAAAATAGCACGCCATTAAAGATCGCGTTATACACACTTGGGGAGTTTAGATAGCTTGGATTGTCTGTCCATTTATGCCCTGCTGGGACTATATCTGTCCCGCCTAGCCCTAGATTGTGGCAGGTGTTGCACGAGATTAGGTTTGAGCGCGAGAGTCTTGGGTCAAAGTAGAGCTTTTTCCCTAGCTGAATTTGGGCTTGCGTGAGCTTGGGTTTATAGGGAGTGGCGAGCTTATGCTTTTTGGCGTAGTCTTGCTGGTATGTCTCTAGCTCTTTGCCTTGAGGCATAGGCTTTAGCCCTGCGTCTTTTGCCTTTTGTATGAGCTGCTTTGGGTCTATGGTGCTTGGCTGATTGGTAGCGGTATGGGCTGCTAGGCTAGTCATCACTACTGCTAGAGAGAGATTGCAGATGTGCTTGTAGGGGCGTGCTGGCATAGTTGTCCTTATATGGCTTATGGTGCGATAGGTGCGCTTATGGGGCTAGTGGCTTGAAGCTGGCGGATGGCTTCATACGCCACGATCCCCACACTTGTGGCGAGATTGAGCGAGCGAGCTTGCGCTGCCATAGGGATTGTGAGACATTGACTTGCGTGCTGTTGCAAGATACTTTCACTAATGCCCGCATCTTCACGCCCAAAGTAGAGAAAGCACTCTTTGTCAAATCGCGCGTGGTAGTAGGGCTTATGTGCTTTAGTCGTTAGGAAAAAATGCTTAGAATCTAGCGGATAGCTCCTCCAAAAATGCTCCACACTATCCCACTCGCATTTGTGCAAATACTGCCAATAATCCAGCCCTGCGCGTTTGAGAGACTTCTCACTAAGGCAGAATCCTAGCGGGTGGATAAGATGGAGCGTGGCATTGGTGGCGACACAGAGCCTGCCGATATTCCCTGTGTTTTGGGGGATCCTAGGCTCTATGAGAATGATATGAAGCATAGCCGCACAAAGTGGCTATCTAGCAGGACCATCGATAATGTCATCGACAGCTTGAGAGAGTGCGGCAGCTGCGGCTTTGTCGAGAGATTTGGAGTTTAAAAGATTGCTTTTTAGCAAGTCGGTGTTTAGCTTTTGGATCTTTACAAGCACCCATAGCGTGCCATCTTTGCTGACCCATTTGTTTGTGATCTTTGAGCCTGCTAGCACTTGATCGACACTATTGCGGATAGCTTGCACAGCTTCTTGATTGACACTATCTTCATCACTTGTGGCAAGCTCTTTATACTTGCTCTCAATCCTTGTAGAAATCTGTGTAGCAAGCTCCACGCGTGCTGCTGCTCCTGCTTGTGTAGTGGCAAAGCCCAAATTGCCATTTTTGACTTTCGCGCTTCCGGTAGCACTAAGCAAGTCATCATTAGATTCTACTACCCAAGCAGGTGCGCCCTCTAGGGAGGCGTTGATTTCTTTATTATCGCCTAAGCCCTTTTTGCAACCATTGATCCCAAGTATCGCCACAAGCACAAGGCTCGCAAGCACGCCAAACTTTAAAGCTTTCATCAGCAGTCCTTTGTATTAAGATTGAGCGATTATAAAACATATTTAGTTAATGCTGGCTTTAAACGAGTTGGTATATAATCGCGCCTTTAAGCGCACGACTCCCCCTATTTCACACATTACAAAGGATTCTTATGCCAAGCAAAAAGCGTGTTTTCTCCGGTATCCAGCCCACAGGCTCTATCCATTTAGGCAATTATCTAGGGGCGATTAAGCAGTGGGTGGATTCTCAAGAGCAGTATGACAATATCTTTTGCGTGGTGAATTCCCACGCGATCACCACCAAGCAAGACCCCAAGGAGCTAAGGGCAAAGACCTATGAGCTTGTGGCGATGCTTTTGGCGTGTGGGATTGATAGTGAAAAGTCTAGCCTTTTTATCCAAAGTGAGATCGATGAGCACGCGGCTTTGGCGTGGATTTTAGACTGCAATATCCCTATGGGCGATATGAGCCGTATGACGCAGTTCAAAGACAAATCCCAAAAAAACCCCAAAAATATCAATGTCGGGCTGTTTAACTACCCAGCCCTTATGGCAGCAGATATTTTGCTCTATCAAGTCGATGGCGTGCCAGTAGGAGAGGATCAAAAGCAGCATTTAGAGCTTACGCGTGATGTGGCTACGCGCTTTAATCGCGACTTTGGCGAGTGCTTCACGATCCCTAGTCCCATTATCCCAGCTCTAGGTGCGCGTGTGATGGGGCTAGATAGCCCAGAATCCAAAATGAGCAAATCCGCCAAAGGCGAGAATCACGCGATATTTTTGCTTGATAGCAAAGATGCCATTGTGCGCAAATGCAAAAAGGCAGTAACAGACTCTAGCGGGGTCATCGCCTTTGATACAAGTCGCCCCGGTGTGCATAATCTCCTAAGCATTTATCAAGCCCTAAGCCAGCAGAGCCAAGAGCAGATAGAAGAGCATTTTGCTAGCAAGGGCTATGGCGCGCTAAAGCTTGAGCTAGCTGATATGCTAGTAGCCACGCTAGAGCCGATCCAAGAGCGTTATACGCAGCTTAGCAGCGATAAGCACTATCTCCAAAGTATCCTAGATACAAGCCTAGAGCGCGTGCGCCCCATCGCTAAAGCCACTTACCAAAGAGCCAAAGAGCTTGTAGGGCTTGTGTGAGATTCTTTGCGTTAGGCTTTGCCCCCTATAATTTTGCCCGTTTGGGCTTGCTAGGCTTCGCGCTTCTTAGCTGTGCTTGTGTGGCACACGCCGCGCCTTTTATCTCGCTTGGCGATCCGCCTAAATACCGCGACACTAGCACATTCAAAGCCTTTGACTACACTAATCCCAACGCCAAAAAGGGCGGCACGCTTAAAGCCTACGCGCTAGGGAGCTTCTCCACGCTTAATGCCTTTAGCCTAGAAGAGAGTGCTGCTGGGCTAGAGCTTGTCTATGACACGCTAATGGCACAGAGTATGGACGAGCCTTATGCGCAATACGCCCTTGTAGCAAGCGATGTAGCCATCGCGCCAAATCATAAAAGCGTGATTTTTACCATAAATCCCAAAGCACGCTTTAGCGATGGCGTAGCAATTAGCGCGCAAGATGTGGGATTTAGCTTTGATATGATGCGCCAAAATCCGCTGTATAAGCAGTATTATGCTGATATTAGCGGGTATGAAATACTAGATTCTAGGCGCATTAAATTTCTCTTTACCACAAGTGAGAATAAGGAGCTGCCGCTAATCCTAGGGCAGCTTAGTATCCTGCCTAAGCATTACTATGTGCGAGATGGGCAAAACTCCTATGGCAAAGACCCCTTGCAGCTCCCGCTAGGCTCTGGGGCGTATAAGCTCACGCGCTATGAGGTGGGCAAGCTTGTAGAATATAGGCGTGATAAAAACTACTGGGCAGAGAATCTACCTAGCCGCAAGGGGCAGTTTAATTTTGATGTGGTGCGCTATGAGTATTACCGCGATGATACGGCGGCTTTGCAGGGCTTTTTGCGGCATAAATACGACTTCCGCATTGAGAGCGCGGCAAAGGTATGGGCAAATGGATATAGGCAGAGCAAGGACTCTGCCTTTAGCAAGCTTGAGATCCCCCATAGCCTGCCAAGCGGTATGCAGGGCTTTTTTATCAATCTGCGCAAAGCTCCCTTTGATGATCCGCTTGTGCGCCGCGCGATGATTTTGGCGTTTAACTTTGAATGGAGCAATGAAAATCTCTTTTTCTCCCAATATCAGCGCACGACAAGCTTTTTTAACCACTCCATTTTTGCCTCCACGCCTAGCCTAAGCAGCGATCAGCTAGAGCTTTTGCGCGTGTGTAAGGTGGATCCTGCCACGCTCTCGCACTTGCAAAAGCCCTATACTATCCCCACTGCGCCAAGCCTGCAAGATGAGCGGGAGAATCTCAAAAAAGCGCGCGATTTACTGCGCCAAGCTGGCTATGTCGTGCAAAATAATCAGGCGTATAAAAATGGCATTCCACTGCGCTTTACCCTGCTGCTTGATAACCCAGCCTTTGAGCGACTAGCGATCCGCTATGCCAGAAACCTCGCACGCCTTGGGATCACTATGGAGATACAAAAGCTGGATTCTAGTCAATACGCCAATCGCGTGAAAAGCTTTGATTATGAGATGATTGTAGGCATTATCCCCCAAAGTCTCTCGCCGGGCAATGAGCAGCGGTATTTCTTTGGCAGTTTAAGTGCGGATACACAAGGGAGCAGAAATTACAGCGGCGTGAAGTCTGCGCTTGTAGATTGCTTGATAGATAGGCTTATTAACGCTCAAGATAGAGATAGCCTAGTGCTTGCCACACGCACGCTTGATCGCGTGCTGCTTGAGCTAGACATAGTCGTGCCGCACTACTTTTTGCCAAGCTTCCGCCTAGCGATTTGGGATAATATCGCTATGCCTAAGGTGCAGCCGCTCTATGATATTAGCCCCACACTATGGTGGGATAGGCGCAAAAGTGGATTCTAGGGGGTAGGCGATTCAGCCTTGGGTGAGCAATGCGATTGATTACGCTATTTTTAGGACAACCACAGACCTCTAGTCTTGCTCTGCCCTAAAAATAGCGTAAAACAACCACAGCCCCCACCACAAAACAAGCGAAGCGGTGCAAGGCGAAGCCGCAGCAGGTTTCTTTAGTAATCCTTAGAATCGTGTTTCTCCAAAAGGGACTTCGCTCCTAGAATCCACTTTTTACACTAGCGGCGTTTTATCGTCATCGCGAGCAGTGTTTGCGTTAGCTGTTTGCTGTCATTGCGAGCCGCTGCGGCAGTAGCAGCGGCGGCGCGGCAATCCACTCCCCCCACTTTGTCATTGCGAGCCGCGTTAGCGGCGTGGCAATCCATAGATTCTGCGCTAGCAGAATTGACTTTACTAGAATCCACTTTTTGAAAACGCTCCATTTTCTCACATTCTAAGAATCCTAAAAGTCTTTTGTATCCATACTCGTCCTTTAAGCTTGAATTTACAATTTTGCATTATAATGTCGGCTCTATCTAGGGGGCACTTGTCCCCACCTTACTCTCCATAATGCACCAAATCCTTATGAAAGCTCCCTAGCAAATCGTTTAAAAACTCTACAATTTTGTCTGGGTGGATTGCTATATAAACTGCTTCATTGTGCTTATTTGTGATTTTTACATTTAGTCTAGGGTAGCCATTGCCTACGATTTTATAGAGATTCTCAAAATGAAAGGCGCGATTGCGAATAAGTCGCAGAAGTAATAAAATCGCTTTTGCTTTGTGATGTCGCATTAAGCTCGTGCTACAAAAACAATGTGGATTTTTTATACAATACTTCTTAAAATCTAAGGTATCCAAAAACTCTGCTTTAAAAATCGCATTATGGATTTTATAAAAATCCACTACTTTTAGCCAGAATCCTAAGTTTTGAGCGGAGATGAGGCTATCTCTGCTTTGATTTTGCAAAACAATCTTTTCAAGCCATTGCGAATCCTTTTGAGATAGCAAGAAGTCTATTTTGTTTCTTATGATAATTTCTAGGATTCCTATTTTATGCGCGATATGGGATATTAAATATAGATTTTGCTCGTGTTCTTGTGGATTGGCATAGCCATCTAAGCGGCTTTGCGAAAAAAGCTCCATGTGAAGTAAATTGCACAAATATGGCTTCATTCTTGCTGTCCTTGTTTAAAATCCAGATTATAGCGGATTGTTGTCATATTGAGCGGCAGCAGCAGCGCGGCAATCTACTACTTTGTCATTGCGAGATTTTCTAAAGAAACTGCGCTTCGCTTGTTTTGCGGTAGCAAAATCGTGGCAATCTACTTTCACACTAGAATCCACTTTTGATAATCACCGCTAAGGCACAAAACACAAACGATATAAAAAGTGGATTCTAGCTTTTAGCCTTGCTTCAGCCCCTAGAATCCGCTTTTGTGTTATGGATCGCCACGCTTTGCTAGCGCAAAGCTCGCGATGACGGAGAAAGTCGCTTACTTTGTCATCGCGAGTCTCGTTAGCGTGTGGAGTGGTTGTTTTGCTGTCATTGCGAGCCGCTGCGGCAGTAGCAGCGGCGGCGTGGCAATCCATTTCACACTAGAATCCACTTTTGCCTATTTGCCTTGCTCTTTAAAGCTTAATAGCCGCTCTCTGTAATACTCATATTGTTTTTTCCTCGCTTCTATCTCGGCGGGGATTCCGCTTGTTAAATCATTTGTAAGTGTGTCAAATTTGTCTAAAAGCTCTACGATGTCATTTTGCACCACTAAAGGCGGCAGGGAGATTTGGAATTTTTCTAATTGCTCATTATGCACTCTTAAAACTTTAGCACCTTGTGCGTATTTGTGTTTAAATGTATTAAAATTTTCGGTTTGAAACATATAGCCTATAAACTTTGGATTTTGTGAGTGTGAGAATATGAAAGTATCACCGCTAACACACGCTTCTTGCTTTCCTAGATACACGACTGCTTTACAAACACAATCTTTATCCTCACTCACTCCTACTATGACCAAATCTCCATATTTGGCTTTTTTCAATTTTTTTGCTTTTTCTTCACTTACAAAGCTTATAGTGCTATGCGTGTAATTGTGGTAATGCGTGTGGATTTGCCCATAATGGATACAAGGCACACCAACTTCTACAAAATCGGCTTTTGTCAAGCCATTGCCACGCGTGAAAGTCCCTATCTCGCCTAAGCTTACAAGCTTAAGACCCCCCCCGTTTAGCATATCAGTGCGTCTTTGTAGCTCCTCAAAGCTTAAAAGCTTATTTCTATAATAATGATATTGCTTTAGCCTTGCTTCTAATTCTGCTTCTAATTCTGCTTCTAATTCTGCTTCTAATTCTGTAAAGGTGTCTAAAATCTCTACGATTTTATACTGAATTTCTAGCGGCGGCAGGGGGATACAATATTCTTTTTTTATAATTGATGGGTGTGCTTTTTTAGTGTAGTTAAACTTTTTCTTTACCCACTCATTTATTAACGCATAGAATAAAAATTTTGTATTTAATTCATCTAAATTTATAACTTTTATCCAACCGCAAACATTAGTAACCGAGTATTTTAAATGATTTCTATAAAAAAATTTTCCGCCCCCATCAATGCTCCAAGTTATTCTTTCATCATCAAACATATATTTGCCATATTTGCCGATTTCTCCATTTTTAGTCGCAGAACTAGAATATACGGGGTATTCGCCCGGGCAGTTTTTTAAATCGTTTTGACTAATAATTTTCCCCCTGCCTAAATTTAAAATCTTGTTTAATTCTAACTCCCCAAGCTCTTTAAACTCCACGCCATTTGGGCAGTGCTGTTGTAGTAAGGATTCTAGGGGGTGGGTGCTAGGCTGTGTTTGGCTCATTGTTTGCTCCTTTTATGTGGTTTGTGGATTCTGTGGATTGCCACGATTCTACTAACGCAGAATCTCGCAATGACAAGGGGGCTGCGGTGCAAGTCTTGTAATGCCATTTCATCGCTCCTGCCTTAGCTCTAGTCCCTTAAAAAGCTCGAAAAATGCTTGTAGCTTTTCTAGGGCTTTTTCGCGGACTTTATGCGTCTGCTCTGCACCTTTGCCAAAGAGTGGGCTAGGAGGCAAAATCTCGCCAAAGGCTCTCCCATAGTCCCTTAGCTCGCCTCGCTCAAAGCTATCTTGCATAAATGCCCTAGTCTCTTTGGGCTTTAGATCTAGCTCGGTGATGATTGTATCTAGGCTCTCATCTTTGCGCGCGGCTATGTAGGTGCTAAAGTCTTTTTCCACATTGCTTTGGGGGTTTAGCGATTGTATGAAGCGGAGTAGAAGCTCCTTTTTGCTCCGTAGGCTTAGGCTAGAATCTAGCAGCTTGAGTATGCGCTCATAGCTGCCTTTGTCTTTGTGCCTGTGGTATGTGGCGATAAGCTCTAGGATATACTCGATACTTACTTCTACTTGCTTCAAAAGCTCTACTTCAAACTCCACTTCATCTAGCACGCTGTGCTTCTCTGCTTGGTCTTTGGCGCGTAGGCTCTCATAAGTGTCGATGTAGTAGCTTTGATAGTCTTGGCGGTCTCGCTCGCTTAGAGGGTCGCTAAAGTCATCAAATACTTCAAGGATATTGCGCAGCTTCAAAATCTCGCCAAAAAGGGCTAGGAAGTCTCTTTTGTCGCTTTGCTTTAGGGTGGATTCTAGGAAGTTAGCCAGAGGGAAGCGCGTTTGTAAGGTGTGTAGAAGCTCGTGGTAGCCTTTATGCTTATCGCCTTTTTCATCGGTGTAGCCGTGCAAATATTCTTCTAAGCTTCTTAGAAAGACTATGCCCTTAGCGTTCTCATCGCTGAAAAGGGCTAGGGCGTCATCGGTGTTTCTCTGCAAGTCTCTAAAGGCTATGATATTGCCAAAGCTTTTTATGGAGTTTAGGATTCTATTGGTGCGGGAGTAGGCTTGCAAAAGCCCGTGATAGCGTAAGGACTTATCGACATAGAGAGTGTTTAGCGTGGTGGCGTCAAAGCCTGTGAGAAACATATTGACCACGATGGCTAGGTCTAGCTCGCGGTTTTTAAGCTTTAGGGAGAAGTCTTTGTAATAGTTTTGAAAATTATCCGCGGAGCTATCAAATCTGCACGCAAATATTGCGTTATAGTCGTTTATCGCGGCGTCTAAAAAATCGCGCTGGGACTTAGGCAGGGCAGTGGTGTCCTCGCTGCTCTCTTCTTCTTGCTCATCGTTTGGGGCATAGCTGTAGATAATGCCTACTTTTAGCCTTTGAGATTCTGGCAGGCTGGCTTGCTGTCTTTTAAACTCTTCATAATATCGCATAGCCATAGGGATAGACTGGGTGGCAAAGATAGCGTTAAAGCCTTTTGTGTGCTTGCCATTTATGGTGTAGGTGGAGCTGCGCTTGGTCTGGGTGGTAAAATGCTCTAAGATATAGCGAGTGATGTGGGAAATACGCTCTTTGGCTAGGAGGATCTCTTCTGTGTCTATGGCTGGGACTTGCTCATCTTGGATAGGCTGGGACTTTAGCTTAGCTGTGGTGTGGTAGCTCACGCGGAAAGGCAGGACATTATGGTCGCGTATGGCGTGGATTATCGTGTAGCGGTGCAAGCAAGCCCCAAAGACGCGCTGTGTCGTCTCAAAGCCTAGCGCGTTTGCGGCAAAAATTGGCGTGCCTGTAAAGCCAAAGAGATAGAGCTTTTTAAAGGCTTTGGAAATGTCTTTTTGCATTTGCCCAAATTGACTTCTATGGCACTCATCAAAGATCATCACAATGTGTTCGTTAAAGATTGTATGGTCTTTTTCTGCTTGGGCGATGAAGCGGGAGAGCTTTTGGATCGTGGTGATGATGATTTTGTGGCTTTTATCTGTGCTGTTAAGGCGTGATTGCAGCTCTTTGGTGCTTTTGCTCCCTGTGGCAGCACCCTTTTGGAATCTATCGTATTCACGCATAGTTTGATAGTCTAAATCTTTTCTATCCACGACAAAAAGCACTTTAGCGATTTCTTGGATCTTGCTTACTAGCTGGGCGGTTTTGAAGCTGGTCAAAGTTTTGCCGCTGCCTGTGGTGTGCCAGATATAGCCGCCGCTTTTTTGCTCGCTTGATTTTTCGTAGAATTTGTTGTGGTAGCTTATGGCGATTTGCTGCAAGATCTTTTCGCACGCGGCGATTTGGTAAGGTCGCAGGACTAGGAGCTTTCTATCCACATCAAGCACGCAGTAGTGGCAGAGGATATTTAGCAGTGTGTGCCTAGCAAAAAAGCTTTTAGCAAAGTCGATCAGGTCGTTTATAATGGTGTTTTTCTCATCGCTAAAATAGCTTGTGAATTCAAAGCTATTGGAGGTTTTGGTCGTTTTTATGCCGTTTTGGGTTTTGATATGAAAATCGCGCGTGGTGTTGGAGTAATACTTGCTCTGCGTGCCGTTGCTAATGACAAAAATCTGCACAAACTCAAAAAGCGCGTTTCCGCTAAAAAAGCTCTCCCGCCCGTAGCGGTTGATTTGATTGAAAGCTTCTTTAAGGCTCACGCCGCGGCGTTTTAGCTCGATATGCACTAGGGGCAGTCCATTGACTAGGATAGTTACATCATAGCGGTGGGAGCGTGTCGGCGTGGTAGCTTCATACTGATTGATAACTTGCAAGGAGTTTTTATGTATGTCGGCTTTGTCGATTAGCTTGAAGTTGATAATGCTGCCATTATCGCGCTCTAGGGGCTGGATATAGTCCTCTTGGATTAGCACGCTTTTTTCCACGATAGAGGCATTTGCCCTAGAAAGCACTTGAGCGAAAAATCGCCGCCACTCTGTGTCGCTTAGGGTGGTGGAATTTAGCTCCTCTAGCTTTGTGCGGAGATTGGATTCTAGGGATTTTTCATCGCTGATAGGGGCGTATCCATAGCCTTGGGCTTGTAAGGTAGCGATAAGCTCTTTTTCAAGCTGGGCTTCACTTTGATAGCTAGAATCCACTTTTTGCTTGGGGGTAAATTCCGCGGCTATGGTGGAGGCGGTGCTTTGGGCTAGGAGTTTTAGGCTTCTCATAGGCTAGCCCTCTAAGCTTGTGATGATAGAGTCTATTTGCGTCCTTAGGGCTGCTTGTCTCTCTACGATTTGGGCGATTTGTGCGTTTAGGTCGGTGATATTGATAACTTCCCTTGTGTCCTTTGGCGTGATGTAGGTGGAGGTGCTTAGATTGTAGTCATTAGCTCGTATTTCCTCCACGCTTACTAAACGCGAGAAATGCTCTATATCTTCGCGCTTGGCATAGGCTTCTACTATGGTGTTTATATGGGTGGATTCTAGGATATTTTTCTTGGTAACTTTGGTAAATTGCTCGCTTGCATCGATGAAAAGGGTGTGCATATTGGGCTTATTTTTCTTTAGCACGATGATAGAGGTGGCGATATTTGTGCCGAAAAAGAGATTGTCCGGGAGCTGGATAATGGTGTCGATGAAGTTTTGATCAATTAGGTATTTGCGGATTTGCTTTTCTTTGCCTCCGCGGTAAAGCACCCCCGGGAACTCTACTATGGCGCAAGTGCCAGAAGGAGAGAGCCAAGAGAGCATATGCATAGTGAAAGCCAGATCGGCATAGCCTTTAGGAGCTAGCACACCAGCAGGGGCGAAGCGCGGGTCATTGATAAGCTTGGGGTCATCATCGCCTATCCATTTGGTAGAGTATGGGGGATTTGACACGATAGCGTCAAAGGGCTCATCATCTGCGTGCTTTGGCTCTAGGAGTGTGTCGCCTAGGGCTATGTCAAAATTCTCAAAGCCCACATTGTGTAAAAGCATATTGATACGGCAGAGATTATAAATAGTGGGGTTTATCTCCTGCCCGAAAAAGCCTTGCTTGACATTTGCGCTGCCTAGCACTTTGGCAAACTGCAAGAGCAGCGAGCCACTCCCACAAGCTGGGTCATAGACTTTATTGACACTTTGCTTGCCATAGCTTACAAGCCTTGCTAGTAGGTGGCTCACTTCCTGCGGAGTGAAAAACTCGCCCCCACTTTTGCCTGCGTTGCCCGCATACATACGCATAAGGTATTCATACGCATCGCCAAAGGTATCGATAGCATTATCACTATAATGCAAATCAAGCGTGGCTATGGCTTGCATCACCTTATAGAGCTTTTCATTGCGCTTTAGGAGAGTTTCTCCTAGATTTTTACTAGAATTGACATCAATATCGCTAAAAAGCTCTTTAAACTTGGCTTCACTTGCTGTGCCTATGGTGGAGGCTTCTATGCTTTCAAAGGTGTTGCTTAGGGTTTGGTTTAGGTTGGTGGTGTCGTGGGCGTGGGACTTTAGGACATTGCAAAATAGCTGGCTAGGGTAGATGAAAAAGCCCTTTTCTCTAATGATAGCTTCGCGGCTCTTTTCATTTGCATCTATATCTTTATCGCTTAGATTTTCGTAGGCGTTGGGGTTGTCCCCCCCCCCCCCGTTTGCATAGTGGCAGGGTCTATGCCTTGCTTGATATTGATATGGGCGGCTAGATTTTCACTGATAAAGCGGTAAAAGAGCATACCTAGCACATACATTTTGAAATCCCAGCCATCGACACTGCCGCGCAGGTCATTAGCGACTTTCCAAATGGTAGAGTGCAGGGCATCTCTTTGGGCTTGGGTCTTATCTGGTGTGGGTTGCATTGGGTCTCCTTAGAAGTGATATGGGGCTAAAAGCCAAAGCCTATGGTCAAAAACACGCCGTGCGCACCTGATCGCGCCTTGCTAGTAGAATCTAGCACCAAAATACTTGAATGCCTATCGCTATAAATATACCCGGTGTGATAGGTGTAGGACTGGTAGAGATACTGCACGCCTAGGCGCATAGATGATAGCTCAATGCCTACCCCAAATCCCACGCCTAGCATATCGCGCAGAGGGACACTTATATCGCGTGAGAGCTTGGAGAAATTGGCTAGATAATTGACTATCCCATAGGCTCGATAGATTTTATACTGCACGCCTGCTTGTATCCCAGAGCCAAAGAGTAGGGCAGAGACTCTACCGCTCTCTTCATCGCTCTTATCATCATCGCGCTCTTTCTCTCTAGCAAAATCCTCTGCGCTAAAAAGCCCCTGCCACGCTAGCTCGATAAATGGCGCAGCATAGAAAGATAGCGGCTGCTTTGCCGTGCTAAGCTCTATGCCTAGCCGCGCAGATCCTGCAAAAGACATCGCCTCATCATCAAGGATTTTGTGCATACCCTTAATCTCTGGGAAGCGCATAGCCCCCACACCTCCTAGCCCTAATTCACCAAAGAGCTTGATGATCTTTGGCTTGCTTGGGGGCAGAGCTTTGGCGGTGGATTTGGGAGTAGAATCCACTTTTTCAAAAGTGGATTCTGGGCTTTTCTTTTGACTTGGCTTTGGCGTGAGTGTAGGATCTAGCGGGCTATCATCATCGATAATGCTATCAACTGCGCTAGATAGGGCTAGGGCGGGATCTTGCTCGCTAGCAAGGCTTACGCACACGCTCTCATTCTCGCATTTATCGGGGGATAAGTCATAGAGCTTTTGGCAGGCACTTGCCTCATAGAAGAGGTGATTGCAGCTTGTGGCGTAGTAGTCTTGCGCGCGGGCTTTGTCGCTTGCTAGTAGTGTATCGCCAAGGGCTTCACACGCTTTGGTGAAGTCATTGCGCACGCCGATCTCACAAGAATGTGTAAGAAAATTGTCCCTAGCTTTGTCCCTAGCTTGCAGGGCTAGGAAGTAGGCTGCTTGCGCCGAGCCTAGTGAAAACGCCTTTTGCAAAAGGCTAGAATCCTGTTTTTGCTGCCCTAGTAAGGCACACGCGCGGGCGTTGTTGTGATCGCAGAGCCTTTGCATACTTGCTGGGTCAAAGTTGGACTCTCCTAGTAAAAGCACCGCGCCATCGCCGTAGGGATCAAGCCTAGCAGATTGCTTGTAGAAGTCTTTGGCTTTGGCGTGATTGGCTTGTAGATTGGCTAGTCCTAGGGCGTAGATCTCGCCTAGATACGCGCACGAAGTGGAGTCGTTTAGCTTGCAGCCTAGCGCGTAGAGATCAAGCCTCTTGCGCACTAGCTCTTCTAGCCCAGCACTTTTGGCACACGCAAGCCCATAGCCATTTTCACACGCGTGGGAGAAATACCACTGCGCGCTCTTTTTGGACTCTTTAAGGGCGATCTCTCCTGCTAGCACGCAGCCCTCCAAAGTCCCCATAAGGCAGGCTTTTTTGTAGTATTTAAGGGCTAGCTTGTCGTTTTTGGCTAGCTCAAGCTCGCCTTTGTGATAGGCATTGCCCAAATGCACGCAATAATACCCATCAAGCTTAGAGTCTTGGCAGAGCTTTTCAAGATTGTCTAGCTCTCTAAACTCTGGGGCGGGGGCTTCTTTGACAAGCTTTTTGCTCGGGTCATATTGAAGCTTGATATAAAGATACTTGCTATCTTCATAGCGATCTAGGATTTTATAGCCGATATTATGCGCACCTGCATAGATTCTAACGCGCTCATTTGCCACGCTCTGCCCGCTCTCATCGGTGCTTTGCTCATACTCTGCTTGCACGCTTGTATTCAGCGATAGGCGCAATTCTTTCAATGCACGCGCGATCGCACTTGTCTCGCCCTCTTGCTTGCTTGCCTGCCCTATGGCGCAATGCTCCTGCTCGCAGATTTTGGATTCTACCCATTGGGGCTTAGGCTTTGCCCACATACTACACACGCAGAGTCCAAGACATATCCACCATTTCATTTGCTGCTCCTTATGCCTAGCTCTTACCTAGCTTTTGCAGTAGCAAGAAAATGACAAAAGCACCCGCGCTCACCACAGCGATCGTGCTAAATGCCTCAAAATACCCAAAGGGCGCACTTAAGTCAAACACGCGCATACCAAATAGTTCAAATCCCATAGCTAAGCCTTTGTGTAGTGTTAGAGCTTCACGCGCGCACTCAAAGCACGCGAGAGCGAGAGCTGGTCGATATTCTCAAGCCCGATCCCGGTAGGCACGCCTTGGGCGATCTTGCTAAATGACAGGGATAAATCTTGCAGCTTATCTTCGATAAAGAGCATTACCGCCTCATTTGCCAGACTTGGTGAAAAGGCAAAAATAACTTCTTGTATATGCTTGCTAGCTATGCGTGTGCGCACTTGGGCGAAGTCGATTTGCTCTAGCTCAGGAGATAGCACCCAATATTTGCCGTTAAAATCGCCCATTTCTTCAATGGTGAAAATATCTTTAGGGTGAAGCACGACACAAAGCTTTGTATCATCTCTGCTTTCATCAAGGCAGATTTCACAGATTTCATTCTCACTTACAGAGCCACACACCACGCAAGTCCTGATGTGCTGGATCGAAGTTTCTATACAATGAGCGAGCTTTAGGGCTAGGTATTTGTTTTCAATAGCTAGGAGATAGGCGATTTTCTGCGCACTTTTGCGCCCAATGGTTGGGATCTGCTCTAGAGATTCTACAAGCGCGCTAAAACGCGCGAGAGACTTTCTGTATAGATTCATAAAGCAAGCAAGCCTGCTGCGCTATTTGGCGAAGTTTTTTATAGACTGCTGCAAGATCGCAACGGCTGCGGCTTTGTCTTTATACTCTTTGACTTTGACCCATTTGTTTGGCTCTAGCATTTTGTAGGTTTCAAAGAAGTTTTTGATCCTATCGCGCGTGATTTGGGGCAAGTCATCTAGGGAGCTAATCTTGTCATAGCGCGGATCGATTTTGCTAACAGGCAGGGCGAGCAGCTTCTCGTCCATTCCGCTCTCATCTTCCATAATCAGCACGCCAATCAAGCGCACTTTGATCACGCTTCCAGCTTGCAGGGGGTATTCATTGAGCACCAAAATATCCATAGGATCGCCATCATCAGCGAGTGTGTGAGGGATAAAGCCATAGTTTGCAGGATAAAACATCGCGCTATACATCACTCTATCGACCACCACCGCGCCAGAATCCTTATCGACTTCATACTTCACGCTTGAGCCATAGGGGATTTCGATAATGGCGTTGATATTATCTGGGATTTCTCCTAGGGGGATTTTTTCTACATTCATTTTCTATCCTTTAATGTGAGATATGATATAGGCATTCATTTCTTCTACAATCTCTTCAATCGTGCGCTCGCCATTGATCGTGTGTAGCAGATCCTTTGCTCCATAAAATGCGCGGATCTCTGCCAAAGGCTCTAAAAATACACGCATACGATTATTAAAGACCTCTTCATTATCATCAGCCCCTCTCGCACGCCCTAGCACGCGATCTTTAGCGACTTGCTCGCTTACTGCTACTTCTATGACTTTAGCAAGCTTGACATTGCTTTGCTCGGCAAGCTTGTTATGCAGGGCTTGCATTTGCTCGACACTTCTGGGGTAGCCATCAATTAGCACGATGTCTTTGGGTGCGTTTGCTAGGGCATTGACGATAGTTTGGACGACTATGTCTAGTGGCACGAGATTGCCTTTAGCGATAATATCGCCGATGATCTTGCCTTGATCTGATCCGCTTGCGACTTCTTCGCGTAGCAAATCGCCCGTGGAGTAATGCACGATCGTGTCGGCATTGCGCTTAGCTATGGCTTGCGCATCGGTGGTCTTGCCAGAGCCGGGGGCTCCAATGATGAGAAATAACTGCTTCATAGTTGCTCCTTATGATGATGGATTGCGTAAGCGGATATGCAGCTCGCGCAAAAGCTCTTCGCCCACTTTGCTTGGTGCTTCCGTGAGTGGGCAAGCGGACCTTTGTGTCTTGGGGAAAGCGATCACATCGCGGATACTTCCTGCCCCGCTGATAAGCATAGCCAGCCGATCAAGCCCTATGGCAAAGCCTCCGTGTGGCGGTGCGCCATAGCTTAGGGCATCAAGCAAGAATCCAAACTTCTCTCTTGCCTCTTGCTCGTTTATCCCAAGTAGCTTAAAGACTTGCTGTTGGGTAGAATCCTTGTGGATTCTCATACTTCCACCGCCTAGCTCTATGCCATTTAGCACCACATCATACGCGATAGATTCTATCTGCTCTATGTCGCTTTTGTCCAAATCTTTAGGCATTGTGAAAGGATGGTGCAATGCCGCGATAGAGCCATCATCGCTGTGCTCAAACATAGGGAAATCCACCACCCATAAAAACGCCATTTTGTTTGTATCAATTAGCCCCAAATCTTTGGCGATTTTCTGTCGTAAGCGTCCCATATAATCCCATATCACGCGCTTTTCTCCCGCGCCAAAAAAGATTATATCTCCTTGTTTTGCTCCTGTGCGCTCTAAGATTGTCTTTAACCCATTTGGTGAGAGAAACTTGACAAGCGGTCCTTTTGGCTCATCTTTTAGCTGGATATAGGCTAGCCCTTTCGCGCCAAATCCACGCACAAATTCTTCAGCTTCGCTTAAACTCTTGCGGCTAAAGAGACTATCCCCATCTTTTATGCACAGAGCCTTTATGCGCTGCTTATGCGTGTCTTTGGCGATTGCGGCAAAAATCTCATTACTAGAATCCACAAACGCATCGCCTACTTCAACAAGCTCTAGCCCATAGCGTAAATCTGGCTTATCGCTGCCATATTTCTCCATAGCTTGCGCATAGGGCAGGCGCGTAAATGGCGTAGTGAGCTGCACACCCACTGCGGCAAAAATATCGCACAAAAGCTGCTCGCAAACGCCCATCACATCTTCTTGTGTGCAAAAGCTCATCTCTACATCAATTTGCGTAAATTCCGGCTGTCTATCAGCGCGTAAATCTTCATCGCGGAAGCAGCGTGCAATTTGAAAATACCGATCAAACCCCCCTACCATTAAGAGCTGCTTGAAAAGCTGCGGGCTTTGAGGCAGGGCAAAAAAGCTCCCATCATACACACGACTAGGCACGAGATAGTCTCTAGCCCCTTCAGGTGTCTGCTTGGTCAAAATAGGCGTCTCCACTTCTAAAAAGCCCATTTTCTGCAGGCTATTTCTCGCTGCTATACTAATATCACTACGCATTTTAAAGATGTCATAAGCCTTTTTGGAGCGTAGGGTTAGATAGCGGTATTTTAGGCGCAGTTCCTCGCTTGTGTTTTCATCGTTTATGGGGATTGGCAGGGTTTTGGCTTTGTTTTCTATGGTGAGACTCTCTAGCACGATTTCTACTTTGCCGGTTTTTAGCTTTGGATTCTCAAGTCCTGCTCCACGCGCTCGCACAAGCCCGGTAGCAAGCAGCACAAACTCATCGCGCACGAGATTTGCCTGCTTGTATGCGCTAGATTCTGGATCGCATACAAGCTGCACGATCCCGCTATGATCGCGCAAGTCGATAAATATCACGCCCCCGTGATCGCGGTAGGTATTGCACCAGCCACATACTTCCACGCGCTGCCCGATAAACTCCTCACTAATTTCTGCGCATAAATGCGTCCGTAACATCGCCACTGCTCCTTTAGCCTAAAAATTTTCGCAATAAATCTTGCACTTGCAAAGGATCTGATTTTGAGATAAATCCATCGGCGTGGAGACTTGAAGCCATTTCAAGATTAGAATCATTGCTCATAGAGGAATTAACAATCACAGGGAGATTTCTGGATTCTACGCGCCCTTTGATTTGCTTAAGCACTTCAAAGCCGGAGATGACAGGCATTTCAAGATCTGTGATCACAGCCCCCACTTGCTCTAGCACGCCATCGGAGTAGAGATAATCCAGCAATGCACGCCCATTGCTAAACGATATATAGCGGACATTCAGCTTTTCTAAAACTGACTCTAATGCCTTAGAAGCCGACTTAGAATCCTCTGCCATAAGCACGAGTTTATCACTATTGATCGTGCCTAGCACATCGATTTTGAGCTTGCGCCCAAACTCTTGATCAGGGAAGGCATCGGCTACCATTTTTTCTACATCAAGGATTTGGATCACAGAGCCATCATCGTATTTGGTCGTGGCAGTTACCTTGCTATCCCCATCAAAGCCAAATTCACTCCCCACGGTAATGTCATTCCAATTTTTGTTGATGATGCGCTTCACGCCTAGAATCTTAAGCCCTACATTTTGGTTAGAAAAATTACAAATGACTACAAGGCTTTTTTGCGAGCTGATTGAGAATGGGCGCAGGTCTTTTTGGGGGTTTTGTGAGTTGAAATACAGCCAGCGGCGCATATCCACAAGGGGCATAGACTCTCCACGCACGGTCAAAAAGCCCAGCACAAGTCCGTCATTCTCCCCAGCAGTCTCTGTCAAATCTCCATCATAGTAGATAATCTCGCGCACTTTAAATACATTGATCGCATATAGCTGCATACCGATATGCTCGCCGTGTAGCTCTATGGATTCTGGATCATCAAGCGTGAAGCATAGAAACTGCGCTTCATTATTGAGATGAAGACTCGTGGTTTGATCAATATCTTTTATCACGCCTATGCTCCTTGTGCTAGAGAGTGTGTCTGGATAGGTGGAATGGCTTAAACTTAAAAAATGTATAATTTTACATAGCTTATGTTAAAAAACACTTATAAAAAGGACAAAAATGCTACGAAGCAAGGAGCAATACCTAAGTGCGCTAAAGACACTACAAACTTACGCGTATGCTTACTATGTGCTTGATGATCCAATCGCTAGCGATGAGGAATACGACATACTCTATCATCAAGTCAAAGCCTATGAGAGCAAGCACCCCCAAGACACTCTGCCAGAGTCCCCCACGCAGCGCGTAGGTGGCGGTGTGCTAGAGGGCTTTGAGAAGCACACACATAAGCAGAGAATGTGGAGTCTTGATGATGTCTTTAGCGTGCAGGAGCTAGAGGAGTGGGTGGAGCGACTGCATAGACAATACCCACACGCTAGCTTTGTATGCTCGCCGAAGTTTGATGGCGCATCGCTTAATCTCTGCTATGAAAACGGCGTGCTAGTGAGTGCTGCCACAAGGGGCGATGGACTCATTGGCGAAGAGGTGCTGCAAAATGCCAAGACAATCCACTCTATCCCACTCACAATCCCCCATAAAGACACGATTGAAATCCGCGGTGAAGTCGTGATAAAACGAGCGGATTTTGCCGCGCTTAATGCCGCTAGAGCAGAGCAGGGCTTGCCACTTTTTGCCAATCCGCGCAATGCCGCAGCAGGCTCACTGCGCCAGCTAGATAGCGCGATCACTGCCCAAAGGAAGCTGCTGTTTATTCCGTGGGGCATTGGCTTTAGCGAGCAAGCGATCTCTGCTAGCTTTTATGAGACAATGCGCTTTGTGGAAAAAAGTGGATTCTACCCCATAATGCGCCATATCCGCCAAGCTAGCAACGCCCAAGAAATCCACGCCTACTATGAGTATCTACAACAACAGCGCGATGGCTTTGCGATGATGCTAGATGGTATGGTGGTGATGATAGATAGCTTTGCCCTACAAGATGAGCTAGGCTGGACGATCAAGTCTCCTCGCTTTGCTTGTGCGTATAAATTCCCAGCGGTTGAGAAGATCACGCAAATCCTTTCTATCACCAATCAAGTGGGGCGCACAGGCGTGATCACACCCGTAGCAGAGCTAGAGCCTATCGAGATTGAAGGTGCTATGATCACGCGCGCTAGTTTGTATAATTACAGCGATATTGAGAAAAAGGGCATTTATCTTAATGACTTTGTCATCATTATCCGCAGTGGCGATG
The DNA here is from genome assembly GCF_030249855.1 of Helicobacter zhangjianzhongii. Classification (NCBI taxonomy): domain Bacteria; kingdom Pseudomonadati; phylum Campylobacterota; class Epsilonproteobacteria; order Campylobacterales; family Helicobacteraceae; genus Helicobacter; species Helicobacter zhangjianzhongii. The sequence continues at coordinate 176,275 of NZ_JANURN010000002.1, forward strand.
TGATCCCTAAAATCATTAAGCCCTTAGTCGCTAGGCGCGATGGCTCTCAAACCCCTATCCTCCCTCCTACAACCTGCCCAGAATGCCACTCACACTTGGTGCAAGAAGAAGTAGCCTTGCGCTGCTGCAACCTCTCGTGCAAAGCTCGCATAGTCGAGTCTATCGTGTATTTTGCGAGCAAAAAGGCATTAAACATCGATGGGCTAGGCGAGAAGCTAGTCTATCAGCTCTATGAAGCTGGGCTCATTACCTCTATCCTTGATCTTTATGTCCTTGATAAGCAAAGCCTGCTATCTCTAGAGGGCTTTAAAGATAAAAAGGCAAGCAATCTCCTAAATGCCATTGCCACAACTAAGCATATCGCGCTATGGCGGTTTATCAACGCGCTAGGCATTACACATATTGGCGAGTGGGCGAGCAAGGAGCTAGAGAGAAGCTTTGGGCTTGACTGCTTTGCAAAAAGCTATGAAGAGATTATCGCCATTAGTGGCTTTGGGCAGGAGATGGCGCGAAGCTTTGTGGAGTTTGTGCGTATCAATGCCGAGTTTATCAACAGGCTTTTAGCACTCATTGAGCCTACACCCCTAGAATCCACTTTTGAAAAAGTGGATTCTAGCCCCATAGCTAATCTAAGCTTTGTCATCACCGGCACACTGAGTGTCCCGCGCGATGTGATGAAGCAAAGACTAGAAGACCTAGGCGCGCGCGTAAGCTCTAGTGTGAGTAAAAAGACAGATTTTGTGCTGTGTGGGGTGGATTCTGGGAGCAAGGAGCAAAAGGCTAGGGAGCTTGGCGTGCGCATTATCGATGAAGCAGGATTAGAGCAATTACTAGCAGCTAAGTCCTAGATCTAGCTTATCGTGCTTGCTATGACTATGGAGAGAGACAAAGTGTCGCTAGATCACTTTCAAGCATCAAACAAACAATGCTGAGCCGATACGCACCATATTTGCCCCTTGTTTAATCGCATAGGCAAAGTCCCCGCTCATACCCATAGACAAAGTCTCTACACCTGCAAAGTGCGCTTGCAGCGTATCATACAGGGCTTTTGTCCTAGCAAAGCTCTCTTCTATGGCTTGTGTATCGTGCGTGTGCGCACCTATACACATAAGCCCTTGTAAGCGCAAATGCGGGCAATGCGCACGGATATGGGCGAAAGCATCACAAGTGGATTCTAGGGAGAAGCCGTGCTTGCTAGGCTCATTTGCGGCATTGACTTGTAGCAAGATAGGCTGGATTCTATCCTTTGCGCGGCATTTTTCATCAAGGCTTAGGGCTAGCTCTAGGGAGTGGATAGAGTGGATTAGAGTGGGGCTTAGGGCTAGGAGGGAGTTGATTTTATTGCGCTGGAGTGTGCCGATGAAATGCCACTCAATGGGCGCGCTAGCTGGCGCAGTGGGGGCTAGATCGCTTAATGCACTGCAAAATCCACGCTGCTTATCGCGCAAATCTTGCACCCTGTTTTCGCCAAAGGCATATTGCCCAGCAAGGTAGAGTGCGCGCATAGAATCTAGATTTTGGTATTTGCTTACAGCGATGAGTTTGATTGTGTGTTTGCCGAGATTGTGCTGCTTTTGGTATTGTGCGGCGGCGGTTTGGATTTGCTGGGTGATGTGGGCGAGATTGTGTGCTAGATTATGCATATAGCGGTGTGCCGCCAAAATACACCAACGCCGACCCCCAAGTAAATCCCCCGCCAAAGGCATCAAGCAGCATAAGATCGCCTTTTTTAAGTCTCTTAGCCTTGTAGGCTTCATCGATTGCCATAGGGATACTTGCTGCTGAGGTATTGCCATATTTCTGCACGGTTATGATGACTTGATCATCGCGCAAGCCTAGCTGCTCGCCTACTGCGGAGATAATGCGTAAATTTGCTTGATGAGGGATAAAGAGATTGATAGCTTCAGGGGAGAGATGATTGCGCTCTAGGATATGGATCACATCGGCAGTAAGTGTGCGCACTGCGTGCTTGAAGACCTCGCTGCCTTTCATTTGCAGCTTGCCGCCTGCACCATCGCTAGATTTTTGCGGTGTCATTAGCAAGTCGCTATATGTGCCATTTGCGCCGATATGGACATCAAGGATAGATTCTGCTTTGTCTTGTGTGCGTGAGATGACAGCAGCCCCTGCCCCATCGCCAAAAAGCACGCAAGTCCCCCTATCGCTAAAGTCTAGGACATTGCTGACTTTTTCTGCTCCCACAATAAGCACATTGCGATATGTGCCTGACTCTACAAAGCTCTTTGCCACGGAGAGTAGGTAGATAAACCCCGTGCAAGCAGCAGTTATATCAAAGGCTGGGACATCAACTATGCCAAGCCCAGCACTGATCAAGCACGCATTGCTAGGCATAGCCATAAAATCTGGGCTAAGGGTCGCGCAGATAACGAGATCTATATCTTTGGCTGTGAGATTGGCTCGCTCTATGGCTAGGGAGGCTGCTTTGATCCCTAGATCACTGCTACCTTCATCATCGCTTGCAAAGTAGCGAGATCTGATCCCTGTGCGTTTGGTGATCCACTCATCGCTTGTATCAAGCGTGCTTTCAAACTCTGCATTTGGGACACAGCGACTTGGCACAAATGATGCGATAGAGCGCATAGCAGCATAATACATCTCTACTCCTTGCTGGCAAATGCCTGGGCTATGCGCTCACACACTTTGGTTTCACACGCTCGCAATGCTTGATATACGGCATTTTCTATGGCGCGGGCGTTAGATTTTCCGTGGCTGATTATGGCGACTTTTTTGACCCCAAGCAGTGGCGCACCGCCATACTCGGCGTAATCGACCTTTTTCTTAAGATTGGCAAATGCGCCTTTAAGTAGCAGCCCACCTAGCAGGCGCAAAGGAGATGACTTAATCTCTTGTTTTAGGATAGTGCTTATAGAGCTTGAGACACCTTCACTTGCCTTTAGCACGAGATTCCCGCTAAAGCCATCGCATACGATGACATCAACACTGCCATTAAATATGTCATTGCCCTCTACATTGCCCTTGAAAAACGCATAGGGCTTCAGCATAGCAAAGGCGGCTTTTGTGAGTTCATTGCCTTTAGATTCTTCCTCGCCATTTGCTAAAAGCCCCACGCGGATAGCGTTTTCATCATAGCCCATCACGCCTCGCGCGTATTCATAGCCCATTATCGCAAACTCCACTAGGTATTCAGGCTTGCAGTCGGTGTTTGCCCCGGCATCTAGGATCATACTAGGCTTATCTGTGATAGTGGGCATAAGTGTGCAAATAGCAGGGCGCGACACGCCATCAATGCGCCCAAGCCGCAAGGTCGCTAGACTCATAGTCGAGCCGCTATGCCCGGGTGATACAAGCGCATTAGCTTTACCCTCTCGCACAAGCTCTGTGGCGATATAAATCGATGAATCCTTGCGCTTTAGGGCATCGGTGGCACTCTCTTCCATACGGATATAGTCGCTACAATGCACCACTTCTACGCGCTCATTTGCCCCATACGCCACGCTACTTTGGGAAAGCACAGGGACTATCTCGCGCTCATCGCCTACAAGCAGCACCTTGCACTCACGCGCTTTGCTCGCTGCAATAGCACCTTGCACAATGGGCGCGACTCCGTGGTCAGCCCCCATCACATCAACAGCTATTTTCCACATCTCTACTCCTTAGCGGTTGGCTAAACGCGATTTAGTGAGTTATTTATATGAGCCACTAAATTTATTGATATGGTGTGGGAGCTTCCAGCTGCCGTCTTTGTCTTTGATCGGTTTTGCTAGGGCGATTTTGTAGTGAGTCCTGCGTTTTGCTGCTCTTGTTTTACTTACTCGTCTCTTTGGCACTGCCATAGTGGTCTCCTTTATTATGATAGTCAAGCTTGATGGATTCTATCTCGCTTTGTAAGATAGAATCCAAATCGACAAAGCCATCAAAACACTCAATCACATCAAGTGCATCAAAGCGTTGGCTTTGTATATCCCAGAATCCATCTGCGATATACAAAACCAACTTTTCATCAATCTCTTGTAAAAATTCTTCCCCACTTCTATCGCATATCAGCTCTATTTGACCCTTTAGGCTCGCATCGATACAAAACAGCCCCTTTTCTTTGGCAAAGATTTCGCCCTTGAAGCAAAGCCCTTGCGCACATAGCTCAAATGGCTTTGGCGTGGCGGAGATCTTTTTAGCCTGTATGCGCATAGCAAGCACACGCTGCTAGATCTAGCAAATCTCTCTAGCAGCGAAGAAAAACGCGATTTCATTACGCGCATTCTCTAGGCTATCGCTGCCATGCACGGCATTAGCATCAATACTTTGCGCAAAATCCGCACGGATCGTGCCGGGCTTGGCTTCTTTGGGGTTTGTCGCGCCCATTAGATCGCGGTTTTTGCTCACGGCATTATCCCCTTCTAGCACCATCACTACCACTGGACCGCTGATCATAAACTCTATAAGATCGTTGAAAAATGGTCGGTCTTTGTGGATAGCGTAGAATGCTTGCGCATCGCATTTAGATAGTTGAAGCTTCTTCATCGCAGCAATTCTTAAGCCATTGCTCTCAAAGCGATCGATGATTTTGCCGATCACGCCTTTTTGCACGGCATCAGGCTTGATGATAGAGAGAGTCTGCTCTGCCATAAAATCTCCTTAACAATAAGTCAAATGTAGTAAATAGAATTTGCGATTATAAGCCCATAATGCTTAAATAATAATTACTTATAATAATAATCGCGCTAGGCTTTGCGATATAATGCGTGGCTTTGATGAGCTAAAGTCCTTGCCCCATTTAAAGTCTTTACTAAGGAGACCCTATGATCATAATCCCAGCGCGGCTTGCTTCCACTCGCTTTCCAAACAAAATCCTAGCCGATATTTTTGGGCTACCTATGGTGATAAAAAGTGCCAAAAACGCCGCCAAAGTCGATGAGGTCTGCGTGGCTTGCGATGATATAAGCGTGCTAGAGCTATGCCAGAGCCACAATATCCGCGCCACTCTTACAAGCAAAGATCATCAAAGTGGCACTGATAGATGCTATGAAGCGGCAAAAAAGCTAGGGCTTCCTAGCAGTGAGATCATCATCAATCTCCAAGCTGATGAGCCGTTTTTGGAGCCAGAGATTTTGCAGGCATTGCAGGGCAAGATGGCGCAAGGTGCGTTTATGGCAAGCTGTGCTACACATATCACCAAAGCCCAAGCCCTTGACCCAAATGTGGTGAAAGTCGCGGTGGATTCTAGTGGGAATGCGCTGTATTTCTCGCGCTCTCTTATCCCTTATGATCGCGATGGTAGCACAGATGATAGCAAAATGGATTCTAGCTATTTAGGGCATTTGGGCGTGTATGGGTATAGTGTGGAGAGTCTTAAAGAGTTTTGCTCCCTACCACAATCTAGGGAGCAATCCCCCCTAGAGCATACAGAGAAGCTAGAGCAGCTACGCGCGCTTTACAATGGATGGCGCATTGCTATGGTGTTTGTAGAGACACAGAGCATAGGGATTGACAGCCCAGAGGATCTAGCAAGGGCTTTGGCGCGATTTAGCCATAAAGAGTCCTAAAGAAACCAGATAAAGCAAGATTCTGCTAGAATCCACATTTTCAAGCCCAACACAAAGGACACAAATGAGCCTACAATCTCTACTAAAAAACTCCGCCAAATCCTACATCAAATCCTATTTGGCGAACTTCAAAGCCACTAGAATCTACAAAGCCCAAAGATGCTATTTTGCAAGCAAGACCAAATCCTACCTAGACTACCTAAGCCAAGCAGGAGCTTTACGCGATTTGCCACAAGATCACGCTAAAAAGGTGCTAGAGTTTTGGACGCCTTTACTCTCTCTCTCTCTCTCTCTCTCTCTCTCTCTCTCGTGGCGGCGCGGGCAAGAGTGCATTACAAGAGCGACTAGATGAGCTACTAAGCTGGCATACAATCTACCATAGCATAAATCCCCACCACCCCCTAGATGTCGCCTACCTAGACAATCACTTCTACTACTGCGATATTCTCCCCTACTTCAATCCTAAATCCTACCAAGCCGCCTTTAGCGATAAAAACTACTATGATGTGATTTTCTCCCGCTTCCCTACCCCTCGCACGATAGCCAAGCGTATAAAAGGCAGCTACTATCGCCCAAGTGCAAACGCAAGCCACACACCCCAAAGCCTAGAATCCACTTTGGCATTGCTACAAGACTATGACCGCGTGCTGATTAAGCCCACAGAAATGCACGCCACAGGGCTAGGCAGTGGGATTGCAATAGTGGATTCTAGGGGGCAAGACATAGCACAAGTGCTAGCAGGCTATACAGGCGATATTGCGATACAAGAAGTCATTACACAGCACCATTTTTTGCGCGATTTGCAGCCAAGCTCTGTGAATACCTTTAGAATCGTTACTTTTTTATATCAAAACAAATGCGTGCTACTTAGCGCGGTGCTATATATCGGGGCTGGAGGCGTGGCGTCTAATGATGGGGAGTTTTATAAAATCGGCATTGATGAAAATGGCGTGGCGAGAGATTTCATTGTGCAGGGCTGGGGCAAGCAGGCTTCAAGCCTACCAAGTGGCGCGAGAGTTTGCGGCGAGCAGATTCCGTATTTTGATAAGGCTGTAACTATGGCTAAGTCTATGCACCTAGTGCTGCCGCATTTTGGGCTTATCGGCTGGGATTTTACTATCGATGAAAATGGTAAGCCTGTGATGATAGAGCTAAATCTTGACTGCCCGACTTGTGAGAGCTTGCAGTTTTGCAACGCCCCACTCTTTGGTGATTTAAGTGAGAGTGTGTTTGAAGAAGTCTTAAGAGCTAGAATCTAGTCGCTTCAAGACTACACACTATGCTTAAGCATTTAGGGTGGATTAAGTGAGATTTTAGCACTTTGTGCCTAAAATCCGCAGCTAGATTAGCTGCAAAGTAGCAAAGGAGAGAAAATGAAAAAAGTGGATTCTAGCTTTGATATGACACAAAAAAGCACACAAGAACTTATAGCAGAGGTCTCCACTAGGCTTGATAGGATAGAGAAGCTCCCCGCGCACAATGGCGATAAAGAGCTTATCACAGAGCTAGAGAGTAAGGGTATCTCACGGCGTGATTTTATGAAATGGGCGGGGGCGATGACAGCAGCTCTCTCACTTCCAGCAAGCTTCGCACCGCTTACCGCGCGTGCCGCAGAGATCGCTAATCGCACACCTGTGATCTGGCTGCATATGGCAGAATGCACCGGCTGCAGCGAGAGCTTGCTACGCACAGAGGATCCAAGCGTGGATTCTGTGATATTTGATATGATAAACCTTGAATACCACGAGACCATTATGGCAGCCTCAGGCTACCAAGCGACACAAAACCTAGAATCCGCTATCAAAAAACACCACGGCAACTATATCTTAATGGTAGAAGGTGGGATACCAAAGGGCAGTAGCGAATACTTCCTAACAATCGGGGCAAATGCCACCACAGGTGCGCAAGAGTGCCGCCACGCCACAGAGGGAGCTATGGCGATATTTGCTATTGGGACTTGCTCTAGCTATGGTGGTGTGCAAGCTGCCGCGCCCAATCCCACCAACGCCCAACCACTTGATAAAATCATCTCAAAGCCTGTGATAAAAGTCCCGGGCTGCCCACCAAGTGAGAAAAATATCGTAGGCAATGTGCTGTATTTTGTGATGTTTGGCAAGACTCCGCCTATTGATGCCTTTGGGCGACCTACTTGGGCGTATGGGCATAGGATCCACGATCTCTGCGAGCGTAGAGGGCATTTTGATGCGGGTGAGTTTGTAGAAGCCTTTGGCGATAGCAACGCTGAAAAAGGCTACTGCCTATACAAAGTAGGCTGCAAAGGTCCCTATACTTTCAACAACTGCTCTAAACTGCGCTTCAACTCCCACACAAGCTGGCCCATACAAGCAGGGCACGGCTGCATTGGCTGTAGTGAGCCAAACTTCTGGGATACGATGAGTCCGTTTGAGCGACCCTTGGGGAATACGCCATTCCACACCGCATATAGCGGCTATGGCGCAGATAAAGCGGCAGATACAATCGGCACCGCAGTGCTTGCTGTAACAGCTGTGGGCATCGCCGCGCACGCAGTCGTATCAAGTATGACTAAAGCCAAATAGCACGCATTAAGGAGAGAAAATGACAAAGCGAATTATTGTAGATCCAATCACAAGGATTGAAGGACACTTGCGTATAGAAGTGATCGTTGATGAGAGCAACACCATTGTCGATGCGTTTTCTTCATCGACTTTGTGGAGAGGATTAGAGAAAATCATCGTAGGGCGCGATCCTAGAGATGCGGGGTTTATCGCGCAAAGGATCTGTGGTGTATGCACATATAGTCACTATAAAGCCGGTATTGTTGCTGTTGAAGATGCCCTAGGTATCAAGCCTCCGCTCAATGCGCAAATGGTGCGATCGCTTATGAATATCTCACTCTTTTTGCACGACCACATTGTGCATTTCTATACGCTACACGGACTTGATTGGTGTGATATTACAAGCGCATTAAAAGCCGACCCAGCAAAAGCTGCAAAAGAAGCCTACAAATACGCCAAAATTCCTTTATGCGCTGGAGAAAATGAGCTCCTAGCCGTGCAAAAGCGCGTAGGAGACTTTGTCCAGCAAGGCGCACTAGGACCATTCCAAAACGCTTATTGGGGGCATAGGACTTATCGCTTCTCTCCAGAGCAAAATCTCATTGTCCTATCGCACTATCTAAAGCTCCTTGAAGTGCAGCGCGAAGTGGCAAAAATGATGGCAATCTTTGGTGCTAAGCAGCCCCACCCACAAAGTCTAACCGTAGGTGGGGTAACTTCTGTTATGGATATTTTAGATCCTACAAGGCTTGGCGAGTGGAAGAGTAAATTTGAAATGGTAGCAGACTTCGTGTATCGCGCATATTGGGCAGATCTTGTAATGGCAGCTCAAGTGTATGCTAGCGAGCCTTCAGTGGCACAAGCAGGCTGCGGAGTGAAAAACTTCCTATCACACGCTGAAATGCAAATTGGCGAAAATGAGTATTTATATAGCACAGGGATTGTGAAAAATGGCGATTTAAGCAAGCTCTATGATTTAGATGAAAATCTCATCGCCGAAGAAGTTACAAACTCTTGGTATAAGTATGAAAACACCGATAAAGTCGCTCTCCATCCCTATGATGGGCAAACAACGCCAGACTACACAGGCTTTGATGATGGAGTAAGCATAGGACCAGATGGCAAGGAAATCCCCACTAAAAATCTCAAACACGATGGCAAATACTCGTGGATCAAATCTCCGCGCTATGATGGCGAGCCTATGGAGGTAGGACCTTTGGCAACCGTCGTAGTAGGGCTTGCAGCCAAAAATCCCTACATCACGCCCGTAGCGCAAGAGTTTTTAAAGCAAACAGGCTTGCCGGTAGATGCTCTCTTTACCACACTTGGTAGAACAGCGGCGAGATGTATTGAAGCGCGTGTGTTGTGTGATTATGGACTAAAGGCATTTGACACACTTGTGGAGAATCTCAAAGTCGATACACGCACTTGTGCGCCTTATAGCATTGATGAGAGTAAGGAATACAAGGGGCGATATATCGGCAATGTGCCTAGAGGTATGCTAAGCCACTGGGTGCGAATCAAAGGCGGCAAGGTGGAGAATTATCAAGCGGTCGTGCCTTCTACTTGGAATGCCGGTCCAAGAGACTCTCAAGGCAAGAAAGGTCCCTATGAAATGAGCCTTATAGGCACAAAGGTAGCGGATATTACACAGCCTTTAGAGATTATCCGCCATATCCATTCATTTGACCCTTGTATTGCGTGTGCGGTGCATATTATGGATACAAAGGGCGTGGAGCTTAGTGAGTATCAAGTCAAGCCCTCATTTGCTCGCATATAAGGAGAGACTATGAGAGAAGCAGTAGATTCTGGCAAGAGGGATTTCCAAGCCCATACGGAGTTTTCTGGGCTGACTAGGATTTTCCACTGGTTGCGTGCGTTTGCGATTTTTGGGCTTATTGGCACGGGATTTTATATCGCTATGCCATTTTTGAGCGCGACTCCAAGCCCTGAGCCTACGCTTTTTACCCAAGCATATATCCGCAGTATCCACTTGATTTTAGGGTTTATCTTGATCGCAGTGTCTATCTTCCGTGTGTATCTTTTCTTTTTTGACAAAGAGGGGAGCAAAGAGGAGCGGCGGTCATTTAAGCAGTTTATCGATGTGAAAGTGTGGATTGCTTCGATTAAGACTTATCTCTTTATCGGCAAGCATCCACATATAGAAGGCGCGTATAATCCACTGCAATTTATCACTTACTTCACACTTGGTGTGCTGACGCTGCTTGTGTGCTTGACAGGCGTGGCACTCTATGGCAATGTCTATCATAGTGGGCTAGGTGGCGTGCTGGGCGCGTGCTTTAAATGGGTAGAAGTGCTATGTGGTGGGCTATCTAATGTCCGCGTGATCCACCATATATTGACTTGGGCGTTTGTGATCTTTATCCCTGTGCATATTTATCTTGTCGTGTGGAATTCTGTGAAATATCCAAATGGTGGGGCAGATGCGATTATCAGCGGTGTGCGCTATCAAAACGAGCTGAAAGTGTAAATTTGCGTGTTTTGGTGCTAGGGATAGGCAATATCCTCTTTGGTGATGAGGGTATTGGCGTGCATTTGTGCAATTATCTCAAGGTCAATTACGCCTTTGACTCACTAGAGCATAGTATAGAGTTTGTCGATGGCGGCACGCTCGCCCAAGCTCTTATCCCTATGATTGTCGAGTATGATTCTGTGCTGGTGCTTGATACGATAAATGTCGCAGGTGCGGCGATCGGCGATGTGTATAGCTTCCCATTTTCTGCGATCCCTGATACTATCACTTGGGCGGGGAGTGCGCACGAGGTAGAAATGCTCCAAACACTAAAGATGATCGAGCTTCTAGGCGATCTACCGCCCTTGCATATCATCGGTGTTGTGCCTTATATCATAGGCTCTGATACGACTTTTGAGCTATCAGCCCAGCTTCTAGCGCGATTTGATGACTTAGAGCAAGAGGTGCTGCGATATTTACGCACGCTAGGCTTTGAGAGTAAAAAAGTGGATTCTACTCCTATCCAAGCTATCGCCAATCATTCCTACAAGGGCTACTAGCGTGCTAGCCTTTATCTTCCACACAAGCAAGCCTAGCTCCTATATCGCGCCATTTGAAGCGATCTTAACACACATAGCCAAAGCACATAATCTAGTCTATGCCAAAGAATTTATCGACACAAATCCGCCCTATCAATACGCCTTTATCCTTGCAGAAGTGGATTCTAGCAATAATGCAGGGATCAAAAGTGTGTTTGACAAAAACACCGCAGGCGGCAGGATTTCTAAAGAAACATCGCCTAACGCCAAAACCAAACCAACACCCAAAACACCAAACACAGATGATTTTTCCGCGCGTGTGCTAGGCTTTGCCGATGAGCTATCACGCACCCTGCCTTTAAGTATGTATTTCATCTTTGATCGCATTGAGCCAGAGTATGAGGCTAGCCACCGATCGCCGCGCTTTTGCCGCGCCGCACGCGCTTGCGCTAAACCTCTGCCTATGGTAAGCGACATCCTAGCACTGATACAAAGCTTTGAAAAGCAGGATTCTAGCTTTTCGCGTTTATGCAAGCAGTTTTTCTCCCATATCCACACGCCAAATCCTAAAGACCCCAAAAGCTCTCGCGCGATCACAATCCCCCCAAACGCACTTTACACGCTCCTAGACTCTCTCTCCCACGCACTTCTCACGCGCTCGGTTATCATCGCCACTACACGCGGGAGCTATGAGCTATCACGCGCCAAATCCAAGCAATCCGCGCTAATGTTTTGGGAAATGGGGGCGTTGCAAAGCTTTATGCGTATCGATTCTACCCAGCTCTCCTGCCTTGCTAGCGTGGAGAAGCCTAGTATGAAGCTCTGCCCCAAGGATATTTTCCGCGAAGAGCTGCTAGGCTCTAGCGAGCGCGTGGAGATAGAGTGCTTGCTCGCCTTTGACCCTATGCTTATGCTGCTAGGCTCTCTTGCTCGCACTAAAGGTGTGGAATATGTCTTTATCCGTAAAGCTCGCAAGCCTGCGGATTTATCGTATAGCTCGCGCTTTTGTGTGCCAAAGCTAGAGAGCATTGTCTGCGGACGCGATGGGATCTATCTCAACACGCGCAAGAGTAGGCATAATCTTTTTAGCATTGTTGCTAAGCATTATCCGCGCCCCCTAGAATCCACTTTTTGCGATGGGGATTCGGTCTTGGGTGAGCAATGCGGCAGTGTTGCAAACTTTGTGAAAGGCACGACCACCAAGGTCGCTAACCTTCCCCAAAGTTTGCAAAGCTCCCACAGCCCCACCGCAACTCCTAGAATCCTTGAAGAAGAAAAACAAGCCGGTTTTGAAAAATCCGCCAAAAATCAAAATCAGCCGCAAAGTAAAAAAGTGGATTCTAGCAATGAAGCTTTTTCATCGTCATTGCGAGCCGACTTGTCGGCGCGGCAATCCATACAAACAAAAACACAAAACCTAGAATCCACTTTTGAAAACAATGCTGAACAAATACAAAAAACCCAAAAAAAGGATTCTAGCAATGAAGCTATGGATTGCCACGCCACTGCTACGCAGTGTCTCGCAATGACAGAAAACAACGCTGCTAGTGAAAAAGTGGATTCTAGGAAAAATGCTGAAAGTGTAAAAACATCGCAGAATGAAAACGCCGCAGGCGGCAGGATTTTTCTAAAGAAACATCGGCTAACGCCGAGCGGTGTCCCTTGTTTTCTAAAGAAACATCGCTTTGCTTGTTTTGATGAAAACGCACAAACGCAAAAAGTGGATTCTAGCAAGCAAGCCCAAAGTTTAAACAAGTCGCAGGCGACAGGATTTGCCGATGATTTTGTGGGTTTTCAAGGCGGGGGCGAAGGGATTTACCTAAGCGGTAATGAGCAAGCCCCCGCCGCAGAATCCCGCAAAAGCGCGGCAAAGCCAAAGCCCAAAACACAGCGCGAGCAAAACGCCCACCTTATGCTTGTATGCTATCTCTCTATGGCACATTCTAGCGCGGTGTGGATCTATGATGGCATAAGCTACAAGCAAGCCCTGCCCGTGCGCTTTGCTAGCAGTGAAGCTTCTATGCTAGAGACTCTAGCGCGCGAGTATAAAGGCGCAGATAGGCTACTAGCAAACTATCAGGCGCATTTTGGGGCACTCGGTGCGCTAGAGCTAGAGGCTAGCCCTAGAATCTCAACAAACCTTACTGATATATTTGCCATTATTGCGCGAGTGCTTGGGTTTTGTGAGAGTGGTGCAAGCGATGATTGCGCGAAAGAAAGCTTGCTAAATTATGCCAAGCTATGCTTGCGCGATAAGGGTCCGCGCATTGACTACAAGCTTAAAAAAGCCCCCCAAGGAGGCATAGAGCTGGACTACCCTAGGATCTTGCGTAGCTGTATGAGCTTCGCGCTTGCAGGCGTGGAGCGCGAGATGATAGCCTTTGGCGTGCTGGATTCTCTAGCGGAGTTTATGGGGAATTTCGTGCGAGATATGAGCCAAAACTACGCGATCAAGCAGGTTTTCATCTGTGGGGATATGCTTAGTCATAAAATATTTTTCGATAAGATTTTGCTCTATCTACCGCGCGATATTACGCTAATCTTGCCACAAGATGGCTACATTGATACATTATAGGAGAGTCTATGCACTTTGAAATGCTCTATGCCAAAATCCACCGCGCTCGCGTGAGTGATGCAAATATCAACTATATAGGCTCCATTACGATTGATAGGGCGTTGTGCGAGGCGGTGGGCTTGCTTGAAGGTATGAAAGTTGATGTAGTCAATGTCAATAATGGCACAAGACTTAGCACCTATGTCTTGCTAGGGGAGAGTGGCAGCGGGGTGGTGTGTCTAAATGGCGCGGCAGCTAGGCTTGCTTGCGTGGGTGATGTGGTGATCATCATCGCGTATGCGAGTATGACGCTAGAGGAGGCAAAAGTGCATACGCCTAGAGTCGCCTTTGTCGATGAGAATAATCGCTTACTACAACAACCAAAGGAGCAATAATGTTTGATATGAATCAATTACAATCTCTACTAAGCACAATGCAAAAGCAAATGCAAGAGCTAGAATCTAGTGCGCAAGACTCTATCCACACGGCTAAGAGTGGCGGCGGGCTTGTGAGTGTCAGCATAAATGGCGCAGGGGAGGTGGTGGATATTAGTATCGATGACTCTTTGCTAGAGGATAAAGACTCCTTGCAGATTCTCTTAATCTCAGCCCTAAATGATGCCTACAAAAATGTCGAAAACAGCAAAAAATCCCAAGCCCTTAATCTGCTCGGCGGACTTAATCCGTTTCAAAAATCTTAGCCTAGAATCCACTTTTGCGACTTTGGCGGTGTTTCTTATGGATCGCCACGCTCGCTTCACTCGCTCGCGATGACGGAGAAAGTCGCCTACTTTGTCATTGCGAGCCTTGCGACAGCAAGGCGAGACAATCCATAAAATAACAGGTAACCCCCTAGAATCCACTTTTGCGCGGTGTGTGGATACGCGGATAATCCGCTCACGGATACAAGATAAGAAAACAAGAGATGTAGAAAGTGGATTCTAGGATTGGGGTTGCGGGGATTTGGATCCACGCCTTGCCTGCAAAAGTGGATTCTAGCTTAGAGTTGTGCGTTTGGTGGGTTTGCTGCTTGCTAGGGCTAGATCCTGCTTGCTCCACTCATCAAGGGCTTTTTGTGTTGTGTGGATCACGCAGTCTATCCCCCCAGCAAGCGAGAAAAGCCAGTATTTATGGTAGTAGAGCCATTGCAGCTGCTTTGCTTTAAGCTCATCTTCATTGGCAGTGTAGAGCACTAGCACTTTGGCGATGTCTAGCTCTTGGTGGAAGATGTAGGATTGTATGGCGTCCATAAAGTAGCTCGTAAATTTCCGCTCGCCAAAAAGCCCTTTAATATCATCGATTTTATCGCTTAGGGCATTAAGCTTGGCGAAATTGATCTTTTCAAGCTTGTTTTGGGCATTGAGCTTTTCTATATGCTCTAGCTCTCTAGCTAGCTGCAAAAATACGCGCTCGATCTTGCGCTTTTGCGTGCTGCCGTATTTGATGATGTCTTGGGCTTTTTTGTAGGCTTGCTTGATGAGCTTTGCGCTGTGCTTGGGGCTAGGTGGGGCTAGCAGTAGGGGGGGCTTTTTCTGCGCTTTTTGCACGATAGATTCTACCACTTGTGTAAAGGGCAGCTCCTTTGTGCCAGCTATGCGCGCGCCTCCTTGCGTGGCATTGATGACTTGCATACTAGGTGGTGTCCTAGCAATGTCCTTTTCAAAAAAGTGTAAAAATAGCTTCCAAATCTTGCTTGTCTCTATCTGCCCTTCTCCACCATAGCGCGGGACATATATGCCCTCTTTTTTGTATTGGGACTCTTGTGTGCCATAGATCGCATCTTTAGAATGCGAGCTGCCATCATCGCCAAACGCCAAATCCTGCCCGATAAATATGCACTGCTTAAATTCTGCGAGCATCGCTAGCTCATACGCCATATTTGCCGCACTCATTCCTATGCCCAAATACCCATACTCATCAAAGCCAAAGAGACTTGTATAGCCAAATGGACGGAAGCTAAAGCACACTTTTGCCCCCTTTAGGGCTAGTTTGGTGTGCTTATGCACGATAGAAGTTAGGGCAAACACCACGCCTTTTTGTGCTTGCTTAGGCGTGTCGGTGTAGAATTTGGCACTTTCTTGCACGCGCTCTAGACTTAGGACAATATCTGGCTTTATGCCGTGCTTTGTGAGAATGGGGAAGCTCGCATCCACGCATAATAATGTCGCATAGGGCGCGACTTTTTTCAGCAAGGGCAGCTGCTTATGCAGGCTAGGACCTGTGGAGATGATGATCGCGCTATCTCTGCCCCTTAAAGCTAGCACGAGATCCTTTAGGCTTGGGGTGCGCAGGGCGTCTGGGAGATTGGCTATGTGATGATAAATCCCCACCACAGAATCCCTAGCGTCATTGCCCACACTCACGACTGCTTGCTCAATGGCTTTGATAAAATAGCCATTGATACGCAAAATATCATCGTGATAGCTCTCATAATATGGGCAGGTTACTAGTAGGTCATAAGTTTTTACAAATACGCGGGAGTATTTATTGCTATCAAAGAGAGAATCCACGCCCATATAGCTGATTTGCTTAGTGTAGATGATTTGCAGCTTTTGCGTGGCGATTTCACTAGAAAAATCAAGCAAATTTAGCACGATGAAAATGATCTCAAGCTCTGGCTCAAAGACTACTATGCGCTGCCGCTGCTCATTAAAGAGCAAGCGGATTAGCACGCCATTGCCTAGCCCATAGAGGTATAAAAAGGGGTAGTAAGAGTAGCTATGGAGCTGGGCATTTCTCTCCATAATCTCATCAATAGGCTTTGTGAGGTAGAGGGCTTTGGTGTTTTTGGTATCGATGATGTTGTAGTTTGCCGGATCATTATCCATAAAGACTTCATAGTGTTGATTGGGCTTGAAAGATTTCAAAGCGAGATATAGTAGCGCATCGACTTTGGCTAGGGCGGCTAGGTTGGTATCAAAATGGCTCATTAAGGCTCCTTGGTAGCTAGGCTTTAGAAGCCTTAAGCAATTTTAAATCCACTTAAGCCCCGCTTGCATAAATCCTTAAATACTCTTGCAGGCAAAAAGAGCTAGCCCTATGGATAGCTAGCACATCGTAGTAGTGGATTTGCTTGGAAGTGTTTGTGTAGCCCATAAGTAGGCTAAGATTTAGCCCATCAGTGCTATCTAGCACACATAGCAAGTCCCCAAAATTATCAAATATCACAAGCTTTTCATAGCCCAAGTCTCTAAGCATAGGGAATATAGAAGTTGGGGATTCTCCTTGCTCGAGCAAATGCGATAAACTCCACTCAAAATAAAGAATCGGCATAAATGCGCTAATCGTAGCCCTAGCTCCTCGGAGGACTTTGAAGTCAAATCCATCGGTATCGATTTTGATGAAATTAGGTGTGAAGTTGGTCTGCTGGATAATGTGATCTAGTGTAGTGATAGATGATGAAGTAGAGCTAGCGACAAGCTTGCCACTGCCATCTTGCAAGCTCATCGCATACTTTTCACAAGAGTCGCTCTGCCCTAAAAATGTCGTGTAAATATAAAAGAGTTTATGGTCTCCCCCCCCCCCCCCGTAGAATCTAGTGTGCTATTAGTCGTATAGATAGCATAAGAATCTGGGCTAGGGAGCTTATGGAGAGAGCGGAGATTGTGTGAGAGATTGGTATAAATCAAATCCGCATAGCTCCTCTCTCCTTCTATAAGCAAATATGAAGCATTGCTAGCTTGATCGCTTAGAGAGAGCACCGCCGTATCGCCGATATTTGCCCCTACATCAATCATAGCAAGCCTGCCATCTTTGGCACAAATATATTGCGCGATAGCTTGCAAGCGCATATCATAATGCGGATAGAGCTTTTGATTGATAAAGATCGTATGAGAAAAGGGCATAGTAAGCCTAAGCTCTCTAAAAGTAGCGGTGATAACAGGATCACAAAAGCGTAGTAAAAACTTGCGCAAATGCAGCAAGATTCTAAAACAAAGCCTGCTTTGTGTCTTTAAAGTATGCTGGTAAATGGCTTGTGCCAAGAATTTCATAGCGACTCCTTGTGGTATAAATAAGCGCGAAAGGCGCGGAAGCGATTGTAGCACAAGCGTAACGCAAAAGTGCTATAATAATATACATTATCATTATAGAGGACAAAATGAATCTTGATGCTTGTGCATATAACCATAGCTACAAAGTTACGGCAATCAACCTAGAAGATAGCATAGCCAAAGAGCGTTTAGCATCGCTTGGGATAGTGGCTGGCGTGATCATCACGATCTTGCAAACCTCAGCCAAAAAGGCGACTATTTCCGTGCAAGTGCATCAAACAATCATCGCCCTGCGCAATGAAGAAGCTAGGCAGATACAAGTAGAGCTAATATAGCTCCGCTGCTTGTTGCTCCGCGCAATGGATAGTATCTTACTTACAATGTAAAGCTCGCAAGTAGGTGTGCAAAAAGTGGATTCTAGGGGGTAGGCGATTCAGTCTTGGGTGAGCAATTCCGCAGATTTTAGGGATTTGGAGACAACCGCAGATCTCTAGTCTAGCTCTGCCCCCAAAACAAGCGAAGCGCAGTTTCTTTAGAAATCCCTAAAAAACTCCAAAAGCCCCACCGCAACTCTTAGAATCGTGTTGAAGCAAAACAAGCTTTGTGAAAAAGCCCATTTTCTGTCATTGCGAGACCTACCGCAAGGCAGGGCGTGGCAAAACAAGCGAAGCGCAGTTTCTTTAGAAAGCAAGGTGAAGCCGCAGCTTCTTTAGTAATCCATAAGCCCAAATCTAGCGATAACGCCCAAAACCTAGAATCCACTTTTGACAACAACGCGCAAAAAAGCAAAAAAGTGGATTCTAGGGGGTTTAGGCTTGTTTCATCACCGCTTTGGGATTCTAGGATTTGCGATGATAAAGCAGGGTTGCGCCGCCTTTTGCGCGGAGATAAGACTGATTGTCTATCGCACAAACAAAAGGCAAGCTCCCTGCTTTATCGCGCAAAACAAGCGAAGCAAAGTTTCTTTAGAAAGCCGAATCCTTATCAAAAAGTGGATTCTGGGGACCAGATAGAAGCTAGAGAATCTCGGCAGTGCTTTCATCAATGATTTGTGCGCGCAAGATTTTTTGCGTGCTTTGATTGCGGACTTTGATTATGTCGCCTTGTGAGCCATTTTGCAAGGCTTGGACTTGGGTTTGCAAGGTGAGATTATCACTGCGGATAATACCTGTGATCATCTCGCCCTTACGCACTAGCACGCGCTCTTTGACTTTATCTAGCGTGATAAGCCCCCCAGAGCCTATGAGCGATCGCGCCGAGACTTTGCCTAGCGCACTTTGGGGTAGGAGCTTGGTGCTTGTAAGGGCGGAGAGCTTGGCGCGCGTGGTGGCGGTGTTTTGCGTGGTTATATTGACATTGGTGCTAATAAGCCCCGTGGTTTTGATGATAGTAAGCTCGGCTTCGATATTATACGCGATAGGCACAGATAGCACGCTTGTGCCGTTGTGGATTTTGGCTATGAGTGTGCCGCTGGATTTGCTAAGGGCATTGGCAGAGAGTGTGCAGAGATTTGGAGCAGCGCAGGAGAGATCGGGCAGGTCTTTGGCTGAAGGTGGGATTTGTAGGCTGATTTGCGTGATGTGCAGGTCATAGTCTTTGTAGGCGTGCATATAGCTTTGCTCGATGAAGTGTGTAAGAGAGTCTTTGGCACACAAACACACACAAAAGCACAGCAAAAGCACAAAAAATCGCATCTCACACCCTTTGCACAAAATCAGCAAGGATCAAGCGGATATTCCCGCCAAAATTTATGCGTAAATACTCCTGCCCACCTTGCCTACGCACTTCTTGCACCACTCCTAGCCCAAAGATTTTATGACTCACTGCACAGCCCTTGCTAAAGCTACCACTAGAATCCACTTTTGCCCCCCTAGAATCCACGCCGCTAGAATCGTCCCTAGAATCCACTTTGGCAAAGCTATCTTCACAAAAGTGGATTCTAGCTTCTTTGATGAAGCGCGATGGGGCTAGACTCTCTCGCTTGCCTTTGTAAAATCGCGAATGCGCGTGTGAGACAAAGAGCTTTTCCCTAGCGCGTGTGATTGCTACATAGCCTAGCCGCCGCTCTTCTTGCAGATCGCCCTCTTCACGCAGCAGGGGGAAAAATCCTTCTTCACAGCCTATGATAAACACATAGTCAAACTCCAGCCCCTTAGAGCTATGCACGCTCATACAGCTCACACTCTCGCCCACTTCTACATCACTGCTAGAGCTTAAACTTAGCTCATAGAGCAAATCATCAAGCCCTTGGTGCGGATTTTGCATAAAAAAGTCGCGGAAATAACCATAAAACTCCTCAATATTTGCCCGCCTATCAATATCATCAGCACTTGTTTGCAAGCGCAAAGCAAAGCTCTCATCAAAGGCGTCTAAAAATCCTAGCGCACTTTCTTGGAGCTTTGCTTGCAGGAGTTCTATGGTGTCAAAAAGAGCGCGTAGCTGCTTATTTTGCGTGTGTGATAAAGTGGATTCTAGTAGCCTTTGCTTGTAGGCTTTATAGACACTAAGTTTATGTGATTGAGCAGTGCTAAAGATCTTTTCTTGCGCGATTTTGCCAAGGGATCGTTTGGGGACATTGATGATTCGTGAGAGAGAGAAATCATCATTAAGATTTAGCACCACGCGGAAATATGCTAGCACATCTTTGATCTCTGCGCGTTCATAAAATCTAGTCGCGCCGATAAGTTTATAGGGGATTTTGGCGCGGTTTAAGCCCTCTTCTATACTGCGAGAGAGCGCATTTAGGCGGAAGAGTATGGCGATTTGCGTAGGAGCGATGCCCTGTGCTAAAAGCGTGGTAATGTGGCTGGCTATGGTGTTTGCCTCTGCTACTTCATCATCATTGCTAAGTAGCACAATTTCATCGCCTTGCCCCCTTGTGCTATGCAGCTCCTTGCCAAGCCTAGAGGTGTTGTGTGCGATAAGGGCGTTTGCCGCGCGTAAAATCGGCTCTTTGGAGCGGTAGTTTTGGGCTAGGGTGATGGTCTTTGCGCCAAAAGTTTGTGCAAAGTGCAAGATATGAGAAATATCCGCCCCTCTCCAGCTATAAATGCTTTGGTCATCATCGCCTACGACACAGAGATTGCTATGCGTGGTGCAGAGCTTTTGTAGCAAAGAGACTTGCAAGAAGTTTGTATCTTGGTATTCATCAACCATAATATATTGGTATCGCTCGCTCATCATTGTAGCGATTTCAGTATTGCTCGCTAGAATCTCATAGCTCTTTAGCAGTAAATCATCAAAATCAAGCATATTGTTGTCTTCTAAAAATGCCTGATAGGCTTGATAGGCTTTGCTTAGATCTAGGAAATGCTCGCTTTTTGCCTGCTTGCGTGCTTGATCGGGAGGGATAAGCTTGTTTTTGCAGCTAGAGATATAGCCTAGAATCTGGGCGGGGCTAAAGTAGGCAAAGCTAGAATCCAGTTTTTTGATAACGCGCTTTTGATCATCGCTATCAAGCAAAATGAAGTCGTGCTTACGCCCTAGGTGGTGGATATGCTCGCGTAAAAAGAGCAGCCCAAAGCGGTGAAAAGTGCAGAGCAAGGGTGGGTGCGGGATCTCTGCACCTAAGAGCTGCAATGCCCTAGTGCGCATTTCATTTGCGGCTTTGTTGGTGAAAGTGAGTGTGAGAGTGCATTGGGGCGGGATCCCTACGACTTTGATGAGATAGGCTAGACGCGTGGTGATAGTCTTTGTCTTCCCACTGCCTGCGCCTGCTAGGATCAATAGCGCGCCATCGATATGCTGGGCTGCCTCTGCTTGGGCTTGGTTTAGCTGGGAGAGTAGTGTGTCCAAGGCTATTGCTCGCTAGTTGGCGGGGCGTTAGATTCTAGCTCATAGGCATAGATTTTTTGCGTATCAATTTGGAAGTCAAAAAACTCCGAGCGAAAGTCAGCTAGTGATACGAAGTTGTAATTTGTCGCAGCGGCTTTGTAGTTTTGGGCTGCTTGATAGAGTAGCCCTAGGGCATAGCGTGCTTCATAGGCGGTGGGGGTTTCCATTTTGGCAAGCTGCAAAAGCAGAGTCGCATCGCCATAATTCCCTGCCCCTACGGCAGATACTGCTGTGAGGAAGCGCGTGTGGCTATCGTTTTCTTGCAGCTCATCAACAAGCATATTAAAAATCGTATAGGCTTTTTGAAAGTCTTTTTGATAGATATTGATTGTCCCAAGTGTCTGCAACGCCCCGCGCGGGTCGTCATCTTTGGCGGTAAGGTGGTTTTGTATAATGCGGGCTTGATTTTGCAAGGAGCCTGTGATAAATCCCGTATAGACATATAGCTCTCTAGGCAACGCCCCGCCATAATACAATGGGCGCAAATCTAGGGTATCGGTATTGAAGAGATTATACATACTAATGCTAATATCTTGCAGGCTCTCGCCAAAGTTTTTGGTAAGCACTGCTAGGATATTGACCACCACATCGTTTGGAAATATCGCTTTAAGGGCGTTGATGTTCTCTAGCATACCTTGCTTGTTTTTGTTTTTAAGCGCATAGACAAATTCTAGTGCATAGAAAATCGGCTCTTTGATTTTGGCTTGCGCGATCCAATCGCTCTCTTGGATTTGGTTGTCATTTAGGTAGTTTAAGAAATTTTCGACAAAGGTGTGCCAAGCGGGGTTTGCTATGTGGTCTTGGATCTCGTGATCTTGGAAAGACTGCACCATATCAAACACCACGCGCTCGGTATCTTTATGGCTAAATCGCCCTGTAAGCACCGCAAAGATTCCAGAGAGATAGTCGTTTTGATCAAGATAATAAGCGCGGATAAAATGCGCATACGCATCATCATACTGCCCAAGTTGCGCATACACTAGCCCTAGGTTGTAGTATAAAATGGCGTGGTTTGGGTTGGATTTTGTCGCGTTTTTTAAAAATGCCAATGCCTGTCGCAAGTCTTTGGTCTCAAGGGCGACAAGTGTGCGGATAATTTCTCTATCGATTTTAGAAGTTGTCGCAGAGCGCAGAAGGATATTTTTCCCCTCTGTGATATTAAGCTGGGCAAAGTTACTTGCTTGTGTGATTTCTTCTAGAACAAGCTTGGCATCAAACACACGATAGGGAGCGAAATAAAAAAGCATTTTATAGCCGATTTTGTCTTTGTTTTCAAAATCGCGCTCCCAAAATGTCTTTTGGGCGATGCTTACATCAAATAGCTCTGGATTGATGACGACTTTGATAGGGTAGGTTACCTTGGCTATTTCGTGGATCCGCTTATCAGAGGTGATAGAATCTAGGCTTGATGCAGCCGCGGCATAGTTCCCAAGCTTTAGCTCGACAATTTGCAATGCCATAAGGGCTTCTACATCATTGGGGTGGTTTTGTAAGAATCGTATGAGATGTGTTTTTGCCTGGGCGTATTCTGCTTTGCGTGCATAAAGTAGCCCCATAGATTTGTTGTCTTCTGGGTTTGCTGCAGCTTGCAAATGCTCTAGGGCATTGCTATCATCGCCAAAGATGGTGAAAATATGCGCGGCTAGGCGGTGGTTTTGCTCACTAAATTCTAGGGAGTTTGGATTAAGCAGGGGGCTTAAGGTCTCAAAATATTTATCCTCATAGTAGGAGGTAAGCGCATAGGCATAGCTATAAAATGGCTCATTGATAATCTCGCTTAAATTGTCATTAGCGACTTTGACATAATGCCCATAGAGATCAAATCGATCTATTTTAAACGCCGCTACTGCCGCGTTGATAGCACTTGCAGAGATATTTTGCCCGGTTTGGATACTTTCATTATATGCAGCAATGGCATCGTGATAGAGCTGGGATTTTAGCTCCATTGTGCCTAGGTTGTAATTGGCGATTGATTGCGAAAAGTCAGCGATTTTGCGAAAGACTTCATAGGCTTCTTGTCGATAGCCTTGATCATAGAGAACATTGCCTTTGATGATGAGATTATCGACACTAGAATCTTGGGCTTCATCATCTGGGGCTGGCAGTGGCGTGGCTAGGAGTTTATGCACTTCTTCTTGGGAGATTTCATTGCTTACACTCTCTTGGGGGGTTTGCTTGGGGGATTTGGTGGATTTACTAGGCATAAGTGCTAAAATCAGCAGCAAAAGCAGCAAGACAATCAATAACGCCGTGCCGCCTAGCACACTATATAGCAGGACTTTGTTTTGCTTGAATTTTTGCACTAAGGGGTGATCTATGGCTGCTATCTTGTCAAGTAGCCCTTGCATAGGGGCAAGCACACCTTGCAGCTTAGAAGCTAAGCTTGCTTTAGGCTCTGTATCTGGGGCTTGCTCTTCTTGGATACTATTGATGTCTGCCATAATATAGCTCTAGTTATAGGTAGGGTTCTAGGACTTTGGGGATAGCTATGGAGCCATCTTTTTGCTGATAGTTTTCCATAATCGCCACAAGCGTGCGCCCTACGGCTAGGGAAGAGCCATTAAGCGTGTGGGCGAAGTGATTTTTGCCATTTTCTTTGTAGCGGATTTTGGCGCGGCGTGCTTGGAAGTCGCGCGTGTTGCTCACAGAGCTTATCTCGCGGTAGCAGCCTTGTCCTGGTAGCCAGACTTCTATATCAATGGTATTGCTCGCGCTAAAGCCCAAATCCCCACTACATAGCCGCATAAAGCGATGAGGCAGCTCTAAATCGCTTAGGATTTTGCTAGCGGTGCGTAGCATTAACTCTTGCATAGCATCGCTTTGGCTTGGGTGCGTGATCGCCACTAGCTCGACTTTGTCGAATTGATGCTCACGGATAATGCCCCTTGTATCGCGCCCCGCACTGCCGGCTTCTTTGCGGAAGCAGGGGGTTTGTGCGGTTAGGCAAATAGGCAGATCTTTGGCACTAATAATGCAGTCGTTGTAGAGATTGGTTAGGGTGATTTCTGAAGTGGAGATGAGGTAGAGGCTGTGTCCTTTTTGCTTTTCTTTGGTTGGTTTGGGTGTTGGCTTTTGGTTGGTGGATTCGGCTTTTGGGCTAGAATCGTGGATTTCATCGCCGCACTGCGTCGATAGACACTCGAGTCTTATCTCCTTGCGCGGCTTGAAAAACCCCGATTCTATCTCCAAAATCCTAGAATCCTTTGGTTGCTCGCTTACATTTTTGGCGTTTTCCCCAGAATCCACTTTTTGCTGCTCGCTTAGAGTTGTAGCATTTTCAAAAGTGGATTCTAGGTTTTGTGCCTCACTCCTAGAATCCTCTTCACCGCAGATCTTAAACATATCATCTTCAAATTTTGGCAGCTGCCCCGTGCCAAAGAGCATAGCACTATTGACAATCACCGGCGTGCTGACAAGCTCAAAGCCTGCTTTGCGATTGCTATCTATCATAAAGTTTATAAGCGCGCGCGAGAGTAGCGCACCTTGTCCGCGTAGCACTGAAAAGCGACTTTTAGCTAGCTTCACGCCAGCGGCAAAGTCAATCCAGCCATTTTGCTCTGCTAGCTCAAAATGCTCCTTAGGAGTGAAGTCAAACTCCCTAGGGGTAAGAATGCGCTTAAGCTCGATATTTGCACTCTCATCTGCGCCTTCTGGCGTGTGAGAATCCGGGAGATTAGGGATAGTGGCAAGGCTAGATTCTAGCTCTTCTTGCAAGGCTCGCACGACTTCTTGCTCACGGGCGATATTTTGCTTATTTGCTTCTAGCTCTTGGCGCAAAGGCTCTAGCACACTAGAATCCACTTTTTGCGCCTTTTGCGCGCCAAAGAGCTTGGAGTTTTTGTTTTGCAGCTCTTGGAGAGATTCTAGGGACTGCTTGGCGTGCTTAAGCTTAGTGGCTAAGGCACTTAGAGCTTGCAAGCTACTAGGATCTACCTGCTTCTTGCTAAGGGCTAGGGCTACACTATCAAAATCGTGTAGTAAAAGTTTTATATCTATCATTATTGACCTTGAAAAGTGGGAGTTGCTCTGTGATTTTAGCAAAAAGCGCGAGTTTTTGCACGCTCTTATACTAGCCTAAAAGCTTTCCCCAAACCACTGGGCTATGGAGCTGCGGATCGTCTGGCGCAGCTGGATTCCAGCGATGATGTCTGTGGCTAGGGCTTTTTGCAGTAGGCTTACGGCGCCGTTGCGAAACTTGCTTAGATATGGGTGGTCAATCTGCGCCCAATCCCCTAGAAACACGATCCTGCTATCATCTCCAAGCCTTGTGCCAATGAGCTTGATCGTGGCGTTTGAGGCATTTTGCACTTCATCAAATATCACAAACTTCTTGCGGATAGTGATCCCCCTAGCGTGCGCAATATCAACGACTTGGATATTGTGCTTTTTTAAAAAATATTCCGTGGCATCTTCTTTGTGGATTGTATTGACATTGCCGCGGTATTCAAGGTAGCTCTTTAGCGAGCTAGAGCGCAAGGAGTCGATGATGAAGTTGATCGCGCTATACAAGGGATACATAAAGTAGCCTAGCTTTTGGTCTTCATCACCCTTGCGGAATCCAAGCTCCGCTTCTTTGTCATTAGCGGTGATGGTGTTGCGCAGGTAGATAATGCCATCAACTACTTCTTGCTTCAGTAGCTCTAGCCCTGCTTGGAGGGCGATAAGTGTCTTGCCAGAGCCTGTTGAGCCTGTGGCTATGGTGGCGACATTATGCGGGTGGGTGAGCAGGCAAAAGAGCATTTTTTGATCTAAATTTATGGGCGTTACATAGGGAGCAGCTTCATCTATCATTGTATCTAAATCCCATTCTTCAAAGCGACCTTGCAGCTTTATGCCAAAGCGTTTTTTCCCCGTGAGATAGAGCGAGCTATCGGTATTATCTTGCTCATCGATATGGATTAGACTCCACTCTTTTAGTGTTTTAAATGCCTTTGTTTTCTCAAGCTGGGCTAAAGGCGCGTCTTTATGGAGCAAGAAGCTATGCCAGAAGTTGATTTCACTGGGGTTTTCCACGCGATCGCGGAAGAGAGATTGGGCATTAAGCCCGCTTGCTTTAGTGCGGATTTTTAGTGCTATATCATTGGTGAGTAGAGTGAGCCCATAGTCTTTGGCGATTTCTGCGAGCCTTGCGTCATTTAGCCCATACTCTAGGTGCTTGGTTTTGTAGCTTGCGCGGTAGATGATTGTAATGGGGATCGCACCTTGCTTGCTCTCATAGTAGGCTATGTATAAAAAGTCCTGCTCTTTCGGGGGGAATGGCAGCTCTTGCTTGCTTGCTTTAGCACTGCTTGTGGCGCGCTTATCAAAGTCCCCAATATTGCGGAAAAACTCTCGCGCTAAAAAGCCTACTTCGTGTGAGGTTTTCTTCTTATCAAGCTCTTCTAGCACGACATCGCTTATACATAGGGTGTTTTTGGCGTTGTCGTAGAGATAGATGATGTTTTCTGGGTCATCAAGTATGATAGAAGTATCAATGAGGTAGGACTTTTTTGCCATTTATGCTATGCCTTTTTGACAAAGCAGGTCTTTATCACAATGGTGCCAAGCTTTGGGAGCTTGGCTTCTATCTCATCATCATTACCATTTAAGCGGATATTTTTCACCATAGTGCCGCGCTTTATCGTGCTTGAAACGCCTTTTACTTTAAGGTCTTTAGTGATAGTTACGCTATCGCCAGAATCTAGCGGGCTTCCGTTGGCATCTCTTGGCATTGCTACTCCTTGAAGTGGTGGTAGCTGGGATTATAGCGCAAATGTGCTAAAGCACTAGAATCTATCTCAAACGCTCCTAATCCTTGCTCTTTGCTTACTATCTACACATAGCCTAAGGCCGGGGGTAGATTTTGCTTGATTTGCTTGGATTTTATGCTACCTTTTTTGCAGTGCTATTTACTACCCTGCTTGAAGGAATGGCTATGAAGTTTTATAAAAACCTTTCACTTAAATCAAAGTTTTTCACCTTGATTGTCGGCTTTGGCGTGGCATTTGTCATATTTTTGGTGCTAACGATCTTAGGAGAGACGAAGTTCTCCAAGCATACGCAAGAGCAAATTATCGCAATGCTAGAGCAAGAGATTAAGGCAAAAATCAAGCTCGGCACAGATTCTATGGCAAGCTCGCTAGGTGAGCTTGTAAAAGGGCTTGATGAAAAGGATCAAATCGCCATCATCGCAAAAGCCATTGATAAATTCAACTTTGAAGACGACAAGTCTGGCTACTACTTCGCCTTTCAAAAGGGCATAACCGTCGCACACCCAAACCGCAAAGATATGATTGGCGTGTCGTATTGGGACGCTAAAGACCCCAATGGCGTATATTACATACGAGAGCTTTTTGAGATCTCTAAAGACACGAGTCAAAAGGGTAAATTTGTGTATTACATATTTTCTAAGCCTTTGCCACAGGGCGGGTTTGTCGATGCGCAGAAAGTCGCCTATGCCAAGCTTATCCCAAATACGAAGGATATTTGGATTTCAACAGGGGTGTATATTGATACGCTAGATATTTACACCCACGCCACTTCGCAAGGGATTCTAGGGAATATTTCTCAAACGATCTATAACAATATCGCTATTTCTATGGTGGCATTTTTGCTGATCTTTTTCCCATTGATGTGGCTGTTTTATAGCACGCATTTGCGCGGGATTCTAAGCTTACAGCATAATGTCTTTGCCTTTTTTGCCTACCTTAATCACGAGAGCAAGCAGATGGACTCTATCCCGCTAGATTCTAAAGATGAAATTGGGCGTATGGCAAAGGCGATTGATGAGAATGTCAAACGCACACAAGAAGGACTCAAAAAAGATTCTAATCTTGTGCGTGATGTGCTAGGTGTCGTAGCGGAGGCAAAAGAGGGGCGATTTGGCTCTGTGATAGAAAATACAAGCCTAAATCCACAAATCAATGAGCTAAAAGATGCGATAAATCAAATGTCGCACACGCTTTTAAATCTTGTGGGCGAGAATCTCAAAAATCCCGCAAGAGTGTTTGAAGCTTATAAAAATAATGACTTTACCGACAGGATAGAAAATCCTAGAGGGCTTGAGAGTGCGATAAATAGCTTGGGAGATTCTATGGTGAGTATGCTTTCAGTCTCTAAAAGCTATGCAAACGAGCTTGAAGCTAAGTCAAAAGAGCTAGAATCTTCGGTGCTTGAGCTTACAGAGAGTGCAAATACGCAAAGCTCATCACTCGCACAAACCGCCACGCTCACAGAAGAAATAGCTCAATCTATGCAAAGCGTGAGCGATCGCACAAATGAAGTCATCGCACAAAGTGAGGATATTAAAAATGTCATCGGTATCATACGCGATATAGCCGATCAAACAAATCTTTTGGCTTTGAATGCCGCTATTGAAGCTGCAAGGGCAGGAGAGCACGGCAGAGGTTTTGCAGTCGTTGCTGATGAGGTAAGAAAACTTGCCGAACGCACACAAAGAAGTTTGGGTGAAATTGAAGCAAATACAAATCTTTTGGTGCAGAGCATCAACGATATGGCAGAGTCTATCAAAGAACAAGCAGAAGGTGTAACGCAAATCAATGACACCATTTCACAATTAGAGGGTATCACGCAGCAAAATGTAAAAATCGCCAATCATTCACGCGATATAAGCACCGCACTCGATGATGTGGCGACAAAGATTTTAGATGATGTGAATAGTAAGAAGTTTTAGTCAAGTTTTAGCCCAAGCTATAAAGAAGTTTTTAGAAAAATCGTGTTAGAATCCGCGCTTATTTTGTCGCTTAAAAGTCTAAGACTTAAGCGCGGTATATCTTATGAAAGGAGACGACAATGCCAAAGATGAAAACAAATCGTGGGGCAGCCAAACGCTTTAAGTGTAAGAAAAATCTTATCAAGCGTGGGTCGGCGTTTCGCAGTCATATCTTGACAAAGAAATCGCCAAAGCGTAAAGCACGGCTAAAATCCCCGCATTTCGTGCATAGTGCAAATATGGATTCTGTGAAGAGTCTTTTGTGTCAAGCATAAGTTGAAGTCCCCCTATTTTAGGGAAAGATTAGCAAGAGCTACACCTACATACTAGGTCAAGGAGAAAAAATGAGAGTTAAAACAGGCGTTGTCAGACGCAGAAGACACAAAAAAGTCCTAAAGCTAGCCCGTGGATTTTACAGCGGACGCAGGAAGCATTTCCGCAAGGCAAAGGAGCAATTAGAGCGAAGTTTGTGCTATGCGTTTCGAGATAGGAAGCAGAAAAAACGAGATTTTAGAAGCTTATGGATTGTGCGCATAAATGCAGCGTGTAGAATCAATGATATAAGCTACTCTAAGTTTATCTATGGGCTAAAGCGTGCAAATATCAAGCTTGACAGAAAGATCTTGGCTGATATGGCGATGAATGACCCCCAAGCATTTGGCGCGATTGTCCAGCAGGCAAAAGCCGCCCTATAATCTTAAGAATCCTATCGCACAAGCGGTAGGATCAATCACCCCCACTTCTCTAAAACTTGATTCCCCCACTTATAAGCCAACCTAGCCTTAAGATCTAAGCGATATGTATAGGCGCATTGCCACATCGTGTGCTAGATTGACTAACGCCTTTTGCGGATACTCCTACGCCAACGCCACTCTACGGCGCGTTTGAGTGCTATGGCAATAAACCCAGAAAAGCTTTTGCCCGCGATTTCTCCTATACCATAGCAAGAGCCAAGTGAGCAGATCGTGCCTTGTGGCTCATAGGCAAAGGGCGGGATTTGCTCGCTAGCGTGCCTGCTAGAATCCACTTTAGCAGAGTCTTTAGCAGCGTATTGTTGTAGATATGCTGGCAAAATGCTTGCTAGATAGACCCCTTGCTGCTGGGCTAGCTGGGCAGTAGGCGGATAGAACCGCTGGGTCTTTTCATCAAGCAATGCCCCGCAATCCCCAAGCACAAAGATAGAATCCATATCAATAGGCGTGCTAGATTCTGGGGCTTCTTCTGTGGAGAGAGATTTGGGGTGGAGGTAAGGGGTGATTACAAGCTTAGATTTTGGCGTGGCAAAGGAATTAGCGATGACAAGATTGCCCTGCACGCCCGCAGTCCATATCACGCAAAATGACTCGATTAGCTCTGTTTGCGGCTCTTTTTGTTCTTGATTTGTGCTAGGGAGTGCGATTTGCACGCCATTTTCTTGCACGGATAAGATCTTGCTAGAGGTGCGCACATTGACCCCTAACTTCTCTAAATATTTACGCCCCTTTTGGGCTAGCTTGGGCGCAAACATCGGCAGCACTGTATCTAGGGCTTCTATACACACGCATTCTATCGCCTTTTGTATCCCTAGCTTTTTGGCTTGGCGTGGGATCTCTTGGGCAAGTGTCGCCACAAGCTCGCACCCGCTAAATCCCCCGCCACACACCACAAAGCGCAGATACCGCTCATCATTAGTGCGTATATAGGCGTGAAGATTTTCTTCTATCCTAGTGCGGATTGCTTTGGCTTGGTGGTAGCTAGTAAGTGGCAGAGCATACTCACTCACACCCTTTATGCCAAAGCTATCGCTAGCAAACCCTAGCCCAATGACTAGCACATCATAGTGGTATGTGCCATTATCGCAAATGATACTTTTATCGCTTGCGTTGATTGTCTGCACGCAATCTTGCACGATCGCTATGTCTTTGGGGATAATATCTTGCAAGGGGTGCAAAATTTCTCTATCTTTATAGCCACTTACTACTTCGTGCAGCAAGACACTTTCATAATGTGCAGACTCTTTTGTGATAAGCGTCCATCTTGCAGTGTTGTAGATAGATTTTGGCAAATTAGCAATACAAGCAAGGCTTGCATATCCAGCACCTAGTATTATGATATGTGGGGCGTTACTTTTCATAGTATGTCCTTGTGTAAGTAGAAATCTAAGTTGTATAAATGTATCATAAATTACTTAAACGAGTAGAATAAATAGAAAGAAGTGGCTCCGGATGCAGGATTCGAACCTGCGACCAAGCGGTTAACAGCCGCCTACTCTACCGCTGAGCTAATCCGGAATGCGTGAAGTAAAACGCGTATTTTAGGGAAAAACTTATGCCTTGTCAAGGGAGATAGACATAAAGACTCCGTTGATTTTGCAAAAGCGTTGAAAATCTATCGCGCTATCGCAGCTATGGATCACATTGCACAGCACGCCATCATAGCTATGTGCTAGAAGCTGGCTAGATTCTAGCACGCTAATGCCATACTCTAGCCTTGCTTGCTCCTTGTCTATAAGAGAGTCTATCACTTCTACTTCTAAGCCCAACCCCCCTAGCTCATCGCATAAATTTGGCACTAAGGTATTGCGCATATCTTTGCAATCTTTTTTAAAGGCAAAGCCCACGACAAGCACCCTAGCACCTTGAAGCTCAATCCCAGCGGATTCTAGCTGCTTGGCAAACTTGCTAGCGATGAAGCACGGCATTGCTTCATTAGTCTGCCTGCTGCTTGTGATAATCTGCGGCATAAAGCCCTTAAGCTCGGCGATATAGGAGAGGTAGTAAGGATCGACACTAATGCAATGCCCCCCCACAAGCCCGGGATAAAACGGCAGGAAATTCCACTTGCTGCGTGCTGCTTGCAAAATCTCTGCCATATCAAGCCCAAGTGTATCAAAGAGCATATACGCTTCATTCATAAAGGCGATATTGATGTCGCGCTGGGCGTTTTCTAGGGCTTTGCTCGCTTCGGCTACCTCGATACTAGAGACACAATGTGTGCCAGCAGGGATCACGCTCGCATAGAGCTTGTCGATTATGGCAGCAGATTCTGGAGTGGAGCCTGAAGTGATTTTCACCACTTGGCTTAGGCGGTGCGCTTTATCGGCTGGATTGATACGCTCTGGCGAGTAGCCCACAAAAAAGTCGCGATTAAGCTCTAAATTGCTAGTGGATTCTAGCAGCGGCACACAAAAGGTGCGCGTGCAAGTGGGGTAGGTGGTGGATTCAAACACGACAATATCCCCCACCTTTAGCACAGAGCCTACAAGCTCGCACGCGCTTTGCAGGTAGGAGAGATCTGGGAGCTTATCGTGGGTGATAGGCGTGGGGACGGCGATGAGATAGATAGTGGCTTGTGCTAGGTGCTTTGGATCATTGCTAAAGTGTGCTAAAGGGGCTTGCAAGAAGTCTTGCAAAGTGCATTCACCGCTAGAATCTAGCTTTTGTTGTAGCTCGTTTATGCGTGTGGGGTTTATATCAAAGCCTATGGTGGGGTATTGTCTGCCAAAGGTTAGGGCTAGGGGTAGCCCCACATAGCCAAGACCGATGATAGCTATGGTGCGGGGCGTTGGCTTTTGAGTGCTTTTGAGGGATTCTGCGGCGGGGGCTTGCTCATTACCACTCAAGGTAAATCCCTTCGCCCCCGCCTTGAAAACCCCCAAAATCATCGCAAAATCCTTCCGCCTGCGGCTTTTTATCAAACACACTTTCTGTTTTTTCATCTTGCGGCGTGGTATCAAAAACACGATTTCCGTCATTGCGAGATTTTGCGTTAGCAAAATCGTGGCAATCCATTTTTTTTGCGTTAGCAAAAATAGCGGTGTTATGAAAAATCCTAGAATCCACTTTTTGTAATTTCTGTATTTTTTGTGTGTTGTGTGAAAAAGTGGATTCTAGGGATTGTGTCTTTGTTTGTATGGATTGCCACGCTTTGCTTCGCAAAGCTCGCAATGACGATAAAAAGGCTTGCTTGCTAGAATCCACTTTTTGAATATCGGTAGTTTTTTTATTTTCAGCTTGTTTTTCTTCTTCTAGGATTCTAGGAATTCTAAAGAAACCTGCTTGCGTGCCCCCGCCTTGCACCGCTGTCGCTTGTTTTCTAAAGAAGCTTCGCTTTGCGGTATTGCTAGTGGTGCTTTTTGTGGATTTTAGGGCAGAGCAAGAGTCTGCGGTTGTCCTAAAATCCACAAAATCGCCGCTATGATTACCCAAAACCGAATCCCTTTTCTTAGATCTCACGCACGACACCATTTTCTAATATATACTCCCTCCCATCATAAATGCTCCTAGCAAAGCCCCCCTCATCAAACCTAAGCCTAGCCCCAGATCTATCCACAAAGCCGATAAGCCTAGCAGGGTTGCCCACCATAAGCGCGTAGCTTGGCACAGATTCTAGCACCACACTCCCTGCGCCAATGAGCGCGAACTCGCCTATTTCTATACCGCAAAGTATCGTGGCATTTGCGCCTATGGAGCAGCCTTTGTGCAAGAGTGTGGGGAGAAACTCACTCTTGCGATTGATGAAAGCGCGTGGGGTCAAAACATTGGTAAATACTACACTTGGACCCACAAAGACTTCATCGCACAGCCGCACACCTTCATAGATACTGACATTATTTTGGATTTTACAGCCACTGCCGATAGAGACATTCGCGCCGATACAGCACCCCTGCCCGATGACACAATCACGCCCTATCACGCTGCCGCGCAAAATATGGCAAAAATGCCAGATCTTGCTGCCTGCACCGATTGCTACATCTTCATCGATTATGCTGCTTGAGTGGATCAGCGCGCCATTTACTTCTCGCACCGCTACTGCCCTTTGGCAAGGAGCTTGCACGCGCGCAAAGATTTTTGGGCAAAGAGCCACATACGCACATCGCGGTAGAGTCTATGCAGCTCGCGCAGCAGCACAAAGCGATAGTAAAAGCCCTTATCCTTTGGCTGGTGCTCTGGCTTGCCTATGGTGGATCGCTCATCTAGCTCGCTAATCTCTGCGATATGCGGGAGGTAGAGCATTTCAGCGACATTATGCAAGTAAGAAAAGCTCATATAATAATCCACTGCGACAAAGATTTTTTCCGCGCTTTTGATGAGCTTTGCCGCGCCACTTGGGGAGATGTAGTAGCCAGAAGCGCCAAGCATAAGCTTAGGAGCTAGGGCGAAACGCTCTTGGATAAGATACATTGTATGCCAAGTCCGCCACGCTAGGCGGACATACTCATAGGGGCTTTGCGCGATTGAGAGCACGCCCTCCCCAAAGCCAGCGCAAAAGCGTATATCATCTTCTAGCACGATGATCCCTTCTCCTAGCTCTACGCATTTTTGCCACAGCGCGTAGTGTGAGGCAAAGCACGCTAGCTCTGTCTCTCGCACCGCCCTAGCCTTATACACCCCAGCCCAAAATGGACAATAGCGCGTGATAAAGCCATTTTCTCTAATGTCTTTAGGCGTTATAGCTTGGAAAAATGTGAAGTTAAGCTTTTCTTGCAAATGCGGCTCTTTGGCAAAAAGCGCGGCGATATGTGCCTCCATACTTGCCCTGCGATCAAGGGAGCGGGCAAGGTTTATAACAAAGCATTGCAGCATAGATTCTGCTCTCCTTTACTATTGCGATTGCTGGATTCTAGCGGCTTGCTAGCTGCCAAAGCCACTTTGCGTGCTTCTTGGGCTTGCCGCGCCTTTGGCGGTGTTTTGGGCGGCGTTGTTTTGGTAGAATCCACCTTTTGCATTACTTGGCGTAGCCCCTGCTCTTGGGGAGTTTGTAGCACCTTGCTTGAAGTTATTTGCGCTGCGCTCATAGGCTTGGGGGGATTTGTAGTTGCGCTGCTTGTTTTGCTGGTAGTTTGGGTTGTTAAAAAGCTTGTTGCCGATGTAGCTTCCTAGCAGTGCGCCTGCTGCGCTTGCTAGGATCGCCCCTCCTAGCCCTAGCCCTCCGCTGCCACTTTGCTCGCCTGCACCCCCTGCTGCTGGGGCTAGTAGCTCGCTTGTGCCATTCTCCACGCGTGCGGCTTCTTTTTTGATAAGCTCATCGACTTCCTCATCGCTTAAAATCCGCTCCGCCCCAGATTTGTCGCGCACGACCACGCGCGTGGTGGCACTGGGGTATTCTTCTAGGACTTTGTAGCTGCCATCTAGCTGCTCTTCTACGATGACAAACGCCCCTTGCTTGATGGCTTGGCTTGGGGTTTGGCTATTTGATGTTTGATTGCTTGATACAAAGTCTTGCTCTCTAGGATTATCGCAGCCTAGCAGAGCGACTAGCACAAGCGCGCTGCTGCTGCCTACCATCGCAAAATCCGCGATTTTCCTATGTGGCGATTTGCGTGGTGATGAGTTTGTGCTATGTGTGGGCTTTTTCATCATTGCTCCTTAGTCAAAGTATCAAAAGTGGATTCTAGCGCAAAGGCTCATAGATAAATGGCACGCCCTCTACAAGCCCTGATTCTCTAATGCTACTTGTTATGCGTAGCACTTGGCTATATGCTTTGTCATTAGCGGGTGGGTTTGTAGGCTCATAGGTGCGTGCATAGATTTTGCGCAAGGTTTGGATCTGGTCTTTAGGCGTCTTGGCAGAAGGGATTTGCCTGATAATATCTGCTGCTTTGTAGAGAGAGTCCTGCCCTAGCAGCCCTATCGGGACTATGACAATCGTGTGGGTTTTAAGCCGCTCTTCTATGTGTGCTAGCTCTTCTTGGCAGTGGCTACACATAGGGTCTGAGATGATGTAGAGCTTTTTTGTATTCGCGCCGGTTATGGTTATGGCATAGTCTGTGGGGATAGAGGCAAAAAGCTCATTAAGCTTGGCGGAGTTCTGGGCTTTGAAATTATGGCTGCTTATGGCGTTTAGCTCCTGCTGCACGCGCTTCATCGCTGCTTCATTGCTGCTAAAAAACGCGCTTGCTACCACTAGGTTTTGCTGCTTCTCATCGCTTATAAGGAGAGTTTTGTAGCCATTTGTTTTATCTTGGATAGTGAGCAAGAAGAGATTGCTGGATTCTAAGGGGGTGAAGCTTACGACCTCTAGGGTGCGCTTGGTTTTGGACTCTAGGAGATTTTTCGCGGTGGTGGCATCGCTTGGGGCGGCATAGATTATCCCTAGAAACGCCATAAAAGCGGCGATATATATGTGTGTCTTTTTCATTTGCTTCCTTTGTCTTTGGCTTGTCTTTGGCTGTAAAGCGCAATAATGCCATAGAAAATCTAACGCTTGCCCACGCACCCACTAGAGCCTGCAGCGATACACTTCGGCGTAGATGATGTATTCATCGATTTTGTTGGCGGTATTGTCATTTGCCAGCCCCATTTTAAACTGATAGTCCGCCCCTAGATAGCGCGACTCTGTGTGTAGCACAAGAGCGGCATTGCCCCCAAAGCGCACGGCTTTGTTGCGCAGGTCATTTTCCGCGCCGGCTATGGCGGCAAGGAGCTTTATACCATAGCCTTTGGTATTGACAACCCCTGAAGTCTCTGTGATATACACGCAGTCTTTGAGCGATGATTTACCGCGATAGATTTTGACATTTATGGCATTTTGGGTGAGTTTTGGAGGCTTGTAGCACGCGCTAAACATACTTGCTACAAATAGCCCCACTAAGGCTAGGGCAATGTGATAAGAGTATTTCATAATCTATCCTTATAGGCGTATTTATGCTAATACTAGCAAATAGCATTCCTTACGATCTGCCAAGATGTGCTTATGGCTTAGGCTACACTACAAGCGCGAAGTGGATTCTAGGCTTGGGATTTTGGCTTTGGTATAATGCCGCCACAAATCCCACTTAGCCTAATGTAAGGAAATGATGTGAAAAAAGTCGTGCTTGTGCTTGATAGCGTTGTCGGCAAGGTGTTTCTTGACTCCGTGCTAGAAAAGTATTTTAGTAATAATCTCTATATTGTCATTGTTAAAGACTCTGCAATGATCCCAGAGAAATTCCCAAGCTCCTTTAGCTTTCATCATTTTGATCCCACTTCAGAATACCACCTTACACAGGTGTTTGATGAGCACAGAAGCCTAGATCTTAGCGATGTGTTTGTGATTATGGAAGATAGAGATCAAGCGCGCGCGGTCTTTGCAATCACGCGCAAAATCTGCAAAGAAGCGCGTATAGTTACGCTCTCTAGCGTGAGCGATGAGAGCTTGCAGCGCGATGATCACGCGATATTTCTTGATGATGCCAAGATCATCGCAGGGCAGTTTATCTCAAGGCTGCCTAATGTGCCCATTATCCCGCGTGGTTTTGGGCTAGGGCAGGGGGAGATTATGGAGGTGGGCGTACCATTTGGGAGTGTGTTTGCCTATCGGCATATCGGCTCTATCCAGCAGAAAAATTATAAAATCGTGGGGATCTACCGCAATAATGCATTTCTTCTAAGCACCTTTTCTCTAGTGATACAGCCTCAAGATGTCGTGCTTGTCGCAGGCGATCCAAAGACACTAAGAAATATTTATAAGCAAATCAAGTCTGATATAGGGCAGTTCCCCTCACCCTTTGGGCGCGATATTTATGTCTATGTGGATATGCTAGCCCAAGATTCTAGCGCGATTTTGCGCGACATCACGCAGGCTATCTACTTCCATAGTCTTATCCGCTCGACAAAGCTCTTTGTCATCGTGCTAAATCCAGCGGACTTTGCCACAATCTATGAGATCAAGGAGCTTTGCAAGCAGGATTCTAGTATCGCGCTCAAATTTGATTATAGCAATGCGAGCTTCATTGATAGGCTTGAAAAAGATCGCACGAGAAAAATCGGGCTTATCATCGTAGGGACAGAGCTTTTTGCCAAGCGATCGCACCGCAAAGCACTCTATCGCACCGCAACCCCTGTGCTAAAAACCGCTGCCCTTTGCCTAACAGACTGCAAGCAATGCCTAGTCATCACCAATGAAGAGATGAACGCAGGGGAGAATATCTCAAGCGTGATTTTTGACATCGCTATCCAGACAAAGACTGATATACAAGTGTATGATTTTGAGCCAGATGGTGTGCATCAAGATGCCATTATCAAAGACTATGAAGCCCTAGGCAGAAGCTTTGGCAAAAAGGTGCTAATCACCAAAACCACGAGCAAAAATCCCATTTTCTACCTGCAAGACTTGACCGAGCCTGTGCTGCATTTCCTACCCTTTGAAGAATGTATCGCTAAAACAAGGCTTTTCGCGCTTTTTTCTACCAAGGCGGAGCGACTCTCCTTGTTGCTTCATAAGCATCCGCAGATGCTTATCCCTATAGGATCGCATTAAGCATAAAAAATGGATTCTAGGGATTCAGCTTGCGGGCTAGAATCGTGGATTCTGCGGCGGAGGCTTGCTCATTATCGCCTAGATAAATCCCTTCGCCTCCGCCTTGAAAACAAGGGACACCGCTCGGCGATAGCCGATGTTTCTTTAGAAAGCCACGATTCTAGCACCACAATCTTAGAATCCTAATTCAGCAAAGTGTAAAAAGTGGATTCTAGGGGGGTGGGCGATTCAGTTTTGGGCGAGCAATGCGATTGATTACGCTATTTTTAGGACAACCGCAGACCTCTAGTCTTGCTCTGCCCTAAAAATAGCGTAAAACAACCACAGCCCCACCGCAACCCTTAGAATCGTGTGAAGTAAAATAGGCTTTTTGAAGAAGCCCTTTTTCTGTCATTGCGAGCCGATGAAAGCACCACTTCTGTCATTGCGAGCGGTGCTTGCACCGCGTGGCAAAGCAAGGCGAAGCCGCGCTTCTTTAGTAATCCACAATCAAAACGAGGATTCTAGGGAAATGCCCCAAATTGTCATCGCGAGCTTTGCGCTAGCAAGGCGTGGCGATCCATATTCTGCGCTAGCAGAATAGTCATTACTAGAATCCACTTTTTGCATATCGTTGGCATTGTTTTCAAAAGTGGATTCTAGGGGGTTTGATTAAAGGGGCGATTTTCTAAACTGCCTTGATTGTCTTCTTCAAGG
Organism: Helicobacter zhangjianzhongii; assembly: GCF_030249855.1. Lineage (NCBI taxonomy): Bacteria > Pseudomonadati > Campylobacterota > Epsilonproteobacteria > Campylobacterales > Helicobacteraceae > Helicobacter > Helicobacter zhangjianzhongii. Next base: position 215,351 of record NZ_JANURN010000002.1, read on the forward strand.
TTTCTTTGAGAAAAGCCAACGCCAAAATTAGATCGCTTGCTAATCTAGCTTAAGCCCAAATCCCCCAAAGCTCTCATCGCCTGCTCTATGGCATCTTGTAAAAATGCTTCCCAATTGGCATCAGAATTAGCAATGGCGATATTGCCGCAGACTTTACGCGCGGCTTTTATCGTGGCTTTGCTTTGTTTTGGCGTGTCAAAAAGCGAGTTGTAATTATACGCATAGCAATGCCCCCAGCGATTAAGCGTGATACCTAGCACATCGCTTTTTCTAAATCCAGCCCCGCCAAGCATCTCTTGCAAGTGCGAAAGGGTCATTTGCTCTAGGGTAGAAAATGGCGTCTCTAAAAGGGCGTGGCGTGTCAGGCGCGAGAGATCTCTAGCAGTAAGCTGCGTAGTGTCAAGCTCTGTAGGATTAAGCCGTAAGGGAGAGCCGATCAAATGCAGGCATATAGGCTTTTTGGGATCGCGTGGGTGCTTGTATGCGCCCATATCTACGGGATAATCAAGCTTGGTATTGACATAGAAAGATTTTGGCGCGTAAATATCGTGTATGCCAAGCTTTGTGAAGCACTCCCATTGAGAGAGCAGGACTTTTGTATAAATAAGAGAGGTTTTGACACATTGAGATAGCGCGCTTTTTTGCCCATCTTGCAGCTCTTTGACAATATAGGGGATCATCGCATTGTAGTTTGCCATAATGACCTTTTTGGCAAAGATTTTATGCAGCTTTTTATCCTGCATAGATCCATAGACTATCTCCACTCCTCCTGCGACATTACGCACATCAAGCGCGGTGCTTTGCAGGCGGATCCTACTCATATTTTGCTCTAAATCAAGCTTGCTATAATCAAATTGAGCTAGTAGCACTTCTTCTGGTGTGTTGCCACACGCTGCGATATGGGGGATAAGCTTCTTTACCATTAAGCGCGTGATAGAGGCATTGCCATCGGGGAAATGGTGGATATAGGGCTCTTCAAAGACTTCATTCGCAGAGTTTGTAGCAGCAAATCCCGGCAAAGCACACTCTTGTGCCAATTCGCAAGAGATCATATCAATCCCTAATGCCATAAAATCATCACTCACACCATCAAAAAAGCTTAGAGCCAGCGGAGAGAGCTTGACTCTCTCTTGCAAGAATTGCTTATAGCTTGTGTGGGCTAGGTAGTCGCGCTTTTGCTTGCTGCTTAAGCCTTGTAGATAGTCTTTAGGCGTGGTAAAAAGCTCTAAAAGCGCGTCTCTATCAGCCTTAGGCATAGGAAAATCCCCAATAAACTCCGCAAAGCTCCTAGCATTATTGCGCTCTTTTCTAATGCTATCATCAATCACCACGCGAGGATCGCCGCTTACAAGCTTGCTTGCTCCAAAGTCCTTTTTGCTAAAAAACACACCCCGACTAAGCCCTAAATCTGGGTAGAAGTCTTGATTAAAGCACTTTGCTAAAGCGTCTATATCGATATTTAGGCTAGCTAGAAACGCCACGACCTTTTTGCTATAAAGAGATTTTGGCGATTGTAGCGACTCGCTGCCACCATAGGTCAAGATCTGCCCATAAGGTGTGGCAAACTCATTGCGCCTAGCGTGTCCGCCGAAGTCTTTGTGATTATCGAGTATCAAGCTTTTTGCGCCTTTGTGCGTATCGTGGAACAAGCACGCCGCACTAAGTCCGCTGATCCCAGCTCCTACGACCACCAAATCATACTGCTCTTGTATAGGCAGTGCGCTAAAGTCATATTGCTCGCCATCGCGCAAGGCGTGTGCGAAAAAGTAGCTATCATCATCGCTGCCTACAAGATTCTGCCAAAGTGGGGGATAGTAGGGCTTTTTAGCATCTCTTGCTAGAATCTCTAGCGGTGTCATTCCAGCGACTACGGCTACTGCCATACCATTGATAAAGTCTCTACGAGTCATTTGTATCCTTTCAAAAGATTTTGTGTGTGGATTCAGCTTTTCTAAAGAAACCTGCTTGCGTGAGCTCGCAGGTTTCTTTAGAAATCCTAGAATCCTGTGCGACTTGCTTAGAATTGTCGAAAAGTGGATTTTAGCACCACAATGCTTAGAATCGTTTTCCTAGAATCCACTTTTGACTTGCCGCGTTTTTCCGTCATCGCGAGCTTTGGCGCAAGACAAAGCGTGGCGATCCACTCCCTACACCAGAATCCGCTTTTGTGTTTTTGTGCTTATTGTTTTCAAAAGTGGATTCTAGGGGGTCGCGGCTGTTTTGTTTTCCAACTTGTTTTCCAACGCCACCTTGGGATTCTAGGATCGTGGAGATAGAATCGGGGTTTTTCAAGTCGCGCAAGGAGATAAGACTAGAGCGTCTATCGCGTGAGCTAGGCGATGAAATCCACGATTCTAGCCCGCAAGCTAAATCCTTGTCAAAAAGTGGATTCTAGGATTTGGGGCTGCTTGGATTCTATTGGATTCTAAGGCTAGATCTATGGATCGCACCCCTAGATCTAACCATCTCTTAAGCCAAATATACTACAATCCCTATCATCTTACTCCCAAGGAAGCGTATGCCTACACTTACCATTACAGCACCTTCTGCGACTTATCCTGTCATCATCGAAGACTTTTTGCACAATGATCGCGCTTTCATCACGGCAAAAAGCAAAGCCCTAGTTGTGAGCAACCCAAAAATAGCAGGACTCTATCTCCACAAAATCCTGCCCAAAATCCGCGCGCAAGAAGTCTTTGTCTGCATTGTCCCTGATGGCGAAGAGCATAAAAATATGCAGAGTATCGAGCAGATTTTGCAATGTGCTTTTGCCAATCGCCTAGATAGAAAATCGCTAATGATAGCCCTTGGAGGTGGCGTGATAAGCGATATGGTGGGCTTTGCTAGTGGGATTTTTGAGCGAGAGATTAGCTATGTGTCAATCCCCACGACCCTGCTCGCACAAGTCGATGCCTCTGTGGGCGGTAAATGCGGGATCAATAATGCCTATGGCAAAAACCTCGTAGGGCTTTTCCACCAGCCTAGTGCGGTATATATCGATAAAGAGTTTTTGCGCACACTCCCTGCACGCGAGATTAGAGCTGGGCTAGCAGAGGTGGTAAAGGTGCTTGTGTGCTTTGATAAGCTAGGCTTTGAAGCCCTAGAATCCAGCCAAGATGATATGCTAGATCCTAGCGTGTTGCTGCCCTTTATCCAAAAGTCCATAGCGATCAAAGCTCGCGTGGTCGAGCAAGATGAGAGAGAGAGCGGTATCCGCGCCGCGCTTAATTATGGACACACTTTTGCGCATATTATTGAGATGCAAACCCACTATAAACGCTTCTTGCACGGACAAGCCGTGGCGATAGGTATGACTATGGCAAATGATTTAGCCCTGCGACTAGGGCTTTTGCAAGAGACACAGGCAAAGCGCATAGAAAGAGTGCTTAGGCGACTAGGGCTTGATGAGGCTTATCCTATCAGCGATATAGAGGCATTTTATCAAGCCTTTTTCCTAGATAAAAAATCTCACAACAACACACTTTGCTTCGTGCTACCTAAAGGCATAGGGGATTTTACCCTGCGCGATGATATACCAAAAGACCAGATTCTAGCCACTCTTGCACACTTTAGCTTAGAATCTATGAGAATCTAGCTCCACACATATCGCCTTTTCTCTCACTTGCGAGCCGATGAAGCTCTCTGTCATTACAAGATTTGGCGGTAGCAAAATCGTGGCGATCCACTTTCACACTAGAATCCACTTTTTCAAAATTAGATTCTAGGGTTGTTTTATGGATCGCCACGCCTTGCTAGCGCAAGGCTCGCGATGACGGAGAGAGGCTGGCTTGTGAAAAATGGGCATTGCTAGAATCCACTTTTTAACATTGTCATATTGAGCCAAAGGCGAAATATCTCTTGTCATTGTGAGCCGACTTGTTAGCGTGGTAAAGCGTAGCTTCTTTAGTAATCCATTTTCAAAAAGTGGATTCTAGTGTGCTTTTCTTTATGGATTGCCGCGCCACTGCTGGTGCAGTGTCTCGCAATGACAGAAAATGGGCATTGCTAGAATCCACCTTAGGATTTAAACCGCCATAGCCGCTGGCTATTTAGCACCACACAAACACTGCTAGCACTCATCGCAAAAGCCGCTAGCATAGGGTTTAGCAAAATCTGGGCTGGATAGTAGAGCACCCCACACGCAATGGGTATGCAAAGGCAGTTATACACAAAGGCGAAGGCTAGATTCTCCTTGATATTTTGCATAACCTTATGCGCAAGTCTCATCACATAAAGCACGCGCGATATGTCATTGTGATAGATGATAATATCAGCGGTATTTTTGCTCACATCGCTTGCGTGCGCGAAGCTTAGTGAGACATCTGCTGCAGCAAGCGCGCCTACATCATTGACCCCATCGCCTGCCATTAGCACGACTCTGCCTTTATCTTGCAACGCCTTGATATAAGCAAGCTTATCTGCGGGCTTGGCGTGGGCTTTATAGTGCGTGATACCAAGCTTGCGTGCTATATGCGCGGTATTAGCAGCACTATCGCCGCTTAGGATATGGGGGGTTATGCCCTTAGCCTTTAGGGCTTCTATCATCTCTTGCGCACCGCTTTTTAGAGTATCTTGCAGTGTGATAGAGCCTAGGATCTTATAGCGAGAATCCACCCTTTGCCCCAAAAAGACTTGGATATACGCGCATTCTTTATCTAGGCTAGAATCCACCGCGCCTTGCAATAGCTCTTTTGCCCCAAGCACATAGGTGATCCCTTGTGTGTCTCTAGCCTCTATGCCATAGCCCGCAAATGCCCTAAACTCGCCGCAATCCCTTGGGCTAATGCCCTGCTTTTTGGCTTCTTGCAAGATCGCTTTGGCGATGATATGCTCACTGCCTTGCTCGACTCCTGCGCTTATGGCTAGGATCTCTGCTTGATCTAGCTCGCTTATGCTGCTAATCTCCACCACCTCTAAAGCCGCATTAGTAAGCGTGCCTGTCTTGTCAAACACCACATCACTGACCCTGCCTAGATTCTCAAAGCTTTGAGCCTGCCTGATGAAAACCCCTTGTTTATTAGCAAGGGCTGTGCCTATCATCACTGCCATAGGCGTGGCAAGCCCAAGCGCACAAGGGCAGGAGATCACAAGCACAGCTATACACACGCCAAAGCCAAAATCCACCCCCATAATCGCCCACCACAACAAAAACGCCCCAAACGCTATGGCAATCACTGCTGGGACAAAATAGCTTGCGATTATATCTGCTAGCCTAGCAAGTGCTGGCTTTGACACAAGGGCTTCTTGCACAAGCGCGCTTAGCGCACTAAGCGTGCTTTGCTCGCTGGTGCTAGTAGCCTGCATAATAAAGGCGCGATTAGTATTGATACTCCCTGCATAGACCCTTTGCCCTACGCTCTTTTCCACAGGTAGCACCTCGCCACTTAGCATAGACTCATCAAGCGCGCAAGATCCTTGCGTAATAATCCCATCTGCTGGGATTGTCTGGGCGGGGAGAATCTGCAGCCTATCGCCTATGCGTATGGCTTGGGGTGGGATTGATGTTTGGGAGCTGGATTCTAGGCGGATCACTTGAGAGAGATTGCGCAAAAGTAGCGTGCGGATCACCGCGGCGGTCGTATCTTTGGCATTTTGCTCTAAGCCTTTCCCAAATAGCACAAAAAACACAATCACACAAATACTCTCAAAATACCAATGCGTATGTCCTAGCAGGGCATTATACACGCTATACACAAGCGAGGCGGTGGTGCTTAGGGCGATGAGTGAGTCCATTGTAGGGGCTTTGGCAAACAACGCCCTAAAACCCTTGAAATAATACTCCCGCCCCAAATGCATACTACTAAGGGCTAAAAAGAGCTGGGCAAAGAAATTTACACGCATATCATTAAATGGTGCGATAAGTGCTGTATCAAACACCATAGGCGACATAGAGAGATAGAGGATTGCAAGGGCGATGAGTCCGCTTAGTAGCACGCGTTTTTTGTGGATAAAATTGGTGGCAAGATGCATTAGTTCTTGTATTTTTGGCGTTAGAAAAATCCTTTGGCTGGGATTGGTGCTTGTCTTGCTTGCATTTTCTTGCGTTGGTTGTAGCATTGTCGCGGGGCTAGAATCCACTTTATCCCTAGTGTGGAAGCTCTGGCTTGACTGGCTAGGACGCCCTTGTGCTGGGGGAGAAATGCTTGGCTTATATGGCGTAAGCGGCGATGTGGCAAGGGGTTTTGCGGCATTGCTTGCAGGGATAAATGGACTAGATGGGCTAGATTCTGGCTCATAGCCTAGCTTTTTAATCGCGGAGAAAATTGCCTCTAGCGAGTGGCTCTCATCTAGGGTGAGCGTGGCGGTTTTGGTGATTAGATTGATGTGTATGTCATTGAGAAGCTGCTTTGCTTTGAGGGTTTTTATAATGGAATTCGCACAAGAAGCGCAAGACATACCATTGATTGTTATGACAATCTTTTGCATATCTATCCTTTGAAAAGTGGATTCTAGGGGGTAGGCGATTCAGTCTTGGGTGGGCAATGCGGCAGTGTTGCGGCTTATGGCAAAGGCACGAACGCTAAGTTCGCTAACCTTTACCATAAGCCGCAAAGCTACCACAGCCCCACCGCAACTCTTAGAATCGTTTTTCCTAGAATCCACTTTTTCAAAAGCTTGTTTTACTTCAACACGATTCTAAGGGTTGCGGTGGGGCTGTGAGTGTTTTTTACAAATTTTGGGCGGGAGTTACCTTAGCGGTAATGACTGCCCTAAATTTTTTCAATGGCGTGAATCGCTCACCCAAGACTGAATCGCCCCCCCTAGAATCCACTTTGCTCTTACCACCTTAGCCTACCGCTTAGGCACAAACAGCCAGCTTACAAAGCGTCCTTCTGTCTTTGGCTCTTTCTCTGGCTGGGCGACTTCCTCCATCATTGCTAGGACACGATTAAGCACCGCTACACCAAGCTGCGGGTCGCTTGTCTCCCTGCCCTTTAGCACGACTTTGAATCGCACATGCTTGCCACTTGCGATAAATTCTTTAGCGTGCTTGACCTTGTAGTTGATGTCATTTTGCGCGATTTGGGCGGAGAGCTTGATTTCTTTAATGTCAATTTGCTTTTGCTTTTTCTTGGCTTCTTTTTGCTTCTTTTCTAGCTGGTAGCGGTATTTGCCATAGTCCATAATCTTGCACACAGGGGGCTTGGCAGTAGGCGAGATACACACTAGATCTAAGCCTTTCTCCCTTGCAAACCCTCTTGCTTCACTAGCTGAAATGATCCCATAAGTGGAGCCATCATCATCAATGCAGCGCACCTCGCTAAAACGGATATTTTCATTTAGCAAAACTTCTTCTTTGCTCAAAAGCTCACCTCTTCTTTTTTGGATTCTATCATTGCTATAAACTCTCCTTCTGTCATATTGCTCTGCTCTTTTGCTCGCCTATCTCGCACTGCAAGCATTTTGGATTCCACTTCCTTTGCCCCGATGATAGCAATCATCGGCACGCGCTGTTTCTCTGCAGTGCGCACGCGCTTGCTAAGGGTCTCATTTTTATCGCTAATCTCCGCATACACGCCTATGTGTCGCAGGGCTAGCTGGATATGGCGTGCGTAGTCTTGCTGCTCGCTAGAAATGGGTATAATCACCACTTGCGTAGGCGCGATAGCAAAGGGAAATTCCCCGCCAAAATGTTCACACAAAATCGCGCAAAATCGCTCAAAGCTCCCCAAAATCGCGCGATGTAGCATTACAGGCTGCTTGGCTTGGTTGTTTTCATCAATATATTCAAGGCAAAAGCGATTGGGCAGATTCATATCCACTTGGATCGTCCCACACTGCCATTTGCGCCCGATAGCATCAGTGATTTTAATATCAATCTTAGGTCCATAAAACGCCCCGCCACCTTCATCGACATTATAAGGGATCTGGCTGGATTCTAGCGCGGATCGCAGGGCATTTGTAGCGATCTCCCACACCGCATCATCACCGATAGATTTCTCCGGGCGTGTGGATAGCTCCATTTCATAGCTAAAGCCAAATGCCCCCATAATCTTGCGCGTAAAATCCAAAATACTATGCACCTCTGCTTCTATCTGGCTTGGCATACAGAAAATATGCGCATCATCTTGGGTAAATTCTCTCACACGCAAAAGCCCGTGCAGCACGCCGCTTTTCTCGTGTCTATGCACCACGCCATATTCATAAAATCTAAGCGGTAGCTCTCTATAACTTCGCTTGCTATGCTGATAGACTTTGATATGCCCCACGCAGTTCATCGGCTTTATGCCATACTCCACATCATCAATGCTTGTGAAATACATATTTTCTTTATAGTTGTCATAATGCCCGCTGATTTTCCATACTTCGCTTTTCAAAATCTCTGGTGCCCTCACAGGCTCATACTCTCGCATAATAAGCGCACGAGTCAGCAGCTCTTCTATGCGCCTGCGCAATCTTGCCCCTGCTGGCAGCCATATAGGCAGCCCAGCTCCTAGCTGCTCATCAAAGGTAAAAAGCCCCATTTCCTGCCCTAGCTTTCTATGGTCGCGCTTTTTGGCTTCTTCTAGTTGGTGGAGATAGCTCTTTAAACTCTCTTTATCCGCAAAGGCTATGCCATAGATTCTAACAAGCATCTCCGCACTCTCATCGCCGCCCAAATACGCCCCTGCAAGCTTAGTGAGCGTAAAGCTATGCAAGAGCTTCGTGCTAGGCAAATGCGGTCCGCGGCATAGATCGACAAAGTCCCCTTGCGCATACAGCCCAAAGCTATCGCCCACTATGTTGCTCATCACCGCACACTTTAGCTCATCATCTTTAAATCGCTCTTGTGCTTGGGTGCGGCTTATCACAGACTTTTCTATCATATCACCAGATTTTGCTAGCTCTTTCATACGCGCTTGGATTTTCTCTAAGTCTTCTTCGCCGATTTTGCTGCTTGTCTTAAAGTCGTAGTAGAATCCCTCCTCAACCACCGGTCCTACGAAAAACTTCGCATCAGGGTAAAGCTGCTTGATCGCTTGGGCTAGCAAATGCGCACAAGAGTGGCGGATAATCGCAAGTGCCGGAGCAGAATTATCAAAGTGGATCGCCTCCCCATACGCGCTTGTATCAATGGAATGCTTTTGTAGCTTTTCTCGCAGTGTAGCTAGCGACTCTCCGCGCTCTAGGGCGATACTTTGTAGATCGATGATCTCTCCGCCTTCTTGTCTAAATCCTATAATCTCACTCATTATCTTCCTAATCTCTCTAATCTTGCTGGCTGTTGTGGTCGCGCGATCGCACACGCGTATGTATGTAGTAATGCAAAAAGCGCGATACTAGCACACAATCCATTATTTTTCACTAAAAATATCACTTAGGATTGCGTATATCGTATTTGGCAAGCTTATACTGCAAAATCTCTTCACTCATCCCTAGAATCTTGCTTGCTTTTGCTATGTCATTGTGGCTATCGTGCAGCACTTCTTCTAAAAGCTGCTTTTCTAATGCTTCTATCTTGCTAGGCTCTCTCTCATCGCGTGCCTTACGAGAATCTAAGAAAAGATCCTTTGGCGTGATTGCCTCATCGCTAAGGATCGCGGCTCGCTCCACCACAGAGAGCAGCTCTCTAATATTGCCGTGCCACTCATATTCTAGCAAGGCTTGTGTGGCTTCTTTGGTGAAAGTCTTTGGCGGGAGGTTGTATTGGGCTAGGACTAGATCAAGCTTCCATTGGGCTATGGGGAGGATCTCTTCTTGCCGCTCTTTTAGCGGGGGGATTTGCACGGGGATTGTCTGCAAGCGGTAGAAAAGATCTTCACGGAAAGCTTTTTGCGCGATTTTTTGCTCTAAATTCGCATTAGTCGCGGAGATAAAGCGCACATCAAAGCTTATGGGCTTCGATCCGCCTAGTCTTGTGGCTTCTTTTTCTTGGATTGCTCGCAAGAGCTTTGCTTGGAGCATTATAGGCATCTCCCCTATCTCATCTAAAAAGAGTGTCCCGCCATCTGCTAGCTCAAATAGCCCCTGCTTTGTCGCTATGGCATCAGTAAATGCGCCTTTCTCATAGCCAAAAAGCTCGGATTCTAGTAAATGCTCAGGGATTGCTGCCATATTGATAGCGATAAAGGGCTTTTTGCTCCTAGTGGAGTTCTCGTGGATAAAGCGCGCGAAGACTTCCTTGCCTACACCTGAAGCCCCCATAAGCAAAATACTAGAATCCGTGGGCGCGGCTTTTAGCACTTGGGCTTGTATGGATTCTAGTGATTTGCTTGTAGCGACAAAGGGGCTTTGGCGGTTGATTGTAGCACTTGCTTTGGAGGTGGTTTTGGTGTGGGTTTGCTGAAACTCTAGCACCTTTTTACTGCGATAGATTGCCTCAAGCAAAAGCTCTGGCTCAAAGGGCTTTTGGAAAAAGTCTTTCACCCCTAGCCGTATAGAATCGATCGCAGAATGCAGCGTGGCATTGCCGGTGATAACAATCATTTCATAGCGATTATTAAGCTGCTTTAAAAACTCTAGCCCATTCATATGTGGCATATTTAAATCCGTGATCACAAGCTGATAGCTAGAGTCCAGCTCTTTTAGCGCGTCTTTGGGACTGCGGAAAGTTACTACACGCAAGTCCTTATGCTCGGCGAAAAACAGCTCTAGGCTTTTTCGCATATTGATGTCATCTTCTACGATTGCGATTTTCATCTCACTCCTTTAGCACTTCTATGATTAGATAGCGATTATCCAAATGCGCCAAAATCCGCTGCGGCGGGAATGCAAAGGTAGTAGAATCCAGCACGCGCGTATTTTGGCTTGTAAGTCCATCGTGCCGCACGCTCGCCCGCCCTTTGCGTAGGCACTCAAGCACTTCTTCTTGGTAATGGGTCAAAATATATTTAATGGCATAGCTTTCATCATCGGTGATTAGGTCGTTTATGGGGGTATTAAGCGAGCAGGTGTAGGCGATTTTGAGCGTGCGAGCTTTTAGCGTGATGGGATCAGCGACACTATATCGCTCGCCGGTGATTATGCCATCGTGGGTTTGGGCGGTGTAGGAGATGATAAACTCTAGCTTGTTTGTGTTTGGCGTTGGCTTTTGCGCGCTTTTGCGGGAGTCTGCGCGGTGGGCTTGCTCATTACCGCTAAGGTAAATCCCTGCGCCCACCGCTCGCCGCGCGCAACCCACAAAATCATCGCAAAACAAGGGATACCGCTCGGCGTTAGCCGATGTTTCTTTAGAAAATCCTGCCGCCTGCGGCGTTTTTACACTTTTGGCGTTACCCCTAGAATCCACTTTTTGCGTTTGTGCGTTTGTGTCAAAAATCCTGCCGCCTGCGGCGTTTTCATCAAACACGCTTTGAGCCCTTGCGTTTTTGTTGCAAAATCCTGCCGCCTGCGACTTGTTTAAACTTTGGGCTTGCTTGCTAGAATCCACTTTTTGCGTTTTTGTGGTGAGACTTTCAAAAGTGGATTCTAGGGCGTGCGTTTTTTGTGTGATGCTTTTGTGGATTACTAAAGAAGCTGCGGCTTCGCCTTGCTTTGCCACGCCTTGCTGGCGCAAGGCTCGCAATGACGATAAAAAAGCTTCATTGCTAGAATCCACTTTTTCTAAAAAAGCTATTTTTCCGTCATTGCGAGATTTTGCGGTAGCAAAATCGTGGCAATCCATAGTGTTTGTGGGAGTAAAAATAGCATTGTTATGAAAAATCCTAGAATCCACTTTTTTTGCGGTAGCAAAATCAGCGACATTCCTAGAATCCACTTGTGCTTGTGTGTTTGTGATAATCGCCCATATCATCGCTATATATGCGACTTTTTTATTCATCAACACACGCTCCATATCGCCAAATTCCGCGCATTATAACACAGCTAAAAAAGCATAATAAAGCTTGCATACCAAAATGGCGTGCGCGTGATCACAATATCTTTAGACACGATAGATTCTCCATTAGAGTAGCTAGCTGTGGATTCTAGCCCTAGTCGCAGCTCACTAGGCAGCCCCACCGCACTCATAGGGATTTTCGCGCCAAAATCAAGCTTATAGCGCGAAGTGAGGGAAAAGCTCGCCCCAAGATTGAAGCCATAATCCACTTGCAATAAATAATTCCACAACACATCTTTGCTAGTAAGTCCATTGGTATATTTAGCTAGATTCTCATTAGCTTGGTCAAAAAACAGCAGCACGCCTATGCTTAGTCCCCCATACAAGCCCACTGCCATATCCTTTAGCACACGATTTTCCCCAAGAGTGCCAAAGATACTAAAGGGCAGCTCCGCTAGCACATCGACATTCATACCCCCAAGCACATAGTAAAAGCTCCCCACCGCCTCTTCGCCTATGCGCTCTGTCCCAGCACTAAGCAGCCCATCGCCATAGAGCCTAGTGCCTAAAAATGGGTTAAAAAACCTTTGATACCCAAAGCCCCCACCAAAGGCAAAAAGATTAGAGACAAAATCAATCCCCTGCTCGCCATTGTGAAATATCCCGCTAATTTTGCAGCCACTTTTATCTGTATCAGTGCAGACAAAGCCTGCTTCATCTTTGGGGACATTGTTTGTTTTGTTATACAGCCCATCTTGGTAGCGTTGCGTAAGTGTGCTAGTCCCTAGCATAACGCTAGCAAAGGCTCCGCTCTTTTTATCCGCACTTGTGTAATACCTGCTTAAATCCGCCTTTTTGCTAGGATCTGCGTGTGGGAAGCGCGCTTGTATATAGTCTCCAGACTTATAGGGCATAGGCTCTGGTGTGATGCCATTAGCGCGTAAAAGCTTCTCATAATGCTTGATTTTTTCCTGCGTGCTTTTGCCCTGCAGTGATCGCTCCTGTGCGCGCAAAATCTCTATCACATCAACGCGCCTATTCTCCAAAGTCGCAAAGCTTTTTTCATCAAGCAGCAATTCATCATTACTTAAGCCTTCAGCCGCACTTAGCCCATAGCATTGCGATAATGCCATAAAAGCTAGAAAGCCATTTAGAGATAAGATTTTAAGTGCTTGATTGATACACATACACGCCTACTTAGAAAAGATACTGATAGCTTACAAGATACATAAGCCTAAAGGCAAAATTATCATTGATGACACTTGGTGGGAGCTTCACGCCAGCTTCTAGGCGATGATGATATGCCAAAGTCGCAGAAATCCCAGCATTTAGCACACTGCCTACGATGATTTGGTGGTTTCTATACACATTTTCTAGCCTTTGATCAAATATCGCTAGCCCTCCGCCTACACCAGCGTATGCCCCTAGATAATATCCATCATCAGTGATCGCCAAATCCCCAAACACATCAAGATTGAAGCTAAAAAGCTGCATTGTAATGCTATCTTGGATATTGTTTGAAGAATTCCACGCGGCAAGGTATTGCCCATAGACACGGATCCCCATAGGCGCAGAGTCGATAAAGTGCATATAGCCCCCACTTGCCCCTAGCACAAAGGGATTGATTGCAGCTGGATAGGGTCTGCCGAGTCTTTGCAGTGTGATGTCCATATTGCTAGCCCCAAGGATTACGCCCACAAACGCGCCATTTCTAGCGCGGTTTTCTAGCGTGCGGGCTTGGGATTTTAGGTGGTGGTAGTATTGAGCGCGCAAGAAGTAGAGCTGCTTGCTGGAATCTGTGCTGGATTCGGCTTTTCTAAAGAAACCTGCTGCGGCTTCGCCTTGCACCGCTGTCGCTGGTTTTGGGCTAGAATCGTGGATTTCTTCGCCGCTCGATAGACGCCCAAGTCTTATCTCCTTACGCGGCTTGAAAAACCCCGATTCTAGCTCCAAAATCCTAGAGTCCTTTGCTTTTATGTTGTTACTAGAATCCACTTTTTTATTTTCGGCGGATTTTTCAAAACCGCCCTGATTGTCTTCTTCAAGGATTCTAGGAGTTCTAAAGAAACCTGCTTGCGTGCTTGCGCCTTGCACCGCTTCACTTGTTTTGGGGGCAGAGCTAGAGTCTGCGGCTGCATCCAAATCCCCAAAATCTGCGGAATGACTACCCAAAGCCAAATTCCACACAAACAAAGCGTGTAAAATCAAAAGAACTGCCACCCTAAAACACATAGCTATACCCCACCATAGTCGCCGCCCCAAACCAATCTAGCTTGTCATTGATGATGAATTTTATCTCTGCTTCTGTGCGATGTTTTGTCGCTATCACAACATCAAAGCCTAGGTTGATCACCCCACCAAGGCTAGAATCAGGCTTATTATCATACGCCATACTAAATAGCCCTAGCCCCATAATCGCGCCAGATTCTAGCCCCTTTGCCACAGGCAAATCCACCAAAATATCCGCACTCACTCCAACTCCGCTAAAGCCAATATCCGCATAACTAAGCTCCTTGGCATTGCTACCTAGATACTGCACATAGATTCTACTGCCTACGATATTGGGGATAGAGAGCCTATCATACAAAGAGGGATAGAAGCTTTGATACCCCACTTTTGCCCCATAGGCATAGGCATTGCCCGAGAGGTAGGCGGGGTCATTTGTGGCATTGTGAAAGATCCAGCCCCCATAAAGCCCGATAAACACGCCTGTTTTTTGATTAGAGGCTTCAAGGCTATTGACTAGATCGATGATCTCTTCATCTGTGGTGGCATTATAGGCGATGATATATGGATAGTAAGAAAGGTCAAGATTGTCATAGTCAAGGGGCTTGTCTGGATCAAGATAGGGGGCTATCTGGCTAGCTTGGCAAAGGCAGGCAGAAATTGCTAGCAAGATAGCCCCTCTTGCCATACGCCTATACAAAAGCAACGCCCTGCCCCCTACTTGTAAGCCCAAACTACACGCCCCCTTGGCATAACTCTTATCTCTCATCAAAGCCCTTGTATGTTATAATCCCCTAGTCAAACGCGCTGTATTATAGGTTTATCAAAGTTATAGGAAGTTTAAAATATCTCGCTACATAAGGATCACTATGTCAAGCAAAAAGCTCACCCTAAAAGCCCTACAAAACAAAAAAGGCGTAGAAAAAATCACCGCCATAACCGCGTATGACGCACTCTTTGCCGGGATATTTGATGGCGAAGTTGATGTGATTTTGATAGGCGATAGCTTAAATATGAGCTTTGGCGGGTGTAGCGATACCACAAGCCTAAAGCTAGAGCATATCATCTACCACGCCCAAGCAGTCTGCCGCAAGGCAAAAAGCTCATTTCTCATAGCTGATATGCCCTTTGGCAGCTATACTACAAGAGATAGCGCACTGCGCAATGCCACCAAACTCATCAAAGCCACGCAAGTTGATGCCTTAAAGCTTGAAGTTACACGCACAAAGCTTCATATCATCGAAGCTCTTATTGATGAAGGCATAGCCATAATGCCCCATATCGGGCTTATGCCTCAATATATCAAGGCAGAAGGCGGCTATAAGATTAAAGGCAGAGATGAGACGCAGAGCAAAGAGCTACTAGAATCCGCTTTAGCATTTGAGCAAGCAGGGGCGTTTGGGCTGCTATTAGAGGGCATTATCGCGCCTTGTGCTACCACCATCACACAAAGCGTGCAGATTCCCACCATAGGCATAGGCTCTGGGGCGGCGTGCGATGGGCAGATTTTGGTATGGAGCGATATGCTGGGGCTTTGCAGTGATATATCGCCGAAGTTTGTGCGCCGATATTTACAGGGGGCAGAGCTTATCAAGCAGGCGGTGCGTGAGTATGCTAGCGATGTGCGCAAGGGCAGCTTCCCTAGCGAGCAAGAGAGCTACTAGAGAAGTGCTGGGAGTGTAAGGAGCTAGGATATATGGAAAAAATCTCGCTAGATTTTACCCACGATGATGATAAGCAAGCCCGTGTCGTAGGCGTGGAGAAAATCAGCTTTGAAGAGCGTAATGAAATCTCACTAAGACCAAGTATCTGGGGGGATTATATCGGGCAAGAACAGGTGAAAAAAAACCTAGAAATAGCCATCTTAGGCGCGAAAAAACGCGGCGAATGCCTTATGCACACCCTGCTCTTTGGACCGCCCGGACTTGGCAAGACGACCTTAAGCCACATTATCGCCAATGAAATGAATGCCCCTATAAAGGTCTCTGCCGCGCCGATGATCGAGCGAGCAGGCGATCTAGCCGCATTGCTTACTAATTTGCAAGATGGGGAGATTTTGTTTATCGATGAGATCCACCGCCTAAGCCCCGCTATCGAGGAAATGCTCTATCCTGCTATGGAGGACTTTCGGCTCGATATTATCACAGGCTCTGGACCAGCGGCACAGACCATCAAAATCGACTTGCCGCGCTTTATGCTCATTGGCGCGACAACTAGGGCTGGTATGCTCTCTCACCCCTTGCGCGATCGCTTTGGTATGGACTTTCGCTTGCAGTTTTATAGCACAGATGAGCTAGCACAAATCATCAAAAAAGCGGCAAAAAAGCTTGAAAAAGGCATAGAAGACTCTGCTAGCATAGAGATCGCTAGCCGCTCGCGTGGCACGCCTAGGATCGCCCTGCGACTACTGCGCAGGATCCGCGATTTTGCCGATGTGAAAGATGAGGAGACAATCAGCCTAGAGACCACCAAGCAAGCCTTGCAAGAGCTAGGGGTCAATGAGCTTGGCTTTGATGCGCTGGATTTGCGCTATTTAGAAGCGATCGCACAAGCCAAAAAGCCCATAGGGCTAAATACAATCGCAGCTATCATTAGCGAAGATGAAGATACGATCCAAGATGTGATCGAGCCGTATTTGCTAGCACAAGGATTTTTAGAGCGATCGGCTAGGGGGCGGATCGCTACGGCAAAGGTGTATGAGCTGTTGCGTTTGCAAAGCCCTAGGTTGTTATGAGAGATTTGGCTTTACTTGGTGGGGATTTGGCTACGCGTTGTCTTTGCCCTTTTATTGTCATTGCGAGATTTTGTGCAGCAAAATCGTGGCAAAGCGTGGCTTCTTTAGAAAACAAGCGAAGCGAAGTTTCTTTAGAAAACAAGCGAAGCGAAGTTTCTTTAGTAATCCATAGAATCAAACCCCCTAGAATCCACTTTTGAAAATCACCCGGCTAAAGCAGGGCTATTTGACTACGATTGTCTTAACGCCTTGGCTAGAATACACCAAAAATCGCTTGTTTTTGTCTTTGTATTTATTGAGCGCACGGGCGAAATCACTCGGGCTTTTAATGGCGATTTCTTCAACTTGGGAGATGATGTCGCCTTGGGCAAAGCCCGCGTCTTGGGCTTTGGAATTTTCTATGACATTAGTAACAATCACGCCTTGTATATCATCAGGTATCCCATATCGCTGGCGGATTTGCGGGCTTAGAGGTTCTACGCGCATACCCTTTAGCGCGCTAGATTCTGTGGCACTCTCTGGCAGCTTTTCATCTTGCTTGGCGTTTGCATCTTTGCGCTCTGCTAGGGTGATTGTGATATTTTGCGTTTTGCCATCGCGCAAGATTGTTAGGGTGATTTTTTGATTAGGCTTGATAGAGCCTATGCGATTGCGCAAGTCTGCGGCGTTTTTGATAGGCTTGCCATCTACTGCGGTGATGAGATCCCACACAAGTAGCCCTGCATTTTTTGCCGGGGATTTTGGGTCAATGCTGATGACTACCGCGCCTTTATGCTCGCCATAATTATTGCGCAAATCTTGGCTTATATCCTGTGTGCCTACGCCTAGGTAGCCGCGCGTGATTTTGCCGCTTTTGACAAGTGAGTCCGCCACTTCACGCACCATATTTGCAGGGATCGCAAAGCCTATGCCGTGATTGCCCCCGGAGCGCGATAGGATAGCGGTATTCATACCAATAAGCACACCCCTAGAATCCACCAACGCACCGCCAGAATTCCCCGGGTTTATGGAGGCATCTGTTTGGATAAAGTTTTCATAAGTATTGACTTGGATATTTTTGTTTGTCGCTGAGACTATACCTTGCGTAACGCTCTCTCCCACGCCAAATGGATTCCCGATAGCAAAGACAATATCCCCGATTTTGACATCAGCACTATCGCCAAACTTGATAGAGGGCAGATTATTTTTGCTAATGCGGATCACAGCAATATCGCCCTCTTTATCGCTGCCTACAAGCGTGGCGGTGTATTCATTAGGGTCATTGGGGATTGTTACGATGATTTTATCCGCGCCATCGATTACATGGTCATTAGTGATGATATAGCCATCAGGAGAGATGATCACACCACTTCCAAGCGACCGCTCGATGCGGTCTTTGGGGATTTGATTATACATATCGCCGAAAAATTGCTGGAAAAATGGGTCATTAAACATTGGATTAAGATTGGTGGTGATTTTTTTCTGCGTGGAGATATTGACGACTGCTTGCGTGGCAGCGGCGATTACATCGTGGTAGGAATACACAGAATTAGCCTCGCCGACAGGATTTATCCGCTTGGCGATAGCAGGGGCTTGCTTGATTTCATAGGCATAGCTTGATAGGACTAGCAAAGGGACTAGCGCGTAGGAAAGAAATCGCATAAAAACTCCTTAAAAGTTATGTAAATGGCGATTATAAAGCCCTAGATTAAATGCTTATTAACTGCGCTTGTCTAGCCCTTAGATCCACCCACACGCGATAGATGGATTCTGGTGGGATAGAGGCGATCTCAAAGCTACCACTTTGACTTAGCACATAAGGATTGCCTAGCAGCACGCGCGAGAGCTTTGTATCGCGCATATTTTTGCCCTTGCTTGTTTGTGGATTGCCAAGTAGGGTGATGACTTGTGGGCTTTGTAATGCCCACGCCAAATGCGTAACCCCCGTATCCCCCCCGATCACGCAGTGCATAGCGTTTAGGACATATTTTAGGGCGTTGAAGTCAAGCGGCGGAAAAAGGCAGGTGTGAAGATTTCTCGCCTCTAGCATAGCTTGGAGGGATAGGGCATTGTGCTTATGCTCGTGATAGATTAGGCAAAATGTGATTTTCTGTGTGCTTGCTTGCTGCATACGCGTGGCAAGAGCGGCAAATTGCTCTATGGGGTAGGTTTTTTGCGGGATTGAGGCTTCTAGGACAAATAGCACGCGATAGGTGCTAGACTCTAGGGTGGCTTGTGTGCTTGGGGGGAGGGGGGCTTTGCCCCAGCCAAACCCACTTTTTGCGTGCTTGGGCGTTGGCTTTTGCGCGCTTTTTGGGGATTCTGCGGCGGGGGCTTGCTCATTACCGCTTAGGTAAATCCCTTCGCCCCCGCCTTGAAAACCCCAAAAATCATCGCAAAACAAGGGATACCGCTCGCCGCTAGGCGATGTTTCTTTAGAAAATCCTGCCGCCTGCGGCGTAGCTATGCTTTGGGCGTTAGGGCTAGAATCCTTTGTGGAGTCGCTTAGAGTTGAGGCGTTTTGGGCAGAAAAACTAGAATCCTCGTTTTCACTAGTGGCATTATTTTCTGTCATTGCGAGACACTGCGTAGCAGTGGCGTGGCAATCCATAGTTTTTGCGGTAGCAAAAATGGGAGTATCACTAGAATCCGCTTTTTGTAATGTTTGTATTTCTTGTGCTTTTTGTGCTGTTTTTTCAAAAGTGGATTCTAGGGGGTTGGTATATTTTTGTATGGATTGCCACGCTTTGCGGAGCAAAGCTCGCAATGACAGAAAATAAGCATTGCTGCTAGAATCCACTTTTTTATTTTCAGTCCGTTTTTCTTCTTCAAGGATTCTAGGAGTTGCGGTGGGGCTTTCAAAAGTGGATTCTAGGGGTTGGACTTGTTTTGTAAAACCGCTGTGGGATTCTAGGTTTTGCGATGAGAAATCGGGGTTTTTCAAGCGCGCGCAAGGGCGCATACTTGGAGTATGTAACTGAAGCGCGCGCGCAGAAATCCCCGATTTATCGCGCAAAGCCGAATCCCTCAAACAACACTGATAAATTGCGGCATTGCGCACCAATATATTCTCATCATACGCCACCTTCACGCGCCTACTATATAGCACGCTAGCTAGCCCCTCTCGCGCCGAGCTAAAGCTAAAGCCCACAAACTCCCTAGAATCTAGCGCACGCCCCACAATGGCAGATTTGATTAGTCCTTGCAAATCTAGCACCACATCAAACCGCCCCAAAGCACGCAAGCTCCGCCAAAGCTCCCTAACGGCACGGAGTGATTTAAGGCGTTTGATAGGTAGGGCGTGTAGTGTCGTGATCGCTTTATGATGCTCTAATATCCCTGCAAAGCGCGTATCCACAAACCACTCAATACGCACTTCATCATATTCCTGCGCCAAAGCGTGATAAAAGTCCATAAGCTTGCTAGCAGATACCACGACATCGCCAAACGATGAGAGCCGCACAATGCCTATGCGGATAGATTTTGTGGGGGTCTTGCTTGCTTGTGTGAGCTGCTCCATATCTTATGCCTTGCTCTCTATCTCTCTCCACGCGATCATCTCGCCTGCACGCAAGGGCGTTAGATTAGAATCTAGCACGCGGATAGATTCTGGGATTTTGTAGGGGGCTTGCTCTAGGGTGATTAGCTTAGGATTGTCCTCCCACGCCTGCGCTGCTTGCACCCAGCAAGCAAGATCATAGATTTTCATCGCATTATCGCTCACAAAGGCTTGGAGATTGTGCAGGGCATTATGCTTGTGAAATAGCTCTGCAAGCTGGGGCAAAAGCCCCACCGCGCTAAAAATCCCTGCCGCGCCCTTTTGCTTGGCTTCTAGGCTATGGGGCGCAGAGTCTGAGCCAAAGCACACTTTGCTATGCGCATTTAGGGCTAGATCTAGCAGGGCTTGCTTGTCTTTGGGTGTTTTTAGCACAGGCTTGCAGAAGTGATGATGACAGAGTGCGCCGCCTGCTAGATTGCTAAGATCTAGGGTGATATGGTGCAAAGTCAAGGTCGCATAGAGATTATCATACTCCTCTAGAAGTGGGATCGTGCGGTGATCGCTTATATGCTCTATGATGATTTTGAGATTAGGGAAGCGTGTGGCAAGCTCTCTAAATATCGCGCCAAACTCCATCTCTCGCTCCAGCACAAAGCCCCCGCTCTCGCCGTGGATACAAAGGATTATGCCAAGCTCTTGTGCCGCGCTAAAAATTTCATACGATTTGCTATCTAGCACTTGGGCTATGCCATTATCGCTATTTGTGGTGGCACCCTTGGGATAGAGCTTTAGGAGCTTGAAGCCGTGCTTGGCACAGGATTCTAGCTCTTGTGGGGTGAGTGAGTCGCTCAAATACAGCGCACAAAGTGGCTCAAAGGATTCTAGCGGCTGCTTATGTGCTTTAGCATAGCTATGGATAGAATCTTTAATTGCTTGCTTGTAGGCTTGTGCCTTGTGTAAGGAATCTATGGGGGGCGTTAGATTTGGCATTATCACCGCCGCGGCAAAGCTTTTAGCACTAAAGGGCGTAACGACATCAAGCAGCGCGCCATCGCGTAAATGCAAGTGCATATCAAGGGGATTTTTTAGTGTGATTTGCATAGTAGCTCCTTAACGATAAATAGTATAGGTGATGTGGAAGCGGATAAGCGTGCGCTGCTTAGGTCGCGGATAGTCCTTATAGGCGATTTCTATGGTTTTTTGCGAGTTTTTATCTAGTAGCACAAAGCCCGAGCTAAGAAGCAGCTTCAATCCTTGTATATCACCATTTGGTAGCAAGTAGAATTCTATCGCATTCTCGCCGGATTGGTTGAGATATGCGGCGGTGTTTGGGTAGGTTAAGTAGCGTTGTGTGATGCGTGCTATCTCGCGCAAATTGCTTGTGATGAAATCTCGCTCTGCACTGCCTAGATCCCCCCACTCATCGCCATAGAGCTTGTCAATATCGCGCCTCGTTTGGCGGTCAAGCCCTTTGTCTTGCTCAAGTGATGGACGCGATTGCGTGCTTTGGTTTGCTGGGGAGAAAAATTGCAAGTTTTTGGGATCGTAAGTGGTATGTGGTAAAGGAGTTTGAGAGTCTAGGGGCTTTGGCTGCTTGGGGTTGCTTTGTGTGCTTGGGGTGGTGGCTTGGCTTGGCTTGGTGGGGGGGTATGGGCTTTGGGCGGTGTCTTTGCTTGCTAGGGTGGGAGGTGGTGCGCCGGGGGTATTTGCACTTTTATCAAGGCTTGTGCCGCGCTTTAGGATAAGTAGGTTTTCTGTGTCGATTTTGCGGAGTTTGGGGGTTTTGAAAAAATGCGCATAAAGCCACCAGCTGATAAAAATCACAAACAAGTGCGCGCTTAAAGCGATCGCTAGGCTTACATAAAAGCGCGTTTGGCTGCTTGTATCAAGCGAGATAGGCGATTTATAGATGGGGGGTAGATTCATCATTTTGCATTGTTGAGTGTGCTCCAAAACTTCTCATCAAATGCTTTGACATCGCCTATCCTTTGTGGCTTGGCTTGGGGGGAGTTGCTGGTGGTGTGCGTTTGTTTGGGGATTTTATCAAGCAAGACATTGCCTTTATCACCTAAAAGCACCATATAGAAATACTCTTTAGCCTCGATGATGATGACTTTGTTTTTAGGGTCGATTTGGCTTTGTGAGACGACTTTGAGCGAGTCATTAAGCCCTGAGCGTCTGCGTATTTGCTTGCGGATATAGAGTAATACCACAAGGATAAGCAAAAAGCTTGCGATGATATACCAATACTTCTGTATATCCATATCCTGCGTGCTTAAGCTTAGCTTGCTTGTATCAAGCAAGGGGGCGGAGGTGGATTCTAGGGATTCTAGGGCTTTGGCGTTTGCGGTGTCTTTGTCTTGCGGGGTGCTTTGTGTGCTTGAAGGCTTTTGAAATACTTCATTGATAGGCGTTGGCTTTAGCGTGGTGGGGGTATTTAGCAGAGAATCCACAATCCCAGAATCCGCGGTAAAAAAGCTTAGGCGCAGGGTGTTTTTGTCTTTGGAAATGCTTGGCTTGACATAGTAGGGCTTGCGCGATTCTACGCTGAAGTAGAGATTGTTGTTTTTGGGGATAATCTCAAGCTTTTTTATCGGCGAGTTTTGGAAGCTCCTAGTTACTTTGCTGCCGCTTGTGATTTGCGAGATCATAGTCATTTTTTGCGTGCTTTTGCCATTAGGCACGCTTGCTGTGCCTACCTCACCGCTAAAGGCAGAATCCAGCAGCAAAAGCACATCAAGCTTATCTTGCTCGGGGTAAGTTTGGATCTGCTTGAGCGTAGCTGCACCACAAATATGCGCAACTACCATAAGCATAGCAAGCGTGTGTTGGATACCTAGCTTTTTCATCGGTGGGTTAGTCGTAGGGATTTGTGCGTGCGATGTAATACACAATCGCATTAGAATCCAAAATTTCATTTAAACGGATAGCAAGCGATCGCTCATAGACCATCACCTCGCCTTTGCCGATGATCCTGCCATTGACAAAGACATCGATACTCTCTCCTGCGGGCTTTTGCAGATCGATAATCGAGCCTTTTTCAAACTTCAAAATCTCTGCCAAAGGGATTTTAGAAGAGCCTAGCTCCGCGGTAAAAACTACGCCCATATCAAGCAAGCCGCCGTAATTTTCCATCATATCTTCAAGATAGGAGGCAAGCTCTATTTCTTCTGGGGTATGGGCTTTTTGCTTATCGAGTATGGAGTTGGGTCGATCTGCCATAAGCGTTCCTTAAAGAGTTGTTGTCGCTATGATTTATTACTGCGTAGAAAAATACTGCAATGCCCCAAGCCTTGCAAGCGGAAGTGGATACCTTGATCGTAGTTTTTTATCACGCGGATTCCTAGGAATTCTGGGGTGGAGATGTTGAAGCTTGTATTGCGCTTTTGGGCGATGACTTTGGCGTGTCCTACGGTGAGATTAGCAAGCTCTCGCGCCATATCTTCTAGCGCGTCATCACTAGGAGTGCTATCATCTAAAAAGTGCAGGCACATTGTTTTTAAAAAAGGCTTATTAAACACAAGCAAGACATTTGTGCCTCTGCCAATCATTTCAATCGAAGTGAGATAGCCCTTTTTAAGCGGGATAATAGACTCTTCTACCTCGACACTGATAGAATCTTTAATAACTTCAAAAAAACTCTCTTTGATCACTTCCATACCGCACCAGCCTTTGACTTTTATTATTATTGTAGCGTAATTTTGGCTTTAGGCTTAGGTTTCTTGCGTGTTTTGTCCTTGTGGCAGAATTCTTGCACGAAGCATTGTGAGCATTGGGGCTTGATCGCCTTGCAGATATAGCGACCAAATAGCACAAAAGCTTGGTGCAAGTTTGATAGCTCGGTAACAAACACTCTCTGCAAATCTTGCTCGGTTTTTTCTGGGGTTTTGGCATTGCTTAAGGCTAGGCGGTGAGAGACGCGGAATACATGGGTATCGACAGCCATTACATTTGCCTGGCAGTATTCTAGCAGCACGACATTGGCGGTTTTCTGCCCTACGCCTGCTAGGGATTTTAGCTCTGCTTGAGTGGTGGGGATCTTGCCTTGAAAATGCTCTAGGACTTGCTGTGCCATTTGGTGTAAATGCTTGGCTTTGTTGTTGAAAAATGAAATGCTTTTGATGAGATCTTTGATCTCTGCAATATCGGCTTGTGCTAGTGCCTGCACGCTGGGATAGCGCGCGAAAAATGCGGGCGTTACGAGATTGACACGCTTATCGGTGCATTGGGCAGAGAGCATTACACACACAAGCAGCTCATACATATTGCGATAGTTTAGCTCTGTTTTTGCCTGTGGATAATGCGCGAGAAATCGCGCCTTGATCTCGGCGATTTGGGATTTTGTCCTGCGTGGCTTGGGTATTGTAGCTTTGCTCATAAAAACTCCTTGGGTATGCAAATGCATTGTAGCAAAATGGCTTAGGTTTGTAATGTAAGCTTTTTGTTTTAGCTCCTTTTTAAACTGCCGTGTGTAGAATGAGAAAGCTATACAATGCTTTAAAATCGGTTAATAAACAATACTTAGGAGCGTAGAAATGGAATTGATTGTAAATGGTGGAAAAGGTGTAAGCAATGAGAATGTCAAGGGCTTTTTAGATAGCTTAGGCGAGCAGTTAGGGCGTATTGACAAGAGCGATTTACCAGAGGCGTTACAAGACTTTGTAATAGAGTTTGGAGATGGGCAGCACGATGGGCAGTATATGTATAAGCTAATAGCAGGCAATGCAGAGCTAGAAAATGTCGGCACAGAGCAAGAGCTAACTTACTACAACAAAGAGACAAGCGGCGTGGTAAGCAAGGTAAATATCAACGCAGAGAACACAAGCGATGCGCTAGGTTTAGCTTTGTTTGTGGGAATCTTTGGCAAGGTGTTTGAATCGGTAGAGAATCCCATCGAGCTAGTAGATAGCATAGTGGAGAATACAATAGATATAAAAGATTATAGCGGCAATAAGTATGCGCTACTACTTGCAGGAGATTTGCGATATGGCGCGATTGTAAATTACATTTTCACAAGCAACTCTTTTGTGAATGTATTAAAAGATAAAGCTAAGTTTATATATAATGTTATGAAAATTGCTATGGAATCATCAGCAAGAGTATAGATTTGTTTTAGTCCCTTTTTAAACTGCCTTATGGTAGAATGCACCGGCTTGAATACCAGCACCGCCGAGAGTTTTAGTCCCTTTTTAAACTGCCTTATGGTAGAATCAAGTCTTGCAAGCAGAAGCAAGCGAGCAAGGTTTTAGTCCCTTTTTAAACTGCCTTATGGTAGAATAGCACCAGCGGAGATACCAGCACCGCCTAAGTTTTAGTCCCTTTTTAAACTGCCTTATGGTAGAATGCTAAATGCCAATAATCCAAAGTATCACGGGTTTTAGTCCCTTTTTAAACTGCCTTATGGTAGAATTAAGTCTTGCAGCGGCTTAATGTCTCTAAAAGTTTTAGTCCCTTTTTAAACTGCCTTATGGTAGAATAGCTTCCTTTCTATCGCCCTGTGGCACGAAGCTAGAGCAGATTTGTAAAGCGCGAAATCCTTTAGGATTTCGCGCTAAATTTGGCAGTTTAAAAAGGGACTAAAATAAGGAAGTAAAGGGTCTTCCGCAGGGTAAGTCATATCCCTATCAAAACCCTAGAATTCAAAGAGACTTGGCTGCTTTGGCTTAGGTCTTTGTGTAGTGGTGTTGGATTCTTTTGCTACACTTTTTTGACTCTCTGTATCTTTGCTCTTTTGGCTAGATTCTTTATAGGCATAATCACCAAGCTTTTCATCAAAGTTAAATAGCACGAGATTTTGCTCGGCATTTATGCGTTCATTAAACGAGGCATTGCCTAAGAGGATCTCCATAGCGTCAAACTGCTTTTCTGTGATGATTAGGACACGCACATTGCCTTGTGGGGGTAGGATCATCTTTACTGCATTGATAGAGGCTTTTGCCGAGCTTAACCCCTTGCATATACGCATATATACGCTAAATTGCATCATAAAGTAGCCTAGCTTGATGAGATTATTGCGGAATTTGGTGGCGTGCTTTTGCTCCTTTTTGGTCTTGGTAGGCATATCAAACATCAGCAAAACACGCATAAATTTATCTTCAATCATTTGCATCACTAGCTTAGGTCTCAAAGCTTACCCTTAGCAAGCTCTGCTCCCCTAGCATTGCTCCCTTTAGGCTCTGCACATATCGCCCGATAGCCCTACTAAGCGGATAGCTCTGCCCATCTATACAGGCTTTTTCTTGTAGGATATTGATAAGAGTCCTTTTGTCTTCTTGCTGCAAGGATATGTCTTTAGAAGGGGTATCAAGCTCTAAGACACAGCGATCCACCCAAGGGCGAAAGACTTCTATCACATCATCGCAGAGATTGAAGCTGTTATACATATTATCGTGCTTTATGCCTAGCCACGGCAGCAGCCCGCTAATGCAGACATTACGCACGATACAAGCACGCACAATCGCATAGCCATAATTAAGCGCAGAATTAGCAAAGCAGAACTGCTCCCTAGAAAAGCCCTTGCCAAAGAGAGCTTTAAAATACGCTGCTGCTGCTATGGCTTCAAAATTCCTAGAATCCCCTAAGGTGACATTGCTAGCTAGGAGCAAGAGCTCATCGCTTGCTTTGTGCTTGTGGTGGGTTTGTAGGACATAGGCTTGATTGGTGATTTTGTTTTTAATGATTTTTTGCCACAAAATAGACTTTTTCTGCTTGGTTACTTGCATTTGCTCTCTAGCGACTTTGGCTTGCTGAAAATGCCCTGAGTAAGGGTGCAAGATACCATTGATGTGATGAGTATCATCACAAGTTAGCACGATGATATTATGCTCACAAAGCGCAGAGAGCAGGGCGGTGGTTATGGTGATCTGCGGGGATTCTAGGATTATGGAGTGAATGTCTTTTAAAAAGAGCTTTGCTTGCTTGTCTTCTTGGCTTAGGACAAGGTGCTTTGCTTGTAGGCTAAGCTTGGCTGGGGAGCTAACTAGCACACTCCTAAAGGCTTCATCATAGCTCATCGCCACTCCTTTGGACTATGCGCTTTGTGGGCTTTGTGTGCTTTAGGGTGATGTCTTGGCGTGGGTGGAAGGGGGCAGGTGCTACTTGCCCTAGGATTGAGACTTGGTATTTTTCAAAGACTTGTAGATTTTGGATTCCAACTCTATCTTTTACTTCTTCTTGTGTGGCGTTGCTAAAGAGCAATTTTTGATTGTCTGTAAGTGTGGAGAAGCTATTATCGTGCTTGGCTACTTTGATATTTACACCACTAGTATCAAAATTCACAAAATAACACAGCTCTGGCTTTTGCATCCCCTCCTTCTGCACTAGGAGCACATCATCTTTATAGAGTGAGAAAATAAACTCATAGCTAGAGTCCATTTCTAGCCAGTCCTTAATCACGCCATTTTTATCTTTCCCTTTAACCACTGCTTTATTTGGCAAAATCCCTAGCGCGAAGTCCATCGTATAAACAGGCACGCCGTAGAATTTCCCGCTTCTTTTATGTCGAAAAATATCCACCCGCACCATCGCACCATTGTTTACAATCTTTGTGCCGATTTTTCTCATCTTGCCTAGGGCTAATGCCTTTTCCACACCTTTTGTCCCGCCATAGCTTTTAAGTAGTTTAGGACCATTTGGCGAGTAGAAGGTAGCCTCGTGTAATGCCCCCCTTGCTCGCAATCTAGGCGGCTTAGAGACAAAGATGGATTCTAGCTTCTCTAGCACACTTGCGCGGAAGTTTTCGCCATTTGGGAGATTGATAAAGGCTCGTTTTTTCTTATACTCTTCTTTGCTTAGTGTGTGGGCGTAGTAGGCGGCTCTGCTTGTCTCTTGCGTCTTTTTGAACTCGCTAAAAGCCTTTATCACGCGATCATTCATAAAGCCGATAATCACCGCATCAAGCCCGTGGTGCAAGTGGTTGTTTCTATCTTTGCTAGCAAAGCCTAGGTAATGCCGCATTGTAGCAGTAAGCGCACCATTGACCACGACAATATGTCTTTTGCTCCCCTGTTGCCCCCTGCCAAGCGTGGTATCCTCACTCTCATCTAGGGGCAAAAACTCTAAATATGCTTGAGTATAGTCTGCTACAAGGCGTGCGATATAGCTTGTGTCATTGAGATTGCGGAGCTTAAATCCTGCTTCTTTATCGACAAAGTTTGCATTTAGGATTCTGCGTGCTTTGCTTTTGGGGATTTTTTTGGCAAATGTTATCAAGCCCACAATTTTTCCCCACTTGGCAGAGTCTGCGCCAAAGGCTTCAAAGGGCGTTTTATCGCCCTTTTCTTGGTTTGCCTTTGTAAAGACTAAGACTTTATTCATATAGCTATCATCAAAGCTGCGTGAGTAGGGGTAGATATGATCTATCTGCAAGGCGGCGGGGTCTTTTAGGTGGGCAAATGTGATTTTCTCCCCACTATATGCGCAGAATTCTCCTTGCTCTTCCCATAGCTTTAGCTTTAGGAGATTGGTGCTACTTGGCTCAAGTCCTAGACTCTCACATTGCTTGCGTGCAGCTTGATTAGCGGCGTAGTTTTCTCTTTGCTCTTTTTCGTATTTTTGTCGCTCTGTGGCATTTAGCTTGGCTTCTCTGGCGTATTCTATGTGGATTTTATGGGGTCTGCCATATTGCTTAAGCAGGGCGTTTAGCACCTTTCTATACTCGGCTAATGCCCTTTTTACAACAGGGTTTGCTAAATATGGCTCAAACTCTTCAAAGGGTGGCAAAATATCACCTTTTGAAGTCTTTTTACCTGTGTTTAGCCCTGCTTTTTCTACGGACTCATCATAGCGCAAGCACTGGCTCTCTCCGCTCTCATCAATGCCGATACAATAGTCTGCATCACTGCTGCGTGCTTCACGCTCCCCACGCATAAAGGGCAAGATCGTAGATAGAGCCTTAAAGCTTAGGCTAATATGCTTAGAAAAATTGAGATTGCTTAGGGCTTGTATCTGCTCGCTTGTGAGATGGAGCTGCTCTTTGGCAGAGTAGGATTCTAGCTCTTTGTGTAGCTCTACTACATCTTTAATCACGGCAATTTGGCTTGCTATCTTATCTATATGCTCTCTCTCTAAGCTTGCAAAGCTCTCTCCCAAAGCCTTTTTAAACGCCTTTAAATGCGTAAATTCTACAAATTTTACCTTTTCTGCCTCTTTGAGCCCCTTGCTATAATCTAGCCTAGAATCCACAAATTGTATTTTTTCATCTAGGTTGATCATTTCACGCAATGCGCGATAGCTCATCTCTCCTTTTTCTAGCACAGAAGCTAAGATTTTAAGCACCATAGCTTTGTCATAAGCTTCCCCGCTTTTCTTGCTAAGATTGGCAAGAGTGTTGATAATGCGCGATAGTGCGACAAACTCTATCGCACTTACGCTGTCTTTGGGCGCGCGCTTCTCCCCTGCGATAAACTGACACTCCCCTACCTTATCATCAAATCTCTTTAAGGGGCGTTGCTCAAAAATCTTTTTTATTAAGCTATCTTCAAACTCTTTGCTTATAGCAAAGCCATAGTCTCTTTGCTTAGAAAATATCAGTGCAAGCTCATCTTGGAGCATATCTTGTGAGACACAATGCTCGTAGTTATCTGTCGTATTTCGCACATTTTTAAACTCTAAGGAAACTGCGCTTTGCTTTGCAGGGTCTAGCTCTCTTGCTTGCTGAAAATACTCTTTACACAGATACTCGCCCACGCTTCTGTATCCTTTGTCTTGCAGGATTAGGCGATTTTCTTCTATTGCCTTTTTGACCTTGCCTGATTCTGTATCTTTGCTCTCTTTGGCGTGTTTATTGCCATAGCCGCGGTGCTTGGCGATATGCAAAACTATGCGTGCTAGCTCACTAGAATCCACTTTTTGATCTAGTGCCTTTGTGCGTAGCTGATAGGGGGATGGCAGTGGTGCTGCTTTGGAGCTTATGTAGGCTTTGGGCAGCTTGCCATCACTGCTTAGATAATCTTGTAGCTCTAGCTTAAACTCCTTGCAAAGTAGCTGTTTTATGGTGTTTAGCCTCCCGCTTCTTCTTGCTAGTCTTCTTCGCACGCCCCTTGCCGCTCTCCTTGGGAGAGCTAGGGACTCTCCTGTTTTGGGATTTTCTGCTTTGGTAAAGATCCTAACGCCCATATCTTTAAGCGCATTATCTTCAATCACCGCCCAGCCAATGCTGGCTACTCCAATATCAAAGCTATATATTTTGATGTTTGTTTGCATAGTTACTCCTTGATGAGATTTCTGTCATAGCCTCTACTAGTGCGAGTCTTGTATAAAGTGGATTCTAGGGCTAGATCCACTTTATAGCCCAAGCTCTAGCTCTGCAAGCTCCTTGGCACTCTCATAAATGCGCGATTTATACTGCGTGAAAAACCGCTCCTTACGCGCTTGGATTTCATCATACTCAAGTAGCTCGCCACGCATAGCATAATGCCTATGGATAGGGATATTTGCCATATTGTAGGCTTCTAGCTCGCAGCCATATTTCACACGCTCCATGGCAGTTGTATTGCCCGCTAGAGTGTGGGCGCGGACATAGCACGCAGAGAGATTGCGCGCGATGATACCTGCGATCCTTGGCATATCTTGCTTAGGATCGCCACTTAGTGTCTGGGAGAATGCATAATAATCCATAGCGTGGCGCGGCGGCTTAATGGCTTGGGGGTCCGTTGCTTGAAGAAGTGTGAGAGATAAAAGGGCAAGAGAGCCTAGAAGTGTGTATATGCGCATAAATGTCCTTTGTGATGGGTTGTTTTGCATTGTAGCAAGAGATAGTTATATTAAATGTGGATTCTAGCCCTAGCGATTCAGTCTTGGGCACTTTAGCGATTCAGTTTTGGGTGGGCAATGCGATTGATTTTAAGGATTTTGGGACAACCGCAGACCTCTAGTCTAGCTCTGCCCCAAAATCCTTAAAAAACACCCACAGCCCCACCGCAATCCTTAGAATCGTGTTACTCTAAAACTAACTTCAATCCTAGAATCCACTTTTTCAAATAACACCCTTTTCTTGTCATATTGAGCCACAGGCGAAATATTTCTTGTCATTGCGAGACACTGCGCCAGCAGTGGCGTGGCAATCCACACTAGAATCCACTTTTTGATATTGTCGTATTGAGCCCAAGGCAAAAATCTCTCATCATTGCGGGCGGGACTTATCCGCGTGGCAAAGCAGTGTCTTTAGTAATCCACAAACCAAAAAACATAGCCTAGAATCCGTGTTTGTATGGATCGCCACGCGGTGCAAAAGCACCGCTCGCGATGACAGAAGAGACTTTCACACTAGAATCCACTTTTGAAACACCCACAGCCCCACCGCAAAGCGTAGCTTCTTTAGTAATCCATAAAAACATAAAAAGTGGATTCTAGTAATGATTATTCTGCTACCGCAGAATTTATGGATTGCCACGCTCGCTCCACTCGCTCGCAATGACAGAATTTGTGCTTTATCCCTAGAATCCACTTTTTGACACATTGCTATATGCCTAAAATAAGTAAAATTTAAGCCAAACTCCTATACAATCGCGGCTTTATTAAACGCTGTTGGGGTATCGCCAAGCGGTAAGGCACCTGGTTTTGGTCCAGGCATTCCGAGGTTCGAATCCTTGTACCCCAGCCACTTTTCTTCCCTTTTCTTATACTATATCGCGGGGTAGAGCAGTCCGGTAGCTCGTTGGGCTCATAACCCAAAGGTCGGTGGTTCAAATCCATCTCCCGCAACCATTCATATATAAATAAGCTGACATTTTGGAGAGTTGTTTGATAAGCGTAGCACATAGTCCCGATGCTGATGATATTTTTATGTATTATGCCATTGCATTTGGGTGGGTGGGCTCGCCACTTGGGCTGAAGTTTTGCAACACTGCACTAGATATACAAACACTCAATGAAGCAGCTCTGCAAGGGAGCTATGATGTAAGTGCCATTTCCTTTGCTGCTTATCCGCTTATCGCGCAAGATTACGCGCTTTTGCGCACGGGGGTGAGCTTTGGCAGCGGCTATGGACCAAAGCTTATCAAGCTAAAAGGCAAGAGCCTAAAGTCTCATTGCAAAGTCGCCCTATCTGGCGCACACACGACAAACGCCCTGCTTTTCCGCATAGCCTACCCCCACGCAAAAATCGTGTATAAAAACTTCCTTGATATAGAATCCGCTGTGCTAAATGGCGAAGTGGATGCAGGCGTGCTGATCCACGAATCAATCCTGACCTTTAGCGATCAATTAGAAGTGGAGCGAGAGATCTGGGATATATGGTGTGAGCTAGCAGGCGATGATCTGCCTCTGCCACTTGGCGGTATGGCACTGCGCCGTAGTATCCCACTACACCGCGCGATTGATATAGAATCCACTCTCACAAAGGCTGTGCAAATCGCCACACAAAATAAACCCCTACTCTCACAAATGCTGCTTAGTCGCGGTCTTATCCGCGTCAATGCCAAAGAGCTAGATACTTATCTCAATCTCTATGCCAATGCCGAGTCCATTTCCCTTAGCCCCACGCAAATCCGCGCGATTGACACGCTTTTTGCCCTGCTGTATAAACGCGGATTCTACCCTAAGGCACTTTCTTGCGAAGAGTTTTTGCTCCCTAGAGAATACACAAGCCTGCGCAACTCCTAGCCCAAGCTTGTTTATAATCGCATAAATCTTTTGCGCTACAATTTTTACAAATCCACACAAGGACCACACGATGAATTACATTAACAAATGCCTTTTCCCAGCTGCTGGCTATGGGACGCGATTTTTACCCGCGACAAAAGCTATGCCCAAAGAAATGCTCCCCATTCTTACAAAGCCACTTATACAATATGGTGTCGAAGAAGCTCTAAGTGCGGGCTGCCAAACGATGGCGATTGTAACAGGGCGGGGCAAGCGCAGCATAGAAGATCACTTTGATATAAGCTATGAATTAGAGCATCAAATCAAAGGCACGGATAAAGAATTTTTACTCAATGAAGTGCGCTCACTCATCACACAATGCACTTTCTCCTACACACGCCAAAATGAGATGAAAGGCTTGGGACACGCGATTTTGACAGGTGAGACACTCATTGGCAATGAGCCTTTTGCTGTGATTTTGGCTGATGATTTATGCGCAAATATCGGTGGAGATAGCGTGCTAGCACAAATGGTAAAGCTCTATGCCAAGCATAAATGCTCCATAGTCGCCATAGAAGAAGTGCCTATGAGCGAGGTGGATAAATACGGCGTGATCGCAGGAGAGATGATTAGCCAAGATGTTTATCGCGTTAGCACGATGATAGAAAAGCCAAGTGCTAGCGAAGCCCCCTCAAATCTAGCAGTCATTGGTCGCTATATTTTGACGCCTGATATTTTTGATATTTTGCGCGTAACACCCCCGGGCAAAAAGGGTGAAATCCAAATCACCGATGCCCTAATGGAGCAGGCGAAAAATGGGCGAGTAATCGCCTATAAATTCCAAGGCAAGAGGTATGATTGTGGGAGTATTGATGGCTTTGTCGAAGCGACTAATGCGTTTTTTGCAGCAAAAAGTAGCAAATAAAGTAGCCAATAATGTATAACCAAGGATTCTATGCCATTATTTTGATGATCGCCTGTGGGTTTGGGTTTGTCATCTTTGTGTTTGGGTTTTTTATGCGTAGCATATTTGACAAAAAGCCAGCCCCAAAGCCTTTCACACTAAAAGACTTCCGCAAGCTAATCCCAAATGCCAAGACTCAAGATCAAGCCCACGAGCTCATCGAGCAGTTTGTGAAGAAGTTTGGGCTTTTTGCGCCAAGCTCTAGCGATCGCCAAGAATGGCTTGATGTGGTAAAAGAGCTTACAAGCCTTGAAGTCATCGATACAGACAAAGCCGCTGAAGTCCGCGAGCGGCTAAGTGCCAAAAAT
This sequence comes from Helicobacter zhangjianzhongii, assembly GCF_030249855.1. Classification (NCBI taxonomy): domain Bacteria; kingdom Pseudomonadati; phylum Campylobacterota; class Epsilonproteobacteria; order Campylobacterales; family Helicobacteraceae; genus Helicobacter; species Helicobacter zhangjianzhongii. The sequence continues at coordinate 249,380 of NZ_JANURN010000002.1, forward strand.
CCCAATATCAAAAAAGACATATCCGATGCCATAGGGCTAGCACTCAAAACCAAGAAAGATACCAGCACTTAGATCAACACAAAGTGCGCTAGAGACTAAGCGCGCAATCTACTGCCTAGAATCTGCACGGGAGCTTTGCTAAAAATACTTGATTTGCGCTTTATGCTAGTGTGTGTGCTAGTGGGGTATAGAGTAGCACAAGCTTGATAGAGTCTATCCATAGTGGCAGGATCTGCCTTATAAGTATAGGCGTGTAGCCCTACTTGCGTGGCGTTTGTGATGATCTCCTGCCTTGTGGCATAGGTGGTGATGATCCCAGAGTCTTTAAGCAAGCTAGATAGCTTACAAAAATGCTTATAGTCCCATAAACTCGGGCATTTCTCATAGCTAAAGGGATCTTGGTAGATCACATCAAAGCCCATAAAATCGCCATAATACTGCGCTAAGCTTGCGGACAAGTCCGCAAGTAAAACACACGCATCACCCCAGAGTATTTGCAAAGATACATTATGTGCTATGCGCGCTTGCCTACTAGAATCCAGCTGGGCTACAAGGCTAGAATCTAGCGCGTGGATTGTGCTAGCAAGAGCTAGATTCTGCCTATCAAGCTCGATAGAGATGATACAAAACTCTAGCGTCTCAAACGCGCTAAATAGGCGTGAAAGCAGGGCGTTATACCCAAGTCCAAAGCAAAGATCTAGAATCCATATTTGTGCCTTAGGGGCTTCTTTTGGGGGTTTGGCTTTTGTGGCAAAAGTGGATTCTAGGGTAGCCCACACAGGTGCTATATGCTTCCCTAGCTTTTCGCTAAAGGCACCCTCACCCATATTGGCATAATGCTCGCCAAACTCCACGCTAAAGGCATTGAGAGAGCCATCGGCACTTGGGGTAAGCTCCATTGCCTGCAAACTTAGCCCAACCCTATCCTAAAAATCTATCCCTAAAGCTTATCCCAAATCTTATCCGTGATAGTTTGGTGCTTCTTTGGTGATATCTACATCATGGACATGGGATTCTCTAAGTCCAGCAGCAGTGATTTGCACAAACTCCGCCCTCTCCCACAGGCTTGGGATATTTGCCGCCCCTAGATAGCCCATAGAGCTACGCAGTCCCCCCACAAGCTGGTGCAAAACATCGCCGATTTTCCCACGATATGGCACACGCCCTTCAATGCCTTCAGGCACAAGCTTATCTTGCGCGGTGCCTTCTTGGAAGTAGCGATCAGAGCTTCCCTTACTCATAGCACCAATGCTCCCCATACCGCGGTAGCTTTTATACTGCCGCCCTTGGTAAAGCACCAAATCGCCGGGGCTCTCTTCTGTGCCAGCTAGCAGGCTACCTACCATCACGCTAGAAGCCCCCACGGCGATAGCTTTAGCCACATCGCCAGAATACTTAATCCCACCATCAGCGATGATTGGCACGCCCATTTTCGCCCCCACTTCCGCACAGCCAGCGATCGCAGAGACTTGGGGCATACCCACGCCTGCGACAATCCTTGTCGTGCAGATACTGCCCGGACCAATGCCGACTTTCACCGCATCGGCTCCGGCTTTGATTAGGTCTTGCGTGGCAGCTGCGGTTACGACATTGCCCACGATCACATCAATTTCATAGTTTGCTTTAATGGATTCTAGGGTGGCGATGATATTTTTAGAATGCCCGTGCGCAGAGTCAAGCACCAGCACATCAACCCCTGCTTCAATGAGAGCTTGCGCTCTATCAAGCTGCCCCGCGCCGATCGCCGCTCCCACACGCAAACGCCCTTGCGCGTCTTTGTTGGCATTGGGATATTCTATGCGCTTTTGAATATCTTTAATGGTGATGAGCCCTTGCAAGATATTGTTGCTATCGACTATGGGGAGCTTCTCTATCCTGTGTTTATGCATAATGGCTTTGGCTTCATCAAGGCTTACGCCTACATTGGCGGTAACTAGGGGCATTTTTGTCATCACATCGCTGACTTTTTTGCTTAGATCATTTTCAAAGCGCACATCGCGATTGGTCAAAATCCCTATCAAAAGCCCCTTTTCATCAACCACAGGCACCCCGGAGATTTTGTAATTATCCGTGATGACTTTGGCATCAGCTAGCGAGCGATTTGCTTGGATAGAGATAGGGTTGGTGATGACACCGCTCTCGCTTTTTTTCACCTTATCAATTTGCTCTACTTGCAAGGCTTGGGGCATATTTTTATGGATAATGCCAATGCCCCCATAGCGCGCCATAGCAATGGCAGTCTTATACTCTGTAACTGTATCCATAGCCGCAGAGACAAAGGGGATATTAAGCGAGATATTGCGCGTGAGCTTGGAGCTTGTATCCACTTCTTTTGGCAGCACTTCAGAAAATGCTGGGATTAGCAAAATATCTTCAAAGGTTAGGGCTTTTTGCGCGAGTTTCATATCATCTCCTTTGCTGTGGATTGGGCTTAGGCGAGCTGGGATTCTAGCCCATAAGCGCAGTCAAGCACGCTTTGCTCTTCAAAGGCTCTGCCTAGCAGCTGCATACCGATAGGTAGCCCTTGAGACTCGCCTACAGGCAGGCTAATGGCAGGCAGTCCCGCTAGATTTACCCCAATGGTGTAAATATCGCTTAGATACATTTCAAGCGGACTTTGTGATGCGCGGAATTTAGGCGCGATACTTGGAGACACAGGCGATAGGATAAGATCGGCTTGCTCAAAGATCTGGGCATATTGTTGCTTGATAAGGGAGCGCATTTTCTGGGCTTTTAGGTAGTAGGCATCATAGTAGCCGCTACTTAGCACAAAGCTCCCTAGTAGAATCCTATTTTTCACTTCCCTACCAAAGCCTTGTGAGCGTGTGTTGATGTATAAATCTTTGAGTCCGCTAGAATCTACGCGATTGCCATAGCGCACACCATCAAAGCGCGCGAGATTGCTGCTAGCTTCTGCGGTGCAGATGATATAGTAGGTAGAGATATGCAAGCTTGTATCAAGCATTGTGGCTGGGACTATGGTATGCCCGCTTTTTTCTAGGAGCTTGATCGTATCTTCATACGCCTTAGCAATTGCCGGATCAGCATCTTTTAGGAAGTCATTTAGCACTGCTATGGTAAAGCATTTATCCCTATCAAGCTTGGAGAAGCTCTGTAATGGCGGGAGCTTGGCACTTGTAGAATCTAGCTCATCATAGCCACTAATGGCATCAAGCAAAATCGCGCAGTCTTCTACATTTTGTGTGATGGGTCCTATGCAATCAAGGCTTGAGCTATATGCCACTAGCCCATAGCGGCTCACGCGCCCATAAGTAGGCTTAAGCCCCACACAGCCGCAATACCCAGCAGGCTGGCGGATAGAGCCGCCTGTATCACTCCCAAGCGCGGCGATCGCATAGCCCCCAGCCACTGCTGCGGCACTGCCCCCAGAGCTGCCGCCGGGCACGCGCGTGGGGTCTTTTGGGTTTTTGGTGCGTCCATAGCAGCTAGATTCTGTCGTGCTGCCCATAGCAAACTCGTCCATATTCGCCCGCCCAAACGCGCTCATACCATTAGCACGCAAGCGCGTGATCGCCGTGGCGTTATATGGCGCGACATAGCCTTGTAGGATCTTGCTCGCACAAGTGATCTCCCAGCCTTTGACATTAATATTGTCTTTGATCAAAATTGGCACGCCGCTGTGATTATCGCTAGAAAAATCAATATAGGCATTAAGCTCGATAGCGGCTTGGGATTTTGCCTTGGCTTCTAGGCTGGACTTTAGAGCTTGCTGCTCTTCTTTAGGGAGAGATAGGGCTTGGGCTAGTGTCATAGGTATCCTTTGGATGGTCGTTGTATATGATAGATTGTTTTAGCTGGATTTTGTGCGGCATTATAGAAAAAAGTAGCTTATATATCGCTTGTTAATGTGCTTGCAGCCTAGAAGCTTAGGGCAAAGCGCAAGAACCATTCCTTGTCTTTTGTGCTGACAAATTTCTGCCTAAGCAAGCTCTCGCTCCACGGGTCATCTTCTCTCACTCCGCCGACACCATAAAGCCCATTATTTGGGTCGTATTTAGTGTGGTCAAAATGCGCACCATTATAGCCATACCACCGCTCTTGCGCGATAGGGTAGTAGGAGATTTTATAGCCAAAATCTATGCGAGTAAAGCGTGAGAGATATATGCTTGCCCCAAAGCGCATAAACCCTCCACTACCCGCGGCAAAGAACGCATCAGCCCCATTGCTTGCCTTGCCTTTAGCAGCAGCTTGGTTGTGCCAAGTTTTGTTATTAGGATCGCCTTGGGAGAAGCGCGCGAACTCCGCCCCCCCACCGATAAACCCCCCCACCTTAAAATACGCAAGCCGTGATCCCCAGAATCCACTTTTAAGCCCAAATCCTAGCCACCGCTGCAAAATCGTATCTATGGGGATATTAAGCATTGCATCAACCCCTAGAGAGAAGCTCAAATACCGCCCATCTTGCGGGGCGATGTCATTAGAATCTGGTGTGTCTTGGAAAGTGAAAGAGTCTTCGACTTTGGTGTTTGGTGTGTTTGGATTAGTGCTATTGCCTAGGATTAAGATCCCGCATTTTTGCTGCTTTTCTGCTTCGCTCCAAGTTTTGCTATTTTGTATGCAAAGATTATAGGCTTCTTGCAGATTATTGGTGCTTCTATCGCGCTTATCACTGCCTGCAATCTTACTCCCAAGCGAGCCGCTGCGGCTTGCCACCTCGCCAAAGAGTCTAATGCCCACAATGTGAAACTTGTCAAAAAAGTATTCCGCGCCAAGCTCTAGGCTAGAGCCTGCATTAAGCTGCCCAGAATACTCCGCGCTTGTGGTATCGCCGCTGCATTTTTGATTAGGGCAGGTGGCGACTTCCTTGCTCATACTTTGGGTGTTGTGCGTGTGGATAGAGCTTGAAGAAGTAAGCCCAAAGCCAATGTAGGGGTGCAAAATATCGCCAAACACCCACGCGCTAGGACTAGGCTTGTAGAAAAAGCTAGAATCCTGCGCACCAAACTTGCCTAGCGCATTATCGCTAATAGGCGGTGGGGTGTCTATTAGTGTGGTAGCGGGATTAGCGGGAGGATTGGCAGGCTTTGGGGCAGGTGTGGAGATGGGCGTGGTGGTGTGTGTGGGATTGTTTTGCAAAATCGTGCGTTTTGGCTCTTTGGATTCTGGTGCGGCGTGTAGGGGTGCAAAGGCTGCTAGTAGGTATAGGGCAAAGTATATTGCAGTCGTTTTGCTTGTTGGGGGCGTTGGCTTTTTGCGAAAAAGCGGGGAGTTTGCCTTTTGTTTGTGCGATAGCCCACTAGGCTTATCTCCGCACAAAAGGCTGCACAACCCCGCTTTTTCACTAAAAATCCTGCCGCCTGCGGCTTGGTTTGTTGGGGGCGTTGGCTTTTTGCTAGAGGATTCGGCTTTACTAAAGAAACCTGCTTCGGCTGCGCCTTGCACCGCTTCGCTTGTTTTCTCATCGCAAATCCTAGAATCCACTTTTTTACTTGCGGTGCTTTTTTCTGTCATTGCGAGACACTGCGTAGCAGTGGCGTGGCAAAGCGTAGCTTCTTTAGAAAACAAGGGATACCGCTCGGCGTTAGCCGATGTTTCTTTAGAATCCATATTTTTTGCGGTAGCAAAAATGGCGTTTGTATAAAAAATCCTAGAATCCACTTTTTGTAATTTCTGTATTTTTTGCGTTTTTTCGGCGTTGTATAAAAAAGTGGATTCTAGGGCTTGTGTCTTTGTTTGTATGGATTGCCACGCTTTGCTTCGCAAAGCTCGCAATGACGATAAAAAAGCTTTATTACTAGAATCCACTTTTGAGATTTTTGCGACTTTTGTATTGTCGTTGCTAGGATTCTCGTTTTGCCACCGCATTACACGCTTCTTTTGTTGAAATGCACAAGCTCCGCGCTTCCCCACTCTAGCGCACTTGTCGCAAAAAACTCTTCAATACTCTGTCGCATTTCTATGGGGCTTGTGATGGTATTTACCACATTGCGGAAAGCACTTGCGCCCTCGTGTCCCTTGGCATAGGCGTGGAGATTTTTTCTAAACATCACCACACCCCTATCGCCGTAGAACTCCACCATCGCATCAAAATGCTCTAGCACTAAGTCCTTTTTCACCATTGCAGGAAGCGCGGTGGTGTTATGGCGGATCTGCCAGAAGATCCACGGGCTAGTGAGCGCGGCTCGCCCTATCATCACGCCATTTGCGCCTGTTTCTTGCAGGACAGATTGCGCCTTTGCCACAGAGTCGATCTCGCCATTGGCGATGAGTGGGTGGCGCAAGATCTTTTTCATCTGGGCTATGGCTTGGTAGTCGATTTTCTCCTTTTTGTAGCCATCTTTGCGCGTCCTGCCATGCACTACGACAAAATCTATAGGCGCATCATTAAGCGCGTGAGCGATTTCAGTGGGGATCTTCTCATCAAAGCCTAGCCGCACTTTGACACTTGTATAAGGTGTCTTGCTCTGCTCTTTAATGAGTTTGAGCAGCTCTACAAGCTTAGGCAGATCCTGCAAAAGTCCGCTGCCATTGCCGTGATTAGCGACTTTGGGAGCTGGGCAGCCGCAGTTAAAATCCACAATATCAATGCCCTCTTGGGTGTTTAGCACGGCTATGGCTTTTTGGATAATCTCTTGCTTTGAGCCGGCAATTTGCACGCTATAAGGTGTCTCTAGGGGGGATTTTTGGAGCATTTTGAGCGTTTTAGCACTAGAGAATGCAAGCGCGTGGGAGCTTATCATCTCACTCACTGTAATATCTACGCCAAAGCGTTTGACCACCGAGCGAAAGGGCAGATCCGTATAGCCAGCAAGCGGGGCTAGAAAGAGCTTAGTGCTAGTAAAATCTAAGAGTGGTTTAGAATAGAAGCGCACATTTTTCTCCATTGCTACTGCTATATTTGAATTGCTTTGGGGGAAATGGGATTATAGCATAAGCTATATTTATGGCTTCTTGCATAGTAGGCGCGCTTGTTTCTGGCGTTTGTGTAGCACAATAATGCTCGCTACAAAGCACAGCCCAAATAGCCCAAATAGCGCGAAAAAATGTGGAGCCACACTCGCAAAGCTCGCGCCCATTTGATTTAGGCTGATAAATCCTCTAACGCCGTGATAGGCGGGGATCATAACGCTTAGATCTTGCAAAAATTGCGGTAGTAGCTCACTGGGCCAAATAAAGCCCAAAATAAACACCAAAGGCATAGAGGAGACAAAGATCACTTGCGTAGGCAAGCTCTCATCTTCTAAGCTAACCCCCAAAAGCACGCCGCTAGCCACACAGCTTGCGATAAATATAATCGCAAAGCACCAAAAATCACTCAAGCTTGCGATATGACTCACCCCAAAAAGTGGGAAAAGCACCCCAAAATACAAACCAAACAGCACGCAATAAATCCCTGTGAAAGCTAGGATTCTAGCACTTACGATCTTCCACGCACTAGCGTAGTTGCTATAATGCTGCAAGGCTTGGTAGTCTTTTTTAGCAGTTGCGCGGATGCGGATTCTGTTTTGATACGCGCTTAGGATACCGCTGCCTGCTATGGCAGTTTGGTGCAGGATAAAGACTAGCACCGCGGCTAGGGCGTAGTTGGTATAGCCTAGGCTTGGATTGTATAAAGGGATAGCCTGCAAGCTCACAAGCTCTGTATCAAGCAAATTTGGGTCGCGAGCTTTTCTTAGCTCATCGCTTAGCTCATCGATTGCCTTATGCACGCCCTCTGCGATCGCCCCATACACGAGGAAGTAAGAGGCATTGCCCATATAGGATACGACACTGCCAATGCCCTTTTTCGCGTTTGCTTCAAAGCCTTTAGGGATATAGAGCGCGCCATCAGCTTCAAAGCTCTCAATCAACCACTTAGCTTCATCAATGGAGCTAACCTCACGCACTAGCGCGATTTCTCTTGTGCTGCTAACAAGAAAAATCAGCCGCTTTGATAGCGCGCTAGAATCTTCATCAATGATGACAAGTCGCTGCTTGCGGACAATATCATTCATATAAGGCATAGGATAGAGCAGTCCATACACAAGCGAGCCGATGATCACGACCATTACGACAAGTTTATTGCTAAAAATGGCTTTATACTCTTCTAGCACAAGGGACAAAAAGCTCATAGCGCACTCCGTTTGCCAAAAGGTTTTGACAGAGATTTTGACAGAGATTTAATGATAGGATTACTGCTAAAAAGTCGCAGATGATAGATCATAACCCCAAGGGCTAAAAAGAGCAAAAACCACAGCATCTCCCCTATAATCCCAAGCCCAAAGCCCACGCTCCCGTCGTAGTTTGCTTGCTGGATATATAGCTCCATATAGTAGGATATGGGCAGAAATTTACTCCAAAAAAGCGCGAAAAAATTCATCGAAGCTTGCGGGTAAGTAACCCCGGCAAAAGCCAGAGAAGGCGCAGTATAGATAGCCACAAAGCCAATAGCCTTTTTCATATCAAGCAAGATAGATTGCACAAAGACTACCACAGCATTCACACACGCTACAAGCAGTAGCGTCCCTGCCACAAGTAGCAAAAAGCTCCCCCTAAGCTCATAGCCTAAGTTTTGCAAGAGCGTTAGCATACATACCCCCCAGAATCCAAACACAAGCGTATTAAACCCATAGCGCATAAACACGCTAGATACACTTGTGGGGCGATTTTTGAGTAGGTGGATCATCGCTAGCGCACTTAGGATTTGTAGCATACAGGGCAGCAAGAGTGTAAGCATAAATTGCGCGTAGTTGTTGCTGGCGTTATACAGGGGGATAATTTGTGAAAAAATCGGCATAGACTTGCTAATGGCAAGTTGTAGATTCTCATCTTTAATCAAGTTTTTCGCACTCCATTGCTTGGCATTGAGCGTGCCTACTACTTGTGTGAGCGCAGTGGCGATAGATTTGCCTATAAGCACAAATTGCGCATTGTAGTAGAGTGTGATTTGTGCATTGATAGAGCGTTTGAGATTGGACTCATAGGAGTGTGGGATCACCACAAGGGCATAGATCGCGCTTGTGGCTAAATCTTGCTTGGCTGCTTCTATACTTGGGTAGATGTGCCTTATATGCACTGCCGCAGAAGAATCAATCATAAAAAGAGCTTCCTTGCTAGAAGAGCTTTTGTCAAAATCCACTGCCCCTATGGCGAGATCTCTTGGTAGCGATGCCATAAACACCGCATAGATAAACCACGCCAAAAGTAGCGGCAACACCACATAAATAAGCAAAAGCACAATATGGCGCGAGAGATAGAGCCAAAATTGCCGCAATTTTTTGAAGAAATATGCTTGCATAAAAGTGGATTCTAGTTGGGCTCTAGGCGCACAATCGCGCTATATCCTATGCGAAACTCCCCGATATGCTCTAGCGGCTGTGCTTCTATCTCAAAGCTGCGCAAATCATAGCCCTTAGAGCTAGAGGTCGCCCTCCAAGTGGCAAAGTCGCCCAATGCCGCTACATAGCGCACCTTAAAGCGCACATCTTTTTGCAGGGCTGGGACAAACGCGCTAAATTCACTCCCTACACTAAAGCGCGGAAGATACTCTTCTGTAACGCTAAGATTAAGCCACGCTTGTGTGTTATCCACAAGCATAACCACAGGAAACCCTGTGGGACTTAGCTCACCCTCGCTTAAGAGAATATTGCTTACTTCTGCGGTGGCTGGGGCATAGGCTTGCATATCGTGGATATAGGCTTGCACTTCATCAAGCTGCCCTGCTGCGGCAAGCTCCTTTTGCTTGGCGGCGACTTTTGTCTCGTGGCTCGCGCCATCTAGGGCGATTTTATACTGCTGCAAGGCGGTGTTTTCGGCGTATTTGGCGTTTTGGTAGGCTGTGTAGGCTTCATCGCGTCTTTGCAAGCTTACTACGCCGTTTTTGTATAGATCTTGTATGCGTGTGTAGGTCTTTTCTGTAAGCTCGCGCATAGCCTTGGCACTATTATACATATCCTTTGCGGAGATGATTGTCTCTACTCTAGCTCCTTTGTTAGTCTCTTGGGATAGGGCTTTAGCAGCCTCATAGCCTGCTTTTGCTTGCTCTAGCTTTGCTTGCACCTCTGGGGAGTCGATAGTGAAGATCAAATCCCCCTTTTGCACCTTATCGCCCTTTTTGACCAAAATCGACCCCACACGCCCAGCAAGCTTAGAGCTTACGCTATATTGCTTGGCTTGGATTTGCCCTTGGATAAGCTGTGGCTTAGGCTGATAGGCTTTGTAGAAGCTTACAGCAAGCCAAATTAGGAGAAGAAGAGAGAGGGCGGCGATGAAGCTGATTTCGACATATTTTTTCATTCATTCTCCTTAAATAAATTTAGCTTTGGGCAAGCAGTGTGCGCAAAATTTGTAAAAGGCACGCTAAAATCCAAAGCTATATTGCAAAAATACCCTATGCGTGCTGTTTTTAGGCTCATAGAGAGTAACTGGCTGCCCTGTGTAGATACTCCTTATGGGCGCGCCTTGTGCTGCTTCTATACTCCAATACTCATACACAAGCCGCACAGAGCGCATACCCCCATCTTTTGTCAAAAAGTTTGCCCCGATATATCCCAAAGCCCCAAAGCCATCGTGCTGCAGCACGCTGTAATTATCCATAAAGCCAAAGCGTGTGGATTGGGAGAAGTGATTGCCAAAGATTAGGTAGCGATAGCCGCCACCATAGCTAAGGGCTAGAGTTTGCGAGATCTGGCTATGTCCTTCAAGCTCTATGGGGAGATATAAATAGCCCTGATACCTTAGCATTGAGATGATTTCGGTGCGATTTGCGTGGTAGCTCACACCACTTTGCAAAAAGAGCGAGCTTGTGGGCAAAAAATGCAGAAGATCATAGCCCACCCTTAGCTCTACATCGCCAGCGAGTGCGCCCACAGGCTGCCTTAGTGCTTTTCCATTTCTGTCTTTATTATCTGGGTCTAAGATCCCGCCGGTGTATTGCCCTAGCGCGTAGTTAAATCGAGCGGTAGCATCAAGCTTTAGCCCAAAGCTAGTAACATTGCCAAGCTGCCCACTAAGCCCAAACATCGCCGTATCCATACGCATAACACGACCGCCATTTCTGTCTATCTCGCCATAGTGATAGTAGCCTGTGTAAAATCCTAGCGATGAGTAGAATCCACTTTTATAAACTAGCCCTTCCGCGTAGCCTGCCGTGCAGAGAGTCGCAAGTAGTATGCCTTGTAGTATATATCTCATCATTACCTCCTAATATCCTATACCTAATCGAATGCCGACATAGCCGAGATTGGAGCGCGGATACGATAGCACAGCTTCTGCGCTGGGCTTGACGCCGGGCTCTTGGGTATCTGGCGGATTGCCCACGAAAATGCCTTTTGAAGCTCCAAAGCTATAATACTCCGCCACCAAAGTGCCAAAGAAATACAACTTAGGCGAGGCATAATATCTCCCCCCAAATTGCAAGCGCAAGCCATAGCTGCCATCTATGGGAAGCATTCTTTTATCTTTTTCACTGATGGTAACTTGCGTGGCTTGATCGAGTGCTATGTCATAGGCTAGAAGATACTCTATGGCTAGGGCTGGGGAGAGCCGCACATCACCGCGCAGCTCGATAGGTATATACACCGCCATTAAGGGCATATTGAAGCTTGTATTTACCACGACATTGGAGTAGATAAGCTCCTTTAGCCCTGTGCCAAGATAGAGCGGCTTGTCATAGCTGCGGCGGATTAGATGCCAGCCAGCATACACATCTAACCCCACAAGGAAGTTAATATCCCCCACCGGTCGCACGCTCATAAGATCCTGCATACCTTGGATCATATAGTTATCCAAATTGCCATAGCTCGCGCCAAATAAGGCATCAATCCCAAAGCCCAAACCAAGCTTTGTCGTGTAGTCATAGCTTGCAAATAATGCTTCGTGTAGCCCAGAGGTGCTGGCATTCGCGCTGGAGTGCCATAGCCCTGTGGATTGTATGGCTATTTGTGCGTGGGAGCCTCGCTTTTTAGGCTCATTTGCCAGCGCGAAAGAGCATAGAGCCACGCACACTATCGCTAAAATTTTTGTCTGTATTTGCATTTTCATTCACACTCCTTGTATCACCAAGCTTTAGGAATGGGCATTATGCATAAAAAATATTTAAACAAACTTAGAAACCGCAATGCCTAATCTATCTCAAACCCCCTAGAATCCACTTTTTAGGGGTGCGATGAGATTTAGGGGGTGGATTTGGGGGAGGGCTTGGGAGAGTGGGGCGAGTATGTCAAGGCGTGCGAAGCACCTTATATACGCAAGATAAGCGCGTGTAGTCTTAAAGGATTTTAGGAATTTCTGCGAGATTTGGGGGGGTCAAAGCCCCAGCCACCTGTGCCAACTCTGTGCCAAAGATGTCAAAACTAGTGCAAAAAGGCTAAACAAGGCAAAAGCAACGCTATCTAAACCAAGAAGCTACTAAACCTAAACCACTAAGCCAAACCTAAGGCTAAAAAGCGCAAATCTAGCTACCTCTAAGCAAGAGCTGCCCAAAAACTACACTGCATAAGTCAAACTACCAAAAAGGGAAACGCGATGACGATAAAAAAGCGGATTCTAGTATGGATCGTCAAAGAAGCTACGACACGCTACGCGGTGCAAAAGCTAAAAAAAGCTTAAAGCAAAACTACAAAAGCCAACAGCTAACACCAAAAACCACTAAAGCTACAACCATAAGACAAGCCTAGCGATGTCAAAACGCAAGCATAATGGGATACTGCGGATAAGGTGGAACTGAGCCAAAGCGCGTAGGAGTGAGCTAAACACAATCCAAAACGCGCTTTGCGTGGGGGGCTATCAAAAGGCTATAAACTTTGCTGAAAATCGCGGCGTGTGTGGTGTAGCTTAAAAGTGGATTCTGGGTTAAGTCTATGGATCGCCGCGCGGATAAATCCGCTCGCGATGACGGCGTGGCTTGCTTCTAAGATTCTAAGAATTGCGGTGGGGCTGGGCTTGCTTTTTAAGGGGTAGTAAAGCACGCCAAACAAAGCACCGCGCTGGATTCTAGTTGCAAGCAACGCCAAAAATCTAAACGAGCAAGCAAAGGATTCTAGGATTTGGGTGATTAAATCGGGGCTTTGCAAGGCGAGCGCGGAGATAAGACTAGTGGTCTATCGCACAAGCAAGCCGCAGCAATCCACGATTCTAGCCCAAAAGCCGAATCCTCCAAGCCCAAAAGCCACCGCCAAAACTAGTTTTGACTATCAGCTCTCAAATAACACGACTTAGCGACACCAACTTTAAAGGAGATTGTATGTGTAATTTAGAACGACTAGATTTGAAAGTGAAAACCCTAGAGCAGCATTTAAACGATGATTTTCAAGTGGAGATCATAGATCAAAATGGCGATGTCTTTGTAACGCTAGATAGCACGACAGAAGCCAAAGCCTACTTAAAAGAGCTAGAGTCTATGCCAAAGGCGCGGGCGCAACTTTATCAGCTAGGCTTTAAAAAGCTAAAGGTCAGGCTAAAGCTTGATGATGTGCTTAGCGTGTGTGTGGCGTATCTGTGGCTTGATCAGGGTGGGATAGTGCGGATCGATGAAGAGTGGTGGGAGTTGCGATCGCAGGTAGAAAACTACATACCTAGCGACTGGGGCTGGCTTGTGAGTAGCTATCTGCGTGATTTTGTGCGATCGCTTAAATGCTTAGATAAGGCGTGGAGGAGTCAAAGGGCGGCGGCGTGTGGGGGGGATATGCCCTTTTACCTAGGAGGTGTGTAATGTGGCTGGTGGATTCGGCTTTGCGCGATAAAGTAGGGAGTTTGTGGCTCGCGGCGTCGATAGACGCTCGAGTCTTATCTCCTTGCTCGCCACTGCACAACCCTACTTTCTCATCGCAAATCCTAGAATCCAGCGGCGTTAGAATCCAAAACGCCTTTTCTATCATCGCGAGCAAGCGCGGTAGTGCTTGCGTGGCGATCCATACTAAAAAAGCGGATTCTATGGATCGCCACGATTTTGCTAGCGCAAAATCTCGCAATGACAGAAAAGTGGATTCTAGCTACCAGCGTTGTGTGGGTAAAGGTGGATCAAAGGGCTTGGTTTGGTCTTTTATGGATTCTAGGGTTTGCTCCTGCTTTTCTAAGTCTTTTTTCAAGGATTCTAGGGCTTGGCTCTGTAGCTCTTGCTTGGATTTAAGCTCTTGCAGGGCTTCTAAAATAGGAGTGAGATCGTGGGAGCTTTTTACAATTTTGCTATCTATTTCATCAAGCTTTTTTAGTGATTTTTCATCGTGCATTGGTATATGCAAAACAAAAACACGGAAGCCCAAAACTCTCAACAAAACATTCAAAATAACCAAACCGCCTAAGCCTAAAAAGATCCCAAAAATAACGCCATTTAAACAATTACTAAAATCTAAAAGTGCAGTCATAAAAACTCCTTGCAGTTGGATTTTAGAAATTATATCACTCAACGCGAACTTTAAATTTTACAAAGGAGGTTCAAATGCTTGAAATGTTTCAAAGCGATTGCTTTTTGATTGGTGTTAAGCTGGGAGTTGCGATCGTTATTGTGTGGGCTATTTTAGTCAAAGCTACGGATATGTGGCGACATAAAAAGCTCTTAAAAAATTATGATGATTAGTTATTTGCTAGCGCAATTTATGGATCGCCACGCCTTGCAGAGCAAGGCTCGCGATGACAGAGAAAGCGGATTCTAGGGAAACGAGAAGCGCAACAAATCTACACAAGCACGCAGGCGGAAGGATTTTGAGGCTAGAATCGGGGCTTTGCAAGGCGAGCGCGGAGATAAGGCTGGTTGCCTATCGCACAAGCAAGCCGAAGCAATCCACGATTCTAGCCCAAAAGCCAACGCCAAAACCAAACAAAGGAGATTAAATGGACAATCTACACATTAAAAAATCGCACATAAGAGATCGCAACGGCATCGCCTATATCGACTGCAACACCAGCCTAGGGCGGCTGCGCTTTAGCTCTGGGGAGCCATATAAGCAAGAAAGCCTAGCTGATATAGCAAGCCGTATAAAAGAGCTTTGCATAAGCTTCTTACAAGGGCAAAAGGCAAGCCTAAGGGCTGTAAGCACTAGACAAGAAAACCTAGCAGATATACAGACACTAGGGGAGAGCTTCTTGCGCACTCGGTGTGGGCATTTAAAGCCTCAAAGCTTGAAGCGATATGAAAGCCACCTAAGGCTAATCGCCCAAAAAATCCCCTATGAAATAAGCCTGCTAAATCAAGCTGGCTATGAGCAAATCGTGCGCGATATGGCAAAGGAGCACATTGATATGCTAAATCGCCTTATCGCCTATGCTAAGGAAGCTGGCGTGCTAAGCACTAATATCATCGTAAAAAGGCATAGAAAGCTAGCCCTAAAAGAGCCAGATATAAAGCCGCTAAATTTACAAGAGGCAGAAGCGATGCTAAGGGCGTGTGAGAGCCTAGCAAGAGATGATAAAAAGTGGCTAGAAGTGAGAAACTACCTAGGCTTTGCGATCTTTAGCGGAGCTAGGCTAGGAGAGATCCTAGCCCTAGAGGTAAGCGATATAGATCTAGAAAATGACAAGGTCTATATCTGCAAGTCAAAAGAGCGGCTAAGAAATGTCATAAGCACCACCAAAACAGGAAAAGCTAGGTATATCGATCTACTAGAAAATGCCAAGCTAGCCCTGCAAAGTCAAATCGCTTTAAGAGCGACTCTAAAGCGCAAGCATAATCGGCTTTTCACCCTTGATGAAAAAGAGCTAGCAGTCCGCTGGAAGCAAGCTTTGGCGATGTGTGGGCTAGAAGCTCGCGTGCTGTATCAAACGCGCCATAGCTTTGCCACGATGATGTTAGTAAATGGCGAAGAGCCTTTATGGATAAGCGCAATGCTAGGACATAGCTCGCTGCATACGACCTTTACTCACTATGTGAAGTATATGCCGCAAAAACGATCAAGAGGAAAGTTCGTGGATTTTAGGATTCAGCTTTGCGGGATAAATCAATGATTCTACGGCGCGGGCTTGCTCATTATCGACTAGATAAATCCCTGCGCCCGCGCCTTGAAAACATTGATTTCTCACCGCAAATCTTAGAATCCTGCGGCAGACAATGCGGTAGAGAAAACGGCGGACAATCGGCAGAAAGGAGCAAGAATGAAAAAAGTGGATTCTAGTAAAAATCAAAATCTCTCAGTTGGGAGTAGCTCACGCGGCGGCTGTGTGTTGCGCTTAATGTCATCTAGGGTTTTTAATTTGTCGCTTATGGATTGTAGTAATTGCGACTCTTTTTCTATGTGTGGATTTTTTAAGTCTTTTAAATCTTGCTGCATAGATTTTACAAGGCTCAAAAGCTCATTGTCTTTTATGGGTATATGCAAAGCAAATGGCTTTAGTCCCAAAAGCTTGCGGCATAAATTGATAATCGCAAGACCGCAAGCCCCTGCGATAAAACCCCAAAAAAACCCTGATAAAAAAACAAAAGACTTCACAAAAATTAGCACCATCTCTTCCATACTATCTCCTTGCAGTAGTTGGGGGGATTATATAACAAAAAAGGAGAATAAAAAATGAGTTCAGTAGAAGTGGGAGCATTTTTTTTAGCTGGGATTATTTGTGGCTTTGTGTTGTTTGTGTGTATAGCCATTGGGGTTTATATACGGCAGCGACAATATGAAAGGAGCGAGAATGAAAAAACTCTTTGACTACTTAAGAAACGCCTATAAAAGTATGAGTGCTAGGGTGTGGCTTTTGTGGAGTGATTATGCTGTGTTTGTGGCTCTGGGAGCTGTGATATACGCGCTAGTTTTGCGCGAGATTTTATAAAGGAGTGTGAGATGATACTAATTTTTGACTGCCCTTTTTGTGGGCGTGAAAATGAAATAACCACCAAGCTAGAAAATGAGTTTGACTACCTAGAGCAAGATGAGATCAAAGAGCTTGGGTGCGAGTGTCAAGAGTGTGAGAAAGAGATAGGGCTAGAAATGCTTTTAAGTGTTCAGGAGGTAAGCTATGAGTAAGACAATCTACTACCAAAACAAACAAATCGAGCTAAAGTATGGCAGGATCAATCACCTAATCCCTGCGGATATGTGGCAATGCGGGCTAAGCCTGCAAGCCATAGGCGTGGCAAGCTATATCTACACGCTACCTAAGGAATGGAAGCTAAGTGTAAGCCATATCGCAAAGCAGCTAATGATAAGCCCTAATTCTTGCCGTAAGTATTTGCGAGAGATTTTCACCAATCCTAAAGCGATAAAGGTCTTTAAAGGTGTGGAGAGGGAGGCAAATACCTATGATCTAGAAGAGGGCTTTTATGAGTATCCTTATGTCGATGAACCACAAGAGGTAGCAAACTTCACTTCAAGCGTGGCAAAAGATGTCAGCGTGCCAAGGAAAAGGCGCGTGCTGATCGTGCAGACAGAAACGCAACGCTATTTATTGAATCTATGCTTTGCACGCGGAAAAGTGGATTCTAGTATGGATCGCCACGCGGATAAATCCGCTCGCGATGACAGAGAAATAAGTCAAGAAGCAAAAATAAGGGGATCAAAGGCGGAAGTATTTTGCGATGATTTTGGGGGCTTTCAAGGTGCGTGTGCAGGGATTTATCTCAGCGATAATGAGCAAGCCCGCGCCGTAGAATCCACCAAAAGCGCGCAAAAGACAACGCCTAATAAAAATGCGCAAAATTTGCGCACTATAAAAAGAGATTCTAAAGAATCTCTTAAAGATAGTAGTTCTAAACGCACGCGCGAAAAAGCAAAAGATCTTACAAGCTTTTTAGACTTAAAAGCCTTTAACGAAAAAGAACAAGAAGCCATTAAACTTTGGATCCGTTATAAGCAAGAATCCAGCAAAGCACGATTAAAGCCTAGTCAAATCGACTTTCAACTACGCAAGATACAACGCTTAAAAGAGCAGGGGCAGGATATTTGCGCCGTGATTGAAAAGAGCGTGGATATGGGCTGGCAGGGACTTTTTGCAATAAATACGGATTCTAGCTTTAAGTCTATGGATCGCCACGCGGATAAATCCGCTCGCGATGACAGGGGGGGAGCAAGTCTCGCGAGCGAGAGAAACGCCCACGCCGTAGAATCTACAAATCACACAAAGCTAACGCCCAAAATGCCTAAAAATCTCGGCGGAAAGGCAGTACTAAAGGTGGTGGATAATGCTTAGTGAGAAAATCCACAGCCCCAGCTTTTATTTGAGTGATGAGATCCTAGGCTTTATCCAAGTAGTCGCTACAAGCTATCACATCAGCCGCAGCGAAGTGATCGAGTGGGCGATCAACGCACACCTAAAGCCTTATGACAAAGCCCTAAAACTAGCCACAAGGAGAATCTATGCAAGGAAAGCACCGCAAAAAGTTCAAAATGCGACAAGCAAATATCACAAAGCTAAGAAAGTATGCCAAGAAGCAAAACAAGAGCAAAAACGCCTTTTTGATCCAAGAGCTTACTAGGCTAGCGAAGTATTTGCAAGATACAAATTTATTTTTCACAAAGGAGCAGAAATGACAGAATCCCAAGTAAAGCAAATGCAAGAAATGCAAGAAGCAATAGCTAGGCTCACAGAGTCAAACAATAATCTAGTGCAAAATCAGCAACTAGCAATGCTTGCTATACAAGAGCTAGCAGAGAGAGTAAAGAAGCTAGAGAGCAAAGCGCAAAAGGAGAAGCGATGAAGCTAAAAGACTTTGATTTTAGGATTTGGGACAATGGGCAAAAGTATGCTGGAGATGTAGTTAAAAAATATATGGGGCTTAGTGGATTCAGCGATGATGTAGAAGTGGAGCTATGGAGTGGATTTTATGATAGCAAAGGCGTAAAGATATACGAGGGCGACATAGTGCAGGATAGTCAAGGCAATACGCTTGTGGTTAGTGATAGTGTAATAGCGATTATCAAAAAAATCGATGTGGAAGTCATAGGCAATATACACGAGAACGCAGAGCTAAGGGGGCAGAATGAGTAAAGCAACGATTATAGTGGTGAGCCTAGCATTTATAACGCTAATCGGCTTTATTTCAACCCTTAGTGTATGGAACTACACGCAAGGCAAAGAGATAGCAAAGCTTAAAGGCGAGCTAGCAAACGCAAGCACACTCCTAGATACGCAAAATAAGCAAATACTACAAGATAAGCTAGACCTAGAAGCCTACCAAGCACAAGCCCAAGAAATACGCGAGCGAGTCGTGACTCGCTATATAAATACGCATACCAAAGATAAGGCGTGCGAAGCACAATTAAACGCGATTAAAAACGCATTAGAGATATTCTACACAAGGAGCCAAAATGAAAAAAGTGGATTCTAGGAGAAACGCCCCTTATGTCATTGCGAGCGGTGCTTGCACCGCGCGGCGATCCATAAGAACACCAAACGCGGATTCTAGCTTTAAGGCTATGGATCGCCACGCAAGCACTACCGCGCTTGCTCGCGATGACAGAAAAACGAGCAAAGTAGCAAATCCCAACCACACCACCCGCGCGGCAAGGTTGAAGAACAAGCAAAGCAACAATTCTAAACACGCACAAAGGCGGCAGGATTTTGAGGCTAGAATCGGGGCTTTGCAAGGCGAGCGCGGAGATAAGACTGATGGTCTATCGCACAAGCGAGCCGAAGCAATCCACGATTCTAGCCCAAAAGACAACGCCAAAAGGAGCAAACTATGAAAAGGCAAGATTTTATCAACTTTATCCAAAGTCAAAGCAACATCACTTTAAGCAAGTATTTCTGCCAAAACTTAAATGGCTTTATCAATAGCGCGAATGAGAGTGAGCTAGAAGTTTTAAGTGCCAAGATACTCCATAGCAAGAAGCGATTTATCAATGATAATGACTTTTTAGATTTGCTAAAAATGCTTTTCTGGGAGCAAGCGGGCAAAAGGGCTAGCACGGCAAAGATACAACGATATAAGGGCAGCAGATACGAGGAGCAATACCTACTCTCAATGTATTTTTACAAAAAAGAAGTCAAAGAAAGGGAGCTAGAATGGATACTTTAGAGAGCCTAGAGCAAGAGATTTTGCTCTCGATGGTGCATTATAAAGAGGATATTGATGAGTTTCTAGCGATCACGCCGCGCCAAGTCTTTAGCCAAAAGGGCAGCGTGATTTTGGAGAAAATCTTAACCCTGCAAGGCAAGAAAGCCCTAAGCACGCATAGCCTTATGAACGCCCTAACCACAGAGCAGCAAAGCGATGAATATGTGCTTGAACTTTTCAGCAAAGCTCCTAACTCTAGCTTTGTCAATCTCTCCCAAGAGCTAATCACTGCTTATAAGCTAAAAATGCAAAAGGCAAATGGGCTTAAGATGATAAAAGCAAGTGATAACAACACTTTGCTAGATCTCTCAATGCTAGATCGCGCCGTGGAGAGTAATGAGTATAAAAACCTAGCCCAGTGGATCGACTACTACTCTACAAGACCAGAGCAGCCGAAGTTTAAGACAAAGGTAGGATTTTTGGACTCTGTGTTTGATGGGGGGATAGAAGTAGCGCAACTTGTGCTAATCAGCGGCGATCCAGAAGCAGGCAAAACTACGCTAGGACTGCAAGTGCTAGAAAATATCAGCCACTATGCAAAGGTAGGGTTTTTTAGCTTTGAATTTACCATAGAGCAGTATATCCGCGCCAAGCAAGCAGAGAGAAAGCCGCCAAACCTTGATAATATGTATATCATCAACGAAGGCTATGAGCTCTACACAATCGCGCAAAATATTAAAAATCTCTATCGGCAGGGCGTGAAAGTCTTTTTGATCGACTCGCAAATGCGTATCACTAGCCCAAATGGCAGAAATATGGAAGAGGAAGAATCTTTAAAATTTAGCCTTTTGGCAAAGCTGTGCCACTCGTTAGGGATATTAGTATTTCTCATCGTGCAGACTTCTAAGAGCGATCGCGATAATCCTATGGGGAGCAAAAAGGGCGGACACGAAGCCAGCATAATAATCCGCATAGAACACTGCAAGCCAGAGATTGAGGCTTTGCGCGAGTTTAGCGAAAATAGCCGAATGGTGATCTTGAAAAAGAATAAGCAAACAGGCAAGCACTTCAAAGAGAAAGTCGCCTTTGATCCAAACACGCGCAAATTTGCGAGTATAGAGGTGGGGGGGGCAGCGATCACGGAGAGCGTGGAGATGGATAAGATCATAGAAGTGGTATCGATATAGGCGGCTATGGTGGATTCAGCTTTTGCGTGCTTTTCTAAAGAAACTGCGCTTCGCTTGTTTTGGTGGATTCTACGGCGGCGCGGGCTTGCTCATTACCGCTTAGGTAAATCCCTTCGCCCGCGCCTTGAAAACCCCCAAAATCATCGCAAAATCTTAGAATCCTTTATGAGCTTTTTGCCGCGAGAAACTCTAGGAAAAACGCCCAGCCGTCATTGCGAGGGAGCGAAGCGACCGAAGCAATCCACAAAAAAGTGGATTCTAGCTTTAAGGTTATGATCGCCACGCCGACAAGTCGGCTCGCGATGACGGAAAAAAGGCGTTTTTGTGTAAAAAAGATTCTAAGAATTGCGGTGGGGCTGTGTTTGTTTTACACGATTTTTGGGGCAGAGCTAGACTAATGGTCTGCGGTTGCCTCAAAAATCGTGTAATCAATCGCATTGCTCGCCCAAGACTGAATCTAAGAAAGGAAAAAGTATGGTAACAAATATTGAAGCATTAAAATCCCAAAGTATCGTAAGCGTAATTGAACGCTATATCCCTTTGCGCAAAAACGGCACAAACTTCATCGCGTGCTGTCCCTTTCATAGTGAGAAATCCCCTAGCTTTGTGGTAAGCGAGTCAAAGGGAATGTATAAATGCTTTGGCTGCGGCAAGGGGGGCGATGCGATAAGCTTCATCAAAGAGTATGAGAAAATCGACTTCAATGAAGCCTTACAGAGACTAAGCGAGCTTACAAATATCGCCCTAGAGTATGATAAGGAGCAAAGAGTAGGCAAGAGTCCTAGCGAAGTGCTAGAGAAAATCAACACCCTAGCAAAAGCCGAGCTACAAAAGCATAGAGAGATTATAGAGTATCTAGCAGGAAGGGGGATCACGCAAGAGATATGCGAAAAATACGATATAGGGCTAGTGCCGAACACGCAAGAGCTACTAAAACACTTTAGCGCGAGAGAGCTAGTAGAATCCAACTTTGCTAATGAGTATGAAAAGGGCAAAATATCAATCCCTATGCGTGAGAGAATCTCTATCGCTATAAGAAACCCACAACACAAGGTGGTCGCGTTTGTCGCTAGAACGCACCCCCACTACAACTTCAACAAAAACGCCCCAAAATACATAAATTCTAAGGAAAGCTACTTTTACAAAAAAGCCCAGATACTCTACCTTTACAGCAATGCCAAAGCCACGATCCAAGCGCAAAAAGCCGCCTTTGTCGTGGAGGGCTATATCGATAGCATACTGTTACACGAAAATGGCTATAAACACGCGCTAGCCACAGGCGGCACGGCTTTCAATATCCAGCATTTAAATCTGCTTACTAGGCTTGATTGTGAAGTGGTCTTTTGCTTTGATAATGACAAGAGCGGTATGGCGGCAAACTTTAGGGCGGTGAAAGTGTGCTTTCAAGCGGGATTTTATAGGGTAAGGGTGGCACTGCTGAAAAATAAGGATTCTAAGGGGAAATTGTGCAAGGATATAAATGAAGCACTTTTAGCTATGGATCGCCACGCCGACAAGTCGGCTCGCGATGACAGAAAGGGGGGAGCAAGGCTCGCGAGTGACAGAGAAAAGCTAGATTTTAACTTTTTAAATGGTTATGAGTTTTTTATAAAGTGGTTATATAAGAACAAAGACAAACAGCAGGCGTTTAATGAGATAAAAGCCGCGATTGCAGCGTGTAAAAACTTCTACGATAAGCAGGCGTTTTTAGAATGCGCGTGCAAGCTCACAGGAGTGCCAAGCGAGTATTTCACCCAAGATAGACTACCCACAAAGCAGGCTAACGATGATTATAGCAGCCTTATAGCGAGTATTTTGCATAGCGAGGAGTGTGCCTACATCGCAAGCGAATTAGATCTAAGCTTTTTACCCAAAGAGCTAGAGAAAATAATAAGCGGCGCGTTGTCTTTTGGGCTAGAATCGGCGATTGCCGCGCCGAGCTTGTGCGATAGACACCCCAGTCTTATCTCCGCGCACGGCTTGCAAAGCCCCGATTCTAGCTCCAAAATACTGCCGCGAGAGAAAACAGAATCAAAACAGCAAAACATACCTAACGAGTTTATACAAGCTACACCACTAGACTCTAACGAGTTTTATCAACACTACTGCGATCTATATTTAGCACATTTGCACCGCGAGCAGACCAAAGCTAGGGCAAAAAAGGATTTACACTTAGTGCTAGCATTAAGCGAGAAAATCGCCCAAGTCAAGCAAGATATACACGCCCAAAAGGCATTTTAATTTTAAGGGATTCGGCTTTTGCGTGCTTTTCTAAAGAAACTGCGCTTCGCTTGTTTTGGTGGATTCTACGGCGCGGGCTTGCTCATTTACGCTGAGTAAAATCCCTGCGCCCGCGCCGTAGAATCTACAATTTATCGCAAAAAGCCAACACCAAAACCAAACAAAGCCGAATCCCAAAACCAAAAGCCAACGCCAAAGACAACCTAGCCTAGCATATACTTCATCGCCCCGATCAATATCGCAATCGTGCCAGCCTGCAAGCCAAAGACCCATTTTAAGATCTCTACCTTCGCGCTAGAGATCTCCGCACGCACAAAATCTTTAGTCGCTAGCTCGCCCTTAATCTCATCAATCGCGCGTGATTTTAGCTCATCTACACTCACGCGATCCGTGCTAGCCTTGTGTGAAATCACTTCATCAAAGACACTTATAACCTTATCACTATTATTGGGGAATGCCTCTCGCACCAATGCCTTAAAGCTTTCATTTAACACCATAGCACACTCCTTTATCCACATTGTAGCATATCTTTACCCCCTTTTTAATGGGCTAAAACCTGCTAGCATTACAAGCGTGGAGAGAGTCTAAGTGAGAGCCAACTTTCAGCCGTGCAGTCCCCACACACACCCTGCACACTTCATAGTCTCCCTGATTAAGTCAAAATCCTTGCATACAAATCCTTTGAGAGACTCTCTCCACAACACTGCCTTTGACACCCCTTTGACACAACCCCAAGCTTTACCCCTTTTTTCTTTTGGGCAAGTTTTTTATATTACGCTTTTATAAAATGCTTAAGGACACTTATGGAACCACAAGAGCTAGAGACCCAAGAGCCAAGCCAAGAGCTAGCAGAGCAAGCCCAAGCACCACAAGAGCCTAGCCCCTTTGATACAAGCGCAGAGACTAAGGAGCTAGAGACCTTGCAAAATGAGCTAGCACAAAGTGAAGCAGCTTTAGAAGCTAACTTTGCTAAATATGCAAGCGAGCTTATCACACCAGAGCTAGAAGATTTATTTTATGAAGATAAAGAGCAGTTTTTCATAAAAATCGCGCAAATGCAAAATCAATTCTACCAAGATAATATCGCTAGCAAGCAAGCCCGCGCCCAAGAGCTGCAAGGCTCTATCAATCAAAAATCCCTTATGGGGCAGATCGATCAAGCAAGAGCGAAGTTTGAGCAAGAAGCAAGCGTGGATTTAAACACGCTTTTGCAGTTTTATGAGGATTATATCCCAAACGCGGCAAAAGCACAGCTAGATCAATTGCAGCCCTATGACTTTTTCAAACAACTAGAGCAAATCTATCTATCGCAAAATGCCAATCCACAAGGGAGCCAAGGTGGTGAGAAGCCACCAAGCCGCATAGCTGGGAATGCCACCCCAAGTGCCAACCTAGACTATAACGCCGACCTACTCCCTACGGAACGGTATTAGCCCACGGAGCGCGCAAGCGTAAAACACACATAAAGGAGTAACAATGTCTTACCAAAATCCACTAAATGCCATAAACTTTGCCGGCTGGAAAGAAGACCCAAATGTCCAGCTAAATATCGCTAGAGTGATCGAAAAAGCCAGCTGGAGTAAAAGCCCGTTTGAAAGCTTTTTTGGTAAAGGAGCGGATCGCGGCGTGCGATTTTATGCCGTGAAAGACTCCCAGCCCTACCGCCCCCGTTTGAAAGCACCGCTAACAGGCACAGGAGTAGAGGGCAACGCCGATCTAGATACCAACTACGACTCACTAGAGATTATGAGCCAAACGACTTATCCCAAAGTGATCGCAAATGCCATTAAAAGCGAGATTGAAAAATACACCGCTTTAAAGCAAATTGATTTCATCAAAGAAGCCAGCGATAGCTTGACAGACTGGATGCGCTTGCGCAGGGATAAGGCACTTGTATCCGCACTTATCACAGACTTTACAAATTGTGTCGTGTGCGATCAAACGAGCAATTTTAAAGATACTAGCAATGAGCCAGATGTCGCCACTGCCGCTAAGAAAATCAAAAAAGGCGATGTGATGAATGTCCAAGCCCTGCGCCGCGCGATCTTTATGGCTAGAACAGGTATAAACTACAAAGGCAAAGAATGCTACCCGCTAAAGCCTATCAAAAGCGATCTAGTCTCTGTGCAAGGCATATCCATAGAGCATAATAGCTATATCATTTTGCTTGATAGCTATGCCTGCAACCAGCTCAAAAACGACCCTGAATGGATTGAAATGCAAAAAGCAGCGGGCGTGCGCGGCGATGAAAATAGGATCTTTACAGGGCTTATCGGGCTTATAGATAACTGCCCTGTGCTAGATATGGGTATATGGACGCCTTTGCAAAGTGGTATGCCAAATAGCGAGGTAAGTGATACAGACTATATGGCAAATATCAACCCCCAAAACCACAAGAAGCTAACCCCACCTAGCTACTATGCTAATGGTCAGCCTGTAAGTATCGGGGCGTTGATCGGGGCTTCTGCGCTTGTGATGGTCGGCGGCGATAAGGTGGATTTCTACATCGATGAAGCCGACTCTGGGCGCAAAACCATAGTCGGCGTGGATCGTTTGCTAGCTGTCAGCAAAGCGCGATTTGATAGCAATGAGAGCGGAAGTTTAAGTCCGTTTCACGATACGGATTTTGCGTGTATCGGTATCTTTAGCTCTAAAGAATAAGGAGGGCGCGTTGCTTGTTTTAGGAGAACTAGAATCCACTTTTTTATCGTCATTGCGAGGGAGCGAAGCGACCGAAGCAATCCATACACAAAAAGCGGATTCTAGTATGGATCGCCACGCGGATAAATCCGCTCGCGATGACAAAGTGGGGGGGGAGTGTCTCGCGAGTGAGAGAAAAACGAGCAACGCAAGAAAACGCGTTTTCTAAACACGCCACAGGATTCTAGGATTTGCGATGAGAAAGTAGGGTTGTGCAGTGGCGAGCAAGGAGATAAGACTCGAGCGTCTATCGACGCCGCGAGCCACAAACTCCCTGCTTTATCGCGCAAAGCCGAATCCCAAAAAACCAACCCACAAACTACAAGGAGTTTTACAATGAAACAACGAGTCAAAAACATCTACTACCTAGCCAAAGCCCAAGTAACCCTAAAAGAGCTAAAGTCTAAAATCTATGAAGCCGTAGCATTGCCAGCAGGCGCGGAGATAATGAGCATAGATGTCGAAGTGCTAGAGCCAGCAGTAACGGCTACAAAGCTTGATCTAGGGCTTAAAGTAGGCAAAGACTATAGCAAAGAAGCCTTTGGCAATGACTTAAATCTAAGCGCAAAGGCAAACCACAAATCAAGTGTCGTGACTAGCACAAAGCTAGGCGGCGTGGTAACGCTAGAGTTTGATCAAAAGCCAACAGGCGGAGAGGTGGTAGTGAGAGTAGCATATTTTTGCCCAAGCGAGATTTTGACGGAATTCTAGTTTTTTGCGATAAATCGTGGATTCTACGGCGCGGGCTTGCTCATTACCGCTTAGGTAAATCCCTGCGCCCGCGCCTTGAAAACCCCGATTTCTCATCAAAAACCTAGAATCCAGCAGCGTTATAGAATCCAAAACACCTTTTCTGTCATTGCGAGACACTGCGCTAGCAGTGGCGTGGCAATCCATAAGCAAAAAGTGGATTCTAGGAAAACGAGCGAAGCGAAGTTTCTTTAGAAAAACGAGCAACAAAACTAAACGCCACACGCGCAAAAAAAAGGAGGCAAGTATGACCCTATTTGACAAAATCTCCGCCCTTGAAACTACTTTCACCACCGCTAAAAACGACCTACAAGCCCTGCAGCAAAGCGTGCAAGCACATTTAGAATCCTTTGTGCAAGAGAGCCTAGAGACTACAAAAGATAAGGCAAAAGAGTTTTTTACAAAAGAGCTAGAGACCACCGCGCAAACTCTAAACGCGCAAAATATCGCCCAAGTGCAAGAGCTTTTTAGTAAAAATCTCCGCGCCCTAGCCCAAGAGGTAAGCCAAAGCCTAGATCTAGAAGGCATAAGCCGCCAAGTGGCAAGAGACTTTAGCGATCGCAATGCCACCAACCTAGCCCAAGCCCTAAAGCAAATCCTAGCAGGCTTTAAGCTTGATAGCAAAATACAAGCCCTAGAGACAAAGGCAAAAGAGCTTGCGCAAAACTATAAAGACACATTAGATCAGCTTATAAGCGACTTTGGCACTGCGGCAAGCATAAAGCTACAAGCCTACCTAGATCAAAATGCAAGCAAACTCCTAGCCGAGCTAGATCTAGCCGCCATCACCCACGCCGTGCAGGAGAAAATCACCCCGCAAATCAATTTGAGGGAGCTAGAGAGCCAAGCCCTAGAATCCGCAAAAAGCAGCATTGATAATCTTCTAAGCACGCTAGAATCCCAAGAGCAAATCCTAGAGAGCCTAGAAAGTAAGGCTAAAACCATAGCCCTGCAAGCAATGCAAAGTGATGAAGTGATTGTAATGCGCTATGAGACGGCTCTGCGCTTGCAGAGCTTAAAGTGCTTTGCTAGCCAAGAGATCATAGCAAATATCATAGAGCTAAATGCCAAGCGCAAAAACTATGAAGACATCATTACAAACGCCCTAAATGGAGCGGATAAAAAGATATATCTAAGCATATAAGGAGAGCAAGTGGCAAAGGATCTAAGTGATGCTATCGAGCAAATCGACTATGAAAAAGACCAAAGAGAGCAGGGGCTATCCCCAGAGGTGCAAGCAGGCGCAGGGCTTGCTATGCACTTTACCGGCACGCCCCAAGGATACACAGGCATAAAATATTGGGATGAGAAAAAGGAGATAACCCCATATGACGCCTATCTAGCCAAAAAGTATAATGACATCACCTTCACCGGTAATCTCAACATCAATGCCAACACAAAAACCCAGAGCGTTACCAAACTTATGGGCGATATAAGTCAAACACTCGCAGGGCTTGAAAATCTTGAGAAAACTTTAGAGCTAGGGGAGAAGCAAGCGGGCTTTTGGAGTGGGATAGGCAGGAAGCTAAACACTTGGAGTGGCGGTATAGTCCCTATAAGCGAGGACAATGCACGCTATCAAAGCCTAACGCAGCAGAACTTTTACAACATCGCTAGAGGCAATGGGCGACTCACAAATGCAATGGTGGAAGACATCAAAAAGGGAGCTGGGGGAGAGTTTAAAAGCCCAAGCGAGCAAGCAAAAAGACAGGGCGAGACAATGCGCATAGCTTTGACAAATCTAGGCACGCAAATAGAGCAGCTAGAGAGACAAGGATACCCTATCCCGCCCCTTTTAATCTGGCAGTGGAATCGCTACAACGCCCTAGCCCAAGCCGCCACCACGCAGAAAAACTTTCAATACAGCAAATGGTGGGAGCAGCAGCAGAAAAATCAGCCTAAAGAAAACGCTAGCCAAAGCAGCGACACGACCCCCAGACCCTATACGAAGCAGTAGCTAATAAAGGAGAGCAAATGAAAAAGCATAAACAACACTTAATCGATCACAACACCCTAGAATCCACCGCGCAAAAAGTGGATTCTAGCACGGCGGCTATGGATCGCCAAGCCTTGCAGAGCAAGGCTCGCGATGACAGAGAAAACGCGGATTCTAGTAACGCCCAAAATCTAAACAACTCGCAGGCGGCAAAGACAACGCCCACCACCAAACCGCCACAGGATTCTAGCCCTACAACCGCCAAGGCGGCAGGATTTGCCGATGATTTTGGGGGTTTTCAAGGCGCGGGCGAAGGGATTTTACTCGGCGTAAATGAGCAAGCCCGCGCCGTAGAATCCACCAAAAGCGCGGCAAAGACAACGCCCACGCCGCGCAAAGCCGAATCCCAAGCGATTTTATGCGCGTGTAGTGAGTTTGTGTATCTAGGCTCCCTCCCCTACACCCTGCGACTCCCCACAGGCAAGACCTACCCCCTACACCAAGGCGATAGCTTCATAGTCCCCCAAGGTGATCTATCACGCTATCTAGAGTATAAATCCACGATGTTTAAGAAATTGCGATGAATACCACGCGCTTCCACCTAAACTTCCTAGAGCTAGTGAAAATCCTAAAGACCACTAGCTTCCCACAAAGCCAGCTAGCAGAGCTTGCTATGAATGCAGCCTTAAAGCTAGAAGAGCTAGAGCTCCAAGATCGGCAAATCTCTTTACAAGAAGAAAAGACCCGCCAAGAGATAGAGCTACAAATAATCCAAGCCAAAAACCTAAACAAGCAAGCCATAGCCGAAGCACTAAAATCCATAATCCAAGCCGAATCTATGGCAAGATCTGTGCAAGATAATGCCCTAATCAACAAAAGCAATGCGCATGTAGGATTTCTCAATGTCGTAGGCAATGCCAATGATACAAGTGCGATCAAAGCCCACGCTGATAAGGTTATGCAGACAATTAACCTTATAAATGGCAACCCCTTAAATGAAGAGTATGACACCCTGCTAGATAATTTACGCGATGAACTTTTAGAAGCATTAAAAAAGGGCGATGGCTGCAAAGATGTGCTCGTATATGCCCACCGCACAGAGATCCTAGAAAATGAGCGCATAAAGATCCTAGGCTTTTCAAGCTATGGCAATAATGAAACGAGATTTTTCATAAACGAAGAGCAAGTGCAAACCCCCCACGCCAAATCGCTCCTTTTTACTAAAGCAAATGCTGGACTTTATAGCGTGCGCTTTGAAGCCAAAAATGACGCGGGCGAGTGGGTAGCCGATACGATCACCATAGAAGTGCGTAGTATAGTGTAGTGAGCATAGCGTGGGGATCGCGTGGGATAGAGATTCTAAAAGCTATCAAAGAATCAAAAATCGCTATAAAAATAAAAGGCTAGAAGCCTTTATGACAATCAATGCCGAGCATAATCTCTGCTTGCCGCAAGTTTGGCTAGAAGCAGAGGCAGAAGCCTATGGCAGAGTCAAGGCAGATAGCGAGGTGTTTTTGTTTAGCGAGCTAGATCCCATCTCTATGGCACTTATCACCGTAGGCGCGATACTAACGGCAGTCATTACAATCATAGCCCCTCCTGCTGGGTGGCTTGGCTGGACACTTTGGGGCGTGGCTCTTGGGGGGCAAGTAGGCGTAAGTGTCTTAACAATCACGCAGCAAGGCTTTTTAGACCAAGTAGCCTACTCTTTGCAAGCCCAAGCATTAAACACCACCACCCAAGCTAATCTCACCAAAAACACCCTAGAAGCTAGAAGCAATCAGCTAAGCGACTTTCTCATCTACAATCCTTATGCAATTTGTGCCGATGGGGAAGTGTATAAAGCAGGGCAAGCAGGAGGGGAGAGCTTCAACTACACCAAGGCTTATAATCCCGCACAAGGACTACTAGGCGAGTATGCCCTAAGCCCCATTGATGAGCTCACGCAAAATAGATCGCATAAACACCTAGCGGGCAATGACGCCTACACCACCGCGCACAATCCTCTCCCAATCCCACGCAAAAAGGCAGAGCTAGCCTTTGAGAGCGTGCAAGGAGGCATAAAGGCAAGCATACAAGCCCGCCTAGATCAAATCAATGAAGGCTATATGAAGCTATCAAAAGAGTATTTTGGCTATCTGGATTCTGGCAAGCATATAGAGAAATACTACAAACACAGCCAAGATAAGCGCATAGAGCCGCTAAAAAACCGCTACAAGCAAAACGACTTTTTACACAAGCTAGGCAATTATAGCAAGGGCAAAAGGGCGGACTTTTTCTACGAGTATTTAAAGGAGCATAAGCTAAGCACCGATCAACGCCAAAAGATATTGCAAGAAGTGCTAGAATACTACAAAGACAAGCTAGAGTCTGCAAGCACGCCCATAGCAAAAGGCGCGATATTTTTAGAATTATCCTTAAGCTTTGTGGAGAGCTTTTATACAGATCTAGGGGAGCTGGGGGGCTTAGAGTTTGCTGGGAATTATGCTGATGATAGTGCGTTTTCTAGCAAGGCGGAGGCGGAGTTTTATTTTCACTCACAAGGACGATCAAAGGCATTTTTCTTAAACGGCAAGACAAGGGGGCTGCCGCTGCCAAACTTTAACACTGATAAACGCACGCGCAAGGTTACTTTTGCTAATGAAACCTTTGTGCAGGCAAAGCTGAAGCTAGATTTTTACACGCTAGGGTGGAGGGAGATCTTGCACGAGTTTGATGAGATCTATAACCATATAGCAAAAGAGCCTATCCCTGATGATGATCTTATACATTGCGGGGCGTATATTTATCATTTTTGTATCCACAAGAGCAGTGGGAGGGCTTATTGGGTGGCGGGGTGGTTTATCACTACGATCTATGATGACAAAAACTTTGACTACATCACACCCTACACGCTAGATACCGGGACTATCAATGTATTTCTAGCCCTTTTAGATAGGAAGCCAGATCTAAGCGAGCAAGAGTGGGAGCAAGCCTATAAACTCTACACAGGAGCAATGAGTGAATCCACATAAAAAAGAGCTAGCAAAAAGAGCGTTAGCAAGAAAGAGCCTAAAGGAATTTGTGCTACTAAAATGGCAGAGGTATAATCAAATGCCCTTTAATGATAGCTGGCATTATGACTATCTCTGCGCCGTGCTAGAATCCACTCTGCCACAGAGTGATGGCAAACCTATAACAAGACTTATGCTAAATATGCCCCCAAGCTATGGCAAGACAGAGATAATCGCAAGAAGCTTTATCGCGTGGGCGTTGGGGAAGTATCCGTGGCGCAAGTTTTTTTATATATCTTATAGCGATGAGCTTTGCCGCAAGATCTCAAACCAAGTGAGAGATCTTATGAAAAGCCCCTTTTATGCCCAGACCTTTAATAAATCGCCCGTGTTTTTGCAAGATAATGCCAATGAATTTGTGCTTAAAGAGGGCGGAGGGCTTTTTGTAACGACTTTGAAATCTGCGATCACAGGCTTTCACGCACATCAAATAATCATCGATGATCCCATAAAAGTGAGTGCGATGAGCAGCCGCGCTGAAAGAGTGCTAGTCAATCAAAACTTCAAAGAAAGCGTGCTTTCACGCTTGCAGGACAATGAGAGTAATATCACGATCTTAATGCAACGCCTTGGCGAGCAGGATCTATGCGGATTTTTACAAGATCCTAAGAACTTCGAGCAAGACATCATAAATGAGTGGAAAATCATCAAGCTAAAAGCCCTAGCCACAGAAGATGAGACCCACAGCATAAAGGGCAAGATCTACACACGCAAAAAGGGGGAAGCGTTGTTTGCCGCAAGGCATAGCCCAAGCGAGCTGGAGTTTTTACGCTTGCAGATGGGTAATGATGAGTTTAGCACGCAATATCAGCAAGAGCCTATCGCAAGTGAAGCGGGCTACTTTGAAAAAGTGTATTTTAAAACGATCCCTGCCTTTGAGTGCGCCGCGCAAAATCTCTATATCTTTGTGGATAATGCCATAAGCCTAAATACCGCAGCGGATAATCGCGCTATCGTTTTAGTAGGCGTAGAGAGCTATAAAGACTCTATGCGCTATGTCGTGCGCGATTGTATCTATGGGATATGGAGTGAAGAGCAGACCATAGCAAACTTGCTAGATATGATGAGCCAAAATCCACAAGCAAAAGTCTATATAGAAAGCGATGGCGGAGGGCTAACGCTGGAGAGACTGCTACAAAATGAGCTAGTCAAAACCAATAACGAGCTAAAAAGCCAAGATAAACCACCCATCACCAATGACATAAAATGCTACACCCCAAGCCGCAAGATCTCTAAGGTAGAAAAGATCAAAGCCCTGCGCCCCTACTACAACACAGGCTACCTTGTCTTTCTACACAACGCAAGAGGGCTAGCACAGATACAAAAAGAGCTTTTTAGCTTCAATCCAGAAAAGCCCTTTAGGAAAGATGACTGCATAGATGCCATCGCAAGCGCGTGCGCACATAGTGAGATCGTAGCACCGCCAAGGGCGAGTGTGAAAGTGAGAGAGAGTGGGAGGCGGGGGAGTGGAGGGGCTAGGACATTTTGGAGAATCTAGGGGATCTTATCTTTGCGCGATAAACCTTTGATTGCTGCGCCGCGCGAGCTCGATAGGCGACCCAGCCTTATCTCACTCACGCGGCTTGCAAAGCAAAGGTTTCTCATCGCAAATATAAAATCCCTGCACCTACGCTTGCAAAGCCACGATTCTAGTCTCAAAATCCTGCCGCCTGCGCCGTGTTTAGATTTGTCGCGTTTTTGGTTTTTCAATCCTAGAATCCACTTTTTTATCGTCATTGCGAGTGAAACGAAGCAATCCATAAAAAAGTGGATTCTAGCACGACGGCTATGGATCGCCACGCCGACAAGTCGGCTCGCGATGACAATAAAAAAGCGGATTCTAGGATTTGCTAAGATCGTGGGCGACTTTGATCCCAAGACACAAGACAAACGCTATGCTAGCAAAAATACTCCCAAACACGACTACCTCAAGCATCACAACTCCTCTAGCTCTTGAATTTGACTCATAATAATCTTGCTTATGTAGTAAATCGCCGTAGCGCAGATCGCCACACACACCACAGAGCCAAGCACGATAAACCAATCCGTTTTATCATAGTTTAAAACCAGCCAACCAGATAAAGCCAAAAGCGTAGCCACAGCGATCCCTAGCCAAAACTTAAGGATATTTATAGTCTCTTTTACTTTATCGATTTTTGCCATAGGGAATTGTAGCAGATTTTACCCCTTTTATAAAAAGTGGATTCTAGGAAAAATCGCGTGTGTTTATGGATCGCCACGCCGACAAGTCGGCTCGCGATGACAGAGAAACGAGAAACGAAAGAAAACGCGTTTTCTACACAAGCAGCTAGGCGGAAGGGTTTTTGATGAGAAAGCTTTGCCTTACGAGCGCGGGCGCAGGGATTTTACTCGGCGTAAATGAGCAAGCCCGCGCGAAGTAATCAAAGCTTTATCGCAAAAGCCACCGCCAAAAGAGAGGAGTAACAATGCTACAAACAGGAATAACCCCTACTTGGCAAGCCCCCCTACAAACCCAGCCACTCACTTTTGGGGCAAGCCAGCAGGGCATAAACACCCTAGCCAAAAACGCAAGCCTAAAAATGCCAAGCCTAAACCCCGCCCAAGCCACGCCCACCGCTCAAGGACTCACCGCAGGGCAAGCAACGCTAGGGGGCATAAACGCAGCCTTATCAGCCACGCAGCTAGGGCTTGGCATTTGGAATCAAATAAAGAGCCAAGAGCTAGCAGAGAAGCAGCTAAAGACAGCCAAAGATCAGCTAGATATAGAAAACACCCGCTGGCAAAATCGTGAAGATGAGCGCAAGGCAAATAATCAAGCTATAGCGCAGAGTGCGAATGCCCTACAACTCCCCACAGAGAGATATTAAAAGGATTTAAGCTTTGGGGCTAGAATCGTGGATTTCATCGCCGTGCTTGTGCGATAGGCGACCCAGCCTTATCTCCGCGCACGGCTTGAAAACAAGCGAAGCGGTGCAAGGCGTAGCCGCAGCAGGTTTCTTTAGTAAAAACCACGATTCTATCTCCCAAATCTTAAACCCAGCAGCTAAAAAATATCAAGCTTTTAAGACCAAAACGCCCTTTCTCTGTCATTGCGAGGGAGCGAAGCGACCCAAGCTTTCCATAAAAAAGTGGATTCTAGTATGGATCGCCACGCCTTGCAGAGCAAGGCTCGCGATGACAGAAAAAGCAACAATTCTAAACCAACCAAGCAAGCGGCAGGATTTGCGATGAGAAAGCTTTGTTTTACGAGCGCGGGCGAAGGGATTTACCTAAGCGGTAATGAGCAAGCCCGCGCGAAGTAATCAAAGCTTTATCGCGCAAAGCCAACGCGAGAAAGGAGCAAACAATGCGCCAATTTATTTACCCTTTTAACCCCACCCACGCCACACTCAAAGACCCCTATGGGCGTGTGCGAGCCAGCTTCACCCTGCAAAATGGCACAAACACACTCCCAGAACTAGAGTCCGCAGGCTTCTACTATGAGAGCCAAGATGGCGCGCGCTTTTATATCTATAAAGGCAGCGGTGTGCTAGAGTGGGAGCACTGCCAAAGGGGCTATGATTTTAGTGACCTTACTAAGCCCCCAGCACTTAAAGCCCTAGATCAAGCCTTACAAGCCAAAAGCCTAGATCGCCAAAGCTTTAGAGACTTTGTGCAAGTCTATGATCTAAACATTGAAAAAGGCGCAGAGTATCTACTGCCACCGCATTTTGCAAAGATTGATAGGGCGTTGGCTTTCACACTAATTACCCCTTTTTAAAAAAGTGGATTCTAGGAATAATCGCGTTTGTTTATGGATCGCCACGCGGATAAATCCGCTCGCGATGACAGAAAAGGGACTTTTGCAAGCAACGCGCCAAATTAAAAACGCCGCAGGATTCTAGGTTTGCCAGCGAAGCCCAAAATCTAACCAAGCACGCAAGCGGCAGGATTGAAAAACCAAAACGCAACAATTCTACACAAGTAGCTAGGCGGAAGGATTTGCGATGAGAAAGTAGGGTTGCGAAGCCTTTTGCGCGGAGATAAGCCTAGATGGCTATCGCA
Source organism: Helicobacter zhangjianzhongii (assembly GCF_030249855.1). Classification (NCBI taxonomy): domain Bacteria; kingdom Pseudomonadati; phylum Campylobacterota; class Epsilonproteobacteria; order Campylobacterales; family Helicobacteraceae; genus Helicobacter; species Helicobacter zhangjianzhongii. The sequence goes on from NZ_JANURN010000002.1 coordinate 285,131, forward strand.
CAAGCAAAAGGCAAGCTCCCTGCTTTATCGCGCAAAGCCAACGCCAAAAAGGAGAAAAAATGGTAGATCCACGCACAGCCACCACCACCACCCAACCCCGACTGCGCTTCAACTTTGACAAAGCCAAGCAAAGCGGCGCAAGCGATGAAGATATACTAGAATTTTTGCAAAGCAGAGATACCAATATCGACTGGGGAGAGCTAGAGACAAGATCGCAAGGCTACCAAAATCCACTCGCTTATAAGATAAGCACGCTTGCACAAAACGACTGGGAATTTCTCCCGCCAAAGCCACAAGAATCCACGCCGCCAAGCCCAAGCCTAGAATCCACCCTGCCAAGCCCCACGCAAGAAGACTTCACCCCCACACTTGATAAGCTAGAAAATGAAAGCGCACTGCGAGAGATCTACCGCGATCTAGCACCTAGCTTTATGCTCACAAAAGAGATGGAGCAAGACAACACCACACTGCAAAAAGCTATCGATGAAGCCAAAGAGCAAGGCAGAGCCTTTAGCGATTTACACCCAAGCCTAAAGCAAGCCCTACGCAAAAGAGCGCACCAAGAAAAGAGCGTCTTCACAAATCCACTCGCCACGCCCCACGACCTAGCCTTAGAGTCGTATGAAAAGGATCTAAGAGACCTACACATCGCTAAAAAGACCCCCCAAGAGCTAGACCAAAGCGACAAAGACTATATCAAATCGCGTGCAAGCGCGTGGGATAAGATCTTTGCTAGTGATGATGAAATATACCGCGATTTTATAGAAAATAAACGAGCCCAAAAGATCGTGCCAAAAGAGATGAAAACAGCCCTTGAAGTGCTAGATAACTTCCACCAATACAAAAGCATAGCAAGCTTGCTTACCGGAAGCGATGAAAAGGCAAAGACAGACTACCTAAACTCCGCCCACACAATCGCTACAAATCTAGGCTTTGAAGGCATAGGGGTAAATGACAAGGGGGAGCTATTTTTGAACCACAAGGGCGAGTTTTATCGCATAAATAGTGGCTTTTTTGAAAGCTTGCCTACGATTTTAGCGGCAAATGCTGGGAGTATCACAGGGGGCATTGCCGGGGCGTTTGCAGGCGCGGCAAGGGGAGCCAAGCTTGGCAGAGCTGGTGGGGGCTATGGCGCGACTGCTGGGGCAGTGGTGGGGGGAGCGGTGGGAGCCTTTGGCGGAGGGGCGTTAGATACGATCCTAGGCAATGCATACTTACACAGAGAGACTAATGCCCAAGAGATCTTAGCCCACGCCACACAAGAAGGCGTGCTAAATATCGTGGGCGATATGGCAATTTTGGGCGCGATCAAGGCGTATGACAAGCTTAAAGGAGCTGGCATAGCCCAAAGCCTAGGCAAGATCATAGACTACACGCCGGTGCTAGGCTTTGTCAAACGCTCCCAAGATGGCAACCAAGCTATGGCACAAAAGCTGCTCTCTCAAACCTACACCAAAGAGCAAGAAAAATCCCTGCAAGAAGCCAGCGAAAACTTTGGTCTAGCCTTAGAGATCGGCGATCACACAAAGCGCATAGATACGACAAATCTGCCTCCAAAGTTCAAAGATGCAGTAGATAAGGTGCAAGATATTTTTACGCTGAAAAATCAGCAGCAGTTTCAAAACAGGCTTTTGCAAGCGATCCGCGCTGATGAGAGCGGGAATTTACTAGGCTTTATCACAGAAGCTGCGAGCAAATCCCCCAAAGCGCACAATACTTTGACAAGGATTTTACACCAAACCACCCAAAAGCTTAAGAGAAGCCTAGAATCCATCGCGCCAAAAAGTAGCCTTAAAGCTATCTTTGATGAGCTAGAAAAAGGCACAAAAGACTCTTATGATGAAGCGATCACGCAGATTTTAGGCACGATCTATGATGATACCTACAAGGTCAATCTAAACACGCTTAAAGAGCAAAGCGGCTCCCAAAGCTTTGAAGCCTTTAAGCAAAGTCTAGCAGACTCTGGAGTCGCCCCAGAATCTAGTGCCAATTTCTTAAACTTTATAGAAAAAAACATCTATAACCCAAAGGGCGTATCCTTCACGCAGCTAAACAACGCGCTAAAAAATCTCAACGCCTACTACAAAAACGAGCGCGATCCAAACTTCAAAACCCACATAAAGCACGCTTATGATAGCTTTGTGCGAAGCGATATAAAAGCGGGCATTGAAAGTATCTTTGCCCAAAACAAAGTAGCCTACAATGACGCAAAAACGCTCTTTGATACGGCGTTGCTTGATTATGCCACGATGAAAGATAGCCTAAAGCTAGCTGATCGCCTGAAGATCCGCGACCGCAAAAATACCAATGAAAAAGCCCTGCAAAGCTTGCTTGATTTTGCCAAGGGGCAAGGCGACAAAGAAGCAAATCTCGATGCTATCACCAAAGCCCTACCACAAGGAGCAAGAGCGCATATAGAGATCGCTATGCTAGAAGAGCTTTTTAGGAAGTCTATGCTAGAGGTGCGCGATATACAGGTATTTAATAGCACGAAGTTTTTAGAGAATATCAAAGAGCTAAAGGGCACTTTCACTTCAAAGGCAGCCCACGACTACATCAACGCCGCGGAGAAGTTTCACGCGCTTTTTAAAAATGATCCTTTAATCTTACAAGCCATAAAGCCAGCGACCACGGACAAGATCGGCTCTAGTATCGCTACCACGCTTGAAGGGGCAGTGAAGTTTCAAGTGATTAAAGGGATCTTTGCCAATATGATAAGGCTTTTGCCACATATACCGCTTCTACCCTCTGTGAATCAAAAGGTCCAAGGAGCCGCCCTGCGCCACCACCTAAGCAAAGCCCTAGAATCTAGCTACAACATAGGCGATCTAAAGCTAGAGCTCGCGCGGCTTGAAAAGCGCGGCGACTTCACAAATGCCACAAAAGAGCATATAAGAGCCTTTAAAGGGGAGCTAGATAACGCACGCCAAGAGGTGCTAGATATAGCCAAAACGCCCCACGCCCTAGAATCCACATCGCCAAGCCCAAAGAGCGAGACAACCCAGCCGTCATCACCGAGCGACCCCCACTCTGTCATCGCGAGCCGCGATAGCGGCGTGGCGATCCACAAGGAAGCACCGCAAGAAATGCCAAAAGTGGATTCTACTCAAAACGCCCAAAATCTAAACAGCACGCAGGCGACAACGCCCCCAGCGCAAAAAGTGGATTCTAGCCCAAAATATCACACTATAAGCACCCAAGAAGCACAAGAGCTAGCCGAGCATTTTCACTTCAAAGGCGCAAAGCCACTAGTGCGAGAAGCTAGAGAAAATGAGATAGCCCACGCGCTCAAATCCCACGGCGATGAAGCCACAGAATCCGCACGAGGAAATATCGCCATCACCCGCGCGGATATTGAAACAAACTACCCCAAAATCACGCAAGAGCACGATGAGAAATTCTACACTGACACAGGCGTGATTTATGTCAAGCAAGTCAATGGATACCACATAACCATAGAGGAAGCACTGCTAGGGCAGGATAAGCTGATATTTAAAACAATGTGGAAAACAAAGGGGAATTACAACAAAGAAGTGCTACTAAAAAATGCTAAGGCTAGCCCATATCCGCATAACGCAGATGAAGCGGCAAAGAGTGAATCTATCTCTAATCCTAGCTTAGAGCAGGGCAGTCCGCTACAATCTCACCAAAGCACAAGCGATTCTACCACACAAAGCCTAATGCAGCAAGCCAAGCAAGAAGCCCTAGCCAAGCAAAATGAGCTAGCAGAGCAAGCCAAGGCAAAAGAGCTAGCCGAGCAGCAAACCGCCCAAGCGATCAAGGACCACAACGACCAAATCCAAGCCCAAAAGGATGCGCGAGTGGGCAAGGGCGAAATGGATCGCGATATACACATAGGCGACCCCATAGAAGTGCGCAAGACCAATGCCCCTAGCACAAGCATAGCCACTGATGATGATAATATCTACCAGCTAGATTTTGTGATCGTGAAAGCAAGCGATGTCAAGCCAAATTTCAGCAGTGATGGACTCCAGCCACGCACGCAAAAGGAGCATAAGACCATAGAATCCATAGCCCAAAACTTCAAGCCAGAAATGGTGCTAGGGAGAGGCGGCTACAAAGATCTCCCCATCATCGCAAAAGATGGGCAAGTCATCACAGGCAATCACCGCGTGCAAGGCTTTAAGGACTTCACCCAAGAGAGCCGCGCCGCGTATGAAAAGGCGATAAAAGACCGCTTTAATATCGAGCTAGCCAGCGATGAACTGCTACTACGAACGCCAAGCGATGATTTAAGTATAAAAGAGCTTTTAAGCATAGCCTACAACTCCAACAAAGAAGACATTAAAAACTTGGGCGATCATATTTACAGCGTGCTAGGACGATACGCGCCAAACTTTGCCAAGCTCCCACGCCAGCTAGAATCCACTAGCGTCCAAGAGCTAAAGAGCAAAATCGCTAGAATCCTAGATCCTAGCCCCTACCCCAATGAAAACGATGCCAACTTAGCCCTGCTAGCCAACACCATAAAAGCGGATAAAAATGCCAATATCACAGAAATGCTAAATGCCTTTAGCAAACTTGATAAAGAAGATGCGGATA